>NZ_DFQK01000032.1:377055-495812 GCF_002377745.1 Exiguobacterium sp. UBA3491
GACCAATTTCACGACGACCTGGTGCACGCATCGGACGTGCTTCCCCAACTGAGAATGGTGGGAAGTTATAATGGTGCATGAAACGTTTCTCTTCCTTCAGACCAAGTCCATCAATGATTTGAGCGTCAGCTGCAACACCGAGTGTCGCAACAGACAAGACTTGTGTCTGACCGCGTGTGAACAAACCTGAACCGTGCGCACGTGGTAAGAGACCGACTTCTGAATCAAGTGGACGGATCTCAGCAAGACCACGACCATCTGGACGAACTTTGTCTTCCGTGATGAGGCGACGGACTTCGTCTTTGACGAACTTGTTGAGAACGCCTGATACTTCTGCCAATTGTTCTGCTGTGACGGACTCGTCAGCTGCATACAACTCGATGTATTTTGCGATGACTTCGTTGATGGCAACGTCACGTGCTTGTTTTTCTTCGACTTGAACTGCTTGTGTGACTTCTGCCAATGCTTCTGCTTTCAGGCGATTGACGATTGTCTCATCGAAGCTTGATACCGTATATTCGAACTTCTCTTTACCGACTTGTGCGACGATTTCTTCTTGGAACGCGATCATTTCCTTGATGACATCGTGTCCGAGCAAGATCGCTTCAAGCATTGCTTGTTCCGATACTTCCTTCGCACCTGCTTCAACCATGTTGACGGCATGTTTTGTTCCGGCAACTTGAAGGTCGATGTCGCTGACTTCCATTTGCGCTGAAGTCGGGTTCACGACGAATTCTCCGTCAACGCGACCGATCGTCACGCCTGCGATTGGACCGTCGAATGGAATATCCGAGATCGAAAGCGCAATCGAAGCCCCGATCATCGCAGCGACTTCTGGTGAATTGTCAGCATCTGACGAAAGAACCGTCGTCGCCACTTGAACGTCGTGACGGAAACCGTCCGGGAATAATGGACGGATTGGACGGTCGATCAGACGCGAAGTCAAGATCGCACTCTCTCCAGGACGTCCTTCACGTTTGAGGAATCCACCTGGGATTTTCCCTGCCGCATATAATTTTTCTTCATAGTTCACTGTTAATGGGAAGAAATCTAAGTCCTTCGGTTGTTTTGATGCAACGACCGTAGCAAGAACGGCTGTATCGCCGTAACGAATCAATGCTGCTCCGTTCGCTTGTTTTGCTAATTGACCGATTTCAATCGTTAATGGACGTCCACCGAGTTCGGTCGAAAACGTCTGTTTTGTTTGTGACATGCACAAATCTCCTCTCACTGCTATCCGTTTTTTCATTCAAATCTAATTATGTAGGTTCTTGCGCAAAAAGTCCATGAATCGGCAAAAAAAAGAAACAGGAGACGATGCTCCTGCTTCCCTACCTCGTTCTCGTCGGGATTAGCGACGGAGACCAAGACGCTCGATCAACGAACGGTAACGTGCAACATCCTTGTTACGAAGGTATGTGAGCAAGTTACGGCGACGACCGACCATTTTCAAGAGACCACGACGTGAGTGGTGATCCTTTTTGTGTGTACGTAAGTGATCGTTCAAAGTTGTGATCTGTTCAGTTAAAACAGCAACTTGTACTTCCGGCGAACCAGTATCGCCTTGTTTCGTAGCATATGCTTCGATGATTTCGTTTTTACGTTCTTTTGTGAGTGCCATTGTCACTCCACCTCCATCTTATGAATGACCGTATTCCCGAGCATCGGATGGTGAGACCAGATGCCAAGTGAATCGGCTGTACGTGATCGTACTGACCTATCATAACGAACCCTGTCCGTACTGTCAAACGCTTAATTGTACCTTTGCTTCTTCGCGGTCCCGTGCCAATTGTTCTTTCAATTGATCGATACCGTTGAAGGCTTTTTCATCGCGTAAGTAAGCAATCCATTCAAGCGTCAATTCTTGACCATAAAGATCCTCATCAAAGTCAAGAAGATGCGTCTCGATGCTGACCTCTCCCGTCTCATAGAACGTCGGGCGTCTGCCGACGTTCGTCATCGCCTTGAACCGACGACCGTCTGCTAGGCGAACGAATGTCGCATACACCCCGAGTTTTGGAATGACGTAGGCAAAATCTGGGCGCATGTTCGCTGTCGGGAAGCCAATTTGTCGACCGCGTGCGTCACCGTGAATGATCGTGCCTTTGATTTGGTAAGGTTCTCCAAGCAAACATGTAGCCGGTTCGACTTCTCCTGCAGCAAGTAAACGACGAATCCGGGTTGAGCTGATCTTTTCAGCTTCTTCTTGGAATTCTGCTACGACGGTATGCGTAAATGTGCCACGACTATGAAAATCAAGCGTCGCCATTTTGCCGGCTCCGAAACGACCGTATGAATAATCGAATCCAGCAACGACGTGTTCTGCTCCAGACGCAATCAGATATTCGTCGACGAACGCTTGCGGTGATAATTCCGAGAAAGGAATCGTAAACTCAATCACATAAACACGATCTACACCAAGCTGCTCGAGTTTCTCTAATTTACGTTCAAGCGGTGTGATGTAGTGGACTGGTTCATCCCCTTTACCAAGCACTTGTTTCGGATGGGGATCAAAGGTCATGATAGCCAAGGGCAGGCGACGAGCCTCCGCCTCTTTCCGTGCTGCTGCGATGACTTGCTGATGTCCGAGATGTACACCGTCAAAAAAGCCGAGTGCGATGACAGCAGGGTCTTTTTGAGGTTGTTCCGGATATGTTAAATGTATGATGTCCATGATGCTCTCTCCGATCTTAATCGATTTGTAGCATGACCTCGACGCGTGCTACCTGTTCTTCTGGAAGACGTCGATATAGCGCTAAAGGTACGTCTTCTTCATTATAGACAGTAAACAGCTCGAATTCGACTGGAATGCTTGTTAGCTTTGCTCCGTTCAAGACACGTTGCGCTGTTGACGCATCGACCGTCAAGCGTGGCCATTTTTGGATGACGTGTTCGATCGGTAGGATGTGTTGCATCCGTTCTTCGACTGTCTCATACGATTCGAGTGTCTCAAGAGTCACTGTATCCGTCTCAGCAATCGCACCAGAGCCTGTCCGGCGTAGTTCACTCATGTGTGCCGCGTAACCAAGTCGTTCTCCGATTTCTACTGCTAATGTCCGGATATACGTCCCTTTTCCACATGCAATATCGAGGCGGAAGCGACAAAGACCATCTTCGAACACAAGGGTCGATGTCCGCTCTAATCGATCGATGCGGACGATTCGTGTCGGTCGTTCGACTTCAATGCCTTTTCGGGCATATTCATATAATTTTTTCCCATTCACTTTAACAGCTGAATAATACGGTGGCGTCTGCTCGATCTCTCCTGTCAATTGAGTCAAGATGTCCTCAATTGCTTCCTCGGTAATAGTTCCCGGTTCAACCGCTGTTTCGCGAACTGTTTCCCCGTGCGCATCTTCCGTCGTCGTTGCAAAGCCAATCGTCACTTCCGCCGCGTAGCGCTTTCCTTCATCCGTGATGAAGCGGGCAAGCTTCGTCGCTCGACCGAGACAAATCGGTAAGACACCCGTTACTTCCGGATCAAGCGTACCTGTATGTCCGACTTTTTTCGTCTGAAACAAGCGACGTAGACGAAAGACACAATCATGACTCGTCATACCCGCTGGTTTATCTAACGGTAATACTCCGATGGGTTCCACGTTATTTCCTCCTTGAAAAAAGGCAACCACACACGTGGTTGCCTTAGATGTTAATCTTTGTTCAAATTCCGAAGCAACTCATCAATGCGTGATCCGTATTCGACAGAAGAATCGACCTCGAACAATAATTCAGGTGTTTTTCGTAGACGAATCCGCGATCCGATTTCCTTGCGCATGAAGCCTTTTGATTTTTCAAGACCGATGCGCGCATCCTCACGTGCTTTTTCGTCACCGAGGACCGAATAGAAGATCGTCGCTTGTTGCAAGTCTCCTGTCACTTCGACACCTGTGACGGTAATCGGCTTGACGCGTGGATCCTTGACATCTTTGATGAGCAGTTGCGTAATTTCCTTACGCACCTGTTCGGCGACACGATTCGAGCGTAAACTCATGTTTGTTCCCTCCAGTTCGGAAGAATGGATTCCGTTCTGTTACTTCCGTTTGACTTCTTCCATGATGAACGCTTCGATGACATCATCGACTTTTACGTCATCATAACGTTCGATCTTAATACCACATTCGTAACCAGCAGCGACTTCTTTGACATCATCTTTGAAGCGGCGAAGTGTATCGAGTTTTCCTTCGTAGATGACGATGCTGTCACGAACGACACGGACGCCTGCATCACGCGTCAACTTACCTTCCGTGACATATCCACCTGCGATCGTACCGACTTTCGATACTTTGATGACATCGCGGACTTCAGCTTGACCGATGATTTTCTCGACGAATTCAGGATCAAGGAGACCTTTCATCGCTTGCTCGATTTCTTCAATCGCGTTATAGATGATCCGGTGAAGACGAATTTCGACTTTCTCCTGATCTGCCATTGATTTTGCGTTACCATCCGGACGAACGTTGAATCCGATGATGATCGCATTTGCTGCTGAGGCGAGGATGACGTCACCTTCCGTGATCGCACCAACACCTGAGTGTACGATGTTAATTTTAACACCTTCGACATCAATTTTCTTCAATGAACCGGCTAAGGCTTCAACTGAACCTTGGACATCACCTTTGATGATGATGTTGAGATCCTTGACTTCGCCTTCTTTGATGCGGTCGAAGAGATCTTCTAAGCTGACTTTCGCTGAATCGCGACGTTGTGCTTCGATTTCACGTTGGTAACGTGCTTCACCGATTTGGCGTGCTTTTTTCTCATCTTCGAACGCGAAGAATTGATCACCCGCTTTCGGGACATCGTTCAAACCTGTAATTTCGATTGGCGTCGATGGTCCGACTTCTTTGACACGACGACCGATATCGTTGACCATTGCCCGGATACGACCGAACGTGTGACCGACGACGATCGGGTCACCAACGCGAAGTGTTCCGTGTTGAACGAGAAGTGTAGCGACTGGACCGCGTCCTTTATCGAGTTTCGCCTCGATGACTGTTCCGCGACCGTTCATGTCTGGTGTTGATTTATATTCTTGAACTTCTGAGACGAGAAGGATCATCTCGAGCAATTCGTCGATGCCGTCTCCTTTAAGAGCTGAAACCGGTACGAAGATTGTATCGCCGCCCCAGTCCTCTGCAACGAGTTCAAACTCTGTCAATTCTTGTTTGACACGGTCTGGGTTTGCGCCTTCTTTATCCATCTTGTTGACAGCAACGATGATTGGAACGCCAGCTGCTTTCGCGTGGCTGATCGCTTCTTCCGTCTGTGGCATGACACCGTCATCCGCTGCAACGACGATGATCGCGATATCCGTGACATCTGCTCCACGTGCACGCATTGTCGTGAACGCCGCGTGACCTGGTGTATCAAGGAACGTAATTTTCTTGCCGTCGATCTCAACTTGGTAAGCACCGATGTGCTGTGTGATCCCGCCAGCTTCGCCTGCAGTGACCTTCGTGTTACGAATCGAATCAAGCAATGTCGTTTTACCGTGGTCAACGTGTCCCATGATCGTAACGACCGGTGGACGCTCAGACAACTCGTACTGGTCGAGATTCAATTCGTACTGATCAAAGTCCGTCTCATCGACTTGGACTGTCTTCTCGACTTCAAAGCCGAACTCTGTCGCGAGAAGTTCCACTGTCTCGTCATCAAGATCTTGGTTGATGTTCGCCATGACACCGAGACCCATCAATTTCATGATCAGTTCATTCGGTTTTTTCGCCATTTTTTCAGCGAGTTCACCGACTGTCAAGTTGTCAGAGTATTGAACGACGTTTGCCATCGCCTCTTCTTGTGCACGGCGAGCAGCTTTGCGTTGACTCGACTTCGAGTTCGGATCCGCTACTTCAAGTTTACGCGGTTCTGCTTTCTTTTGGTTCGGACGACGTTTGCCGCCACGGTTGTTACGGTTGCCGAATTCTGGGCGTCCGCCTTTGCTGTTACGTGATTGGTTACCTGCTGGTTTGTTTGTACTTCCTGGTCGGTTCGGTTTATTATCTGATTTCACTTGTTTTGGAGCCTCCGTCTTTTGAGCCCGATATTTCTCGGGATTAAATACTTGATCGAGTTGCTGTACTGTCTGTTCATCTAATACTGCCATATGATTCTTGACTGGTTTCTCCAGCTTTTCAAGCTGGGTGATGACCTGCTTACTTGTTACATTTTGTTCCTTGGCGAATTCGTATACACGTTTACCCAAAGGATCCACCTCCAATTAGTCGTTCGAGAGGAGTTCAGTTAGCTTTTTCGCAAATCCGGCTTCATTGACTGACACGACAACACGCGCATCCTTTCCTAATGCTTGACCGAGAATCGTCCGGTCGGCGACTTCTAGGTAAGGAACCTGATAACTTGTACATTTATCTGTGACTTTCTTACGCGTGGCAGCCCCCGCATCTGCTGCTAAAAGAACAAGCTTCGCTTGCCCTCCTCGTACTTCTTTCAGTACGAGTTCTTCTCCCGTCGTCACTTTTCTAGCTCGATTCGCGAGACCGAGAAGGGATTCCCATTTACTCATTTGTACCTCCCGCGATTTCAAGCAATTCATCGTATAAGGCATCTGTCGTCTTGATCTTCAAATGATGATCAAGCGTCCGTTTTTTCTTCGCCGTCGCAATGACTGCCGCATCTTTCGATAAATAGGCACCCCGCCCATTCATCTTACCATTTAAATCGATGACGACCTCTTGTTCAGGTGTTCGGACGACACGAATCAACTCTTTTTTCGGTTTCATTTCTTGTGTGATGACACACTTGCGTAATGGTACCTTTTTTTGCACGAATTATTCCTCGCCTTCGACATGGACCGCTTCTACTGCCGGCTCTTCCGTCGCGAAGACATCTTCGAGATCCATCGCTTCCGCTTCAGACTCGCTCTTGATATCAATTTTCCAACCAGTCAATTTTGCTGCGAGACGTGCGTTTTGACCACGTTTCCCGATTGCAAGTGACAGCTGGAAATCTGGAACGACGACGATCGTCGCTTTCGCTGGTTCGTTGACATAGACTGCAACGACTTGAGCTGGGCTGAGTGCGTTCGCGACATATTCTTTCGGATCATCCGAGTAACGAACGATATCGATTTTTTCCCCGTTCAAATCATTGACGATGCGTTGTACACGTGCCCCTTTTTGTCCGACACATGCGCCAACTGGATCGATGTCGTCCGCTGCGACTGCGATTTTCGAACGGTCGCCCGCTTCACGTGCAACAGACTTGACTTCGACTTCGCCACTTGAAATCTCTGGTACTTCGATTTCGAAAAGACGTTTTAAGAGACCTGGATGTGTCCGTGAGACGAGAATCGATGCCCCTGATCCTTTGACCATTGGATCAACTTTCGTGACGTACACCTTGATGCGATCACGAATCCCGAAACGCTCATTGGGCATTTGTTCGTGTGTCGTCAAAACAGCTTCGATCCCTTCTAGGTTGACGTACAAGTTGCGTGCATCTTGACGCTCGACGATACCTGTCATGATCTCGTCTTCACGATCCGCGAAGTGATTGTAGATGCGTTCGCGTTCTGCTTCACGCATTTTTTGTGTGACGATCTGTTTCGCCGTTTGTGCTGCAACACGACCGAAGTCGCCTGGCGTCACTTCGACTTTATGGAAATCGCCGAGTTCATATGTCGGATCGATCTCGTGCGCTTCTTCAAGCGAAAGTTGCTCTTCTGGTTGTGTCAATCGTTCGACGACTTCCTTAAGCGCGAAGACACGGATGTCTCCTGTCTGCTGGTCGAATTCGACTTTTACAGCCTCCGATTCTTTTCCGAAGTTGCGTCGGTACGCTGAAATCAATGCCTGTTCGAGCGCATCGATGATGATGTTCTTGTCAATTTCCTTCTCTTTCGCGATTTGATTGATCGCCTCGAGTAACTGTGGTCCCATCGTTCTCTTCCTTTCCGTCAGAACATTACCGCAAGTCGCGCAAGTGAAATCTTGTCGACCGGTATCTCAATTTTCAATTTTCTTGTTTTGACACGCACTTCGATTTCAAGCATCTCAGGTGTGTACGCGAGCAACGTTCCTTCGAATTCAACCGCATTCTTTACTGGATCGTGCGTTTTGATGTACACATGTTTCCCAATCGCCTTTTCGAAGTCCTCGTCTTTCTTCAGTGGACGTTCCGCTCCTGGACTAGCGACGTCGAGGTAATACGGCTCGTCGATCGGATCATTGTCATTCAATGCTTCCGATAACTGTTCATTGATTTTGACGCAGTCTTCAAGATCCACGCCACCCTCTTTGTCGATGGAGACACGTAGGAACCAATCCGCCCCTTCTTTGACGAATTCAACGTCGACTAGCTCCATCCCCTCTCGTTCGACGATTGGTTTTGCGAGCGCTTCGACCTTTTCCGTTACGTTCGTCATCTTCATCCTCCTTCAAAAAACAAACAAGAAAGGAGCAGGTCCCCCTACTCCTTCCAAGTCGTAGTATAAAAAACATTTCCTCACTCAATATAGCATAGGAAAGCGCTCAAAGCAAGTGTTCCTAAGGGCTTACAAGTCGAACAAGGAGAGCTGATTCTCGTCTGGTAACCCTTCGAGACAGCCTAGGTTATCGAGCGTCTCGATGATCGATTTCGACAATTTGGCGCGTTTTTGGAGGTCTTCCTTCGAGAGGAATTCTCCACCTTTACGCGCTTCGACGATTTGCTTCGCAGCATTCGTCCCGAGACCTGTCACGGCGTTAAACGGTGGTAACAGCGTATCCCCGTCAATGAGGAATTCCGTTGCACTCGAGCGATAGAGATCGACCTTTTGGAACGTAAAGCCGCGTTCAATCATCTCAAGTGCGATTTCAAGAACCGTGTACAATCCCTTATCCTTCGCCGTCGCCTCGAATCCTTTGTCCTTGATGTCTTGCAAGACTTTCCGAACGGCAGCAGAGCCCTTATTCATCGCACCGATGTCAAAATCACCCGCACGTACCGTAAAGTACGAAGCGTAGTAATACATCGGATGATGGACTTTATAATAAGCAATCCGGACAGCCATCAAGACGTAGGCGGCAGCATGGGCTTTCGGGAACATATATTTGATTTTCTTGCAGGAATCGATATACCAGAGCGGCACATCGTTCTCAATCATCGCCTCTTCCATGTCAATCGAGAGTCCTTTCCCTTTACGGACCGACTCCATGATTTTAAAGGCGAGTGACGGTTCAAGACCAGCGTAGATCAAGTAGACCATGATATCATCTCGACAACCGATGACGTCTTTTAGTTCACACGTTCCGTTGTAAATTAATTCGCTGGCGTTTCCGAGCCAGACATCCGTTCCGTGCGAGAGTCCTGAAATCTGGACGAGCTCTGAGAACGTCGTCGGTTTCGTCTCTTCTAACATTTGCCGGACGAATTTTGTTCCAAACTCGGGAATACCAAGCGTTCCCGTTTTTGAATCGATTTGCTCCGGCGTCACACCGATCGATTCCGTCGAACTGAAGATTTTCATAACTTCCGGGTCATCGACCGGAATCGTCTTCGGATCACGTCCTGATAGATCCTGTAGCATCCGAATCATCGTCGGATCATCGTGACCGAGGATATCGAGTTTGAGCAAGTTATCGTGAATCGAGTGGAAGTCAAAGTGTGTCGTCTTCCATTCAGAACCCATATCGTCTGCGGGATACTGTATCGGACTGATATCGTAAATGTCCATATAGTCCGGTACGACGATGATCCCACCTGGGTGTTGCCCAGTCGTCCGTTTAACACCGGTGACACCACTGACAAGACGATCGACTTCCGCATTCCGATATGTCAACTCATTCTCCGACTGATACCCTTTGACATAGCCATACGCCGTCTTCTCGGCGATTGTTCCGATCGTTCCGGCACGGTAGACGTAATCGTCACCGAACAAGACTTTCGTATAGGCGTGTGCCTGCGGCTGGTATTCTCCACTGAAGTTCAAATCGATATCCGGTACTTTATCCCCTTTAAATCCAAGGAACGTCTCGAACGGAATATCATGACCGTCTTTGAACAACGGGACATCACATTTCGAACAGGACTTATCCGGTAAATCGAATCCTGAACCGACCGAACCGTCATCGAAGAACTCCGATTCCTTACAATTCGGACAGACATAATGCGGTGGCAATGGATTGACTTCCGTGATCTCGGTCATCGTCGCAACGAGACTTGATCCGACCGATCCCCGTGAACCGACCAAATAGCCGTCGTCGAGTGATTTTTTTACGAGTTTATGGGAAATCAAATAGATGACAGCGAATCCGTGACCGATAATCGACTTCAACTCTTTTTCGAGTCGGGCTTCGACGATCTCTGGTAACGTGTCGCCATAAATCCGGTGCGCCATATCGTACGACAGATTCCGAACTTCTTCGTCTGCCCCTTCGATCTTCGGTGTATAAAGATCTTTTGGAATGATATCGATGTTCTCGAACTGTTCCGCGACGGCTTGACTGTTCGTGATGACGAGACGTTCCGACACATCTGGTCCGAGGAACTTAAAGTCGTCCATCATTTCCTTCGTCGTCCGGAAATGCGCCGGTGGCAATTGTTTTCGCATGTTCAGCATGTTCGCTCCACCTTGCGTCCGGATCAAAATTTCTCGATACGTGGCGTCATGTTGATCGAGGTAATGTACGTTACCAGTCGCGACTGGTAAGATGTCATGTTCTTCCGCGACACGGATGATCTTTTTAATCAGTTCGCGCAGTTCAAGTTCATTCTGAACGATTTCCCGTTCGATCAAATGACCATACATCGCTGGTGGTTGAATCTCGATGAAATCATAGAACTGCATCACTTTTGCTAAATCTTCGTCCGACTTATTCAAGGCGGCATCAAATACCTCGCCGTTATCACAAGCTGACCCGATGATCAATCCATCCCGATGTGCGATGAGTTGTGAGCGTGGTGTGCGGACGACACGGTGCACGTGTTTTGTGTGAGCAATCGAAATCAATTGGTACAGATTCTTCAAGCCCGTCCGGTTCTTCGCATAGACCGTCGCGTGGTATGGTCGTGCCCGCGAGATATCTTTTCCCATCTCTCGGTTGAGTGAGGCATGTGTCTTCATGTTGAACATCTCATCTGCCATTTGAAGCAACTTGACCATCAAATATCCTGTCGCTTCCGCATCATAAATGGCGCGGTGATGCTGCGTCAATTCGATGTCAAATCGTTTCGCGAGTGTGTTCAACCGGTGGTTTTTAAGTGTCGGCATCAGGACACGGGCCAACTCAAGCGTATCAATGACCGGTAAGACTGATTCATCGTGACCACCAGACCGGAGTGTCGCATTCAAGAATCCAATATCAAACGAGGCATTGTGGGCAACGAGAATCGAGTCGCCGACCCAGTCCATGAATTCCTTGACGACTTGTTCCGGGTCTGGTTTTCCCCGGACCATATCATCGGTAATCCCTGTCAAGTCAATCGTCGTCGCCGACAATAGATGCTTCGGATCCGCGAATGCTTCGAATTTATCGATGATATCACCATCGTGGATTTTAACAGCTGCAAGTTCGATGATCTTGTTGTACATCGCCGATAAACCAGTTGTCTCGACGTCAAAGACGACGAATGTCGCGTCATCCAAATTGCGCTCCACCGGATGGTAGGCGACTTGCACCCCGTCATTGACGACGTTTGCTTCAATTCCGTACAGTACCTTGATATCGTTTTTCTTTCCGGCATAATAGGCATCCGGAAAACTTTGTGCACCGGCGTGATCCGTGATCGCGACAGCAGGGTGACCCCATTTTGCGGCACGCTCGACGTATTTTGTCACGTTCATGACGGCGTCCATCTGGCTCATTTGCGAGTGCGCATGTAACTCGACACGTTTCTCGCCTGCCCAAGGGTCAGCAGGGGCTTCCATCTTCACTTCTGACAGTTGGGCAATCATCATACAGAGATCGCGCAGGAACGTATCGAACTCGACACGACCTGCTGCTTGAATCCACATGCCTTTTTTGATGGCTGAGAGGATTTTGACGTCTGTTTCGTCACGCGCAAACATTTTGACGACGAGCGAGTCCGTATAATCTGTCATCTTGAACGTAAAAATTGTCTTCCCACTTCGTAGTTCACGACTCTCAGCTGAGAAAACAAGACCACGGATCGCAATCCGTCGTTCCTCATCTTGAATCGTCTTGATCGGAACGATCTCATCTTGAATTGGTTTCCCGATCCGGATTTCGACAGGGCCATCATCGTCATCTCGCGATTGTTCCCGTTTGAATTGCAACTCGAGCATCCGTTTTGCTTCTTCCATGTCTTCCTGTTTCACCTGATTTCGCAACGCTTCTTGTTTCGATTCGTTGATCTGAACAATCGGTTCACAGTTGAATTTTGGGAATCCGTAAGCACTATAGAGTAATTGTAATTCCCCACATAAGCTACTCTTTAAGAAACCTGCTTCCGGTTCACTTCGGACCGGAATGAATAGTTTCTGTTCTTTAAACTCCGGTAAGACACGCCCGAGTTGTGTCCGCATTGCCGATGAGACATCTGCGAGATCCTGCACGACATATGGCCAGTAATCATGATACATCCGTTCATCTGGACGGCTATCTGCGTGTAATATGATTTTGACTTCGGCAAATTGCTGATACCGACTTGTCAAACGACTCGTAAAGAGTTGATAGACGTTTTGGGGTAAAACATGTGGCAAGCGAA
This sequence comes from Exiguobacterium sp. UBA3491, assembly GCF_002377745.1. Taxonomy (NCBI): domain Bacteria; kingdom Bacillati; phylum Bacillota; class Bacilli; order Caryophanales; genus Exiguobacterium; species Exiguobacterium sp. UBA3491. The sequence continues at coordinate 389,719 of NZ_DFQK01000032.1, forward strand.
TTTCAAATGTCCAGGTTGCCTTTGCTTTATTGACGCGAAGCTTCTCGAGAACTGCTTCGTGAAAGTATTCTTCAATGATACCGTTCGGTAATTCCAAGTCACTGAGCAACAGTGACATGCGTTGTTGTGTATCCACTCGCAATTGTGCTGTCTGATCGCTTCACACCGTGACAGCAACTCCTCCTCCTCTTGCGGATTGCCCAAGGGGCGAATGGGTGTGAGACAAGAAAACAGTCACTTTATGAAAAGTGACCGTCTCCATTCTTTATTCTAAACCTTCATAGAGTGAACGAACAGCCTCAACGACTTGTTCCTGTCCAACTTCTTCTGCATCGCCACCACGACGGGCTTTTAATTCGACGATTCCTTCTGTCGCTTTTTTCCCGACGTTCAAGCGAACCGGTAGACCGATCAAATCAGCATCGGCGAACTTGACACCTGCTCGTTCTTTCCGGTCGTCAAGCAAGACGCTGAATCCTGCAGCCGTCAACTCACGGTATAGTGTCTCTCCGAGTTCGAGTTGTTCTGCATTTTTACCGTTGACGACGATTAAATGAACATCGTATGGCGCGATTGCTTTTGGCCAAATGATTCCACGCTCATCATAATGTTGTTCAACAACTGCCGACAATGTCCGCGAGACACCAATGCCGTAACAACCCATGATGAGAGGTTGTGCTTTACCGCCCTCGTCGAGGAACGTCGCTCCCATTCCTTCTGAGTAACGTGTTCCGAGTTTGAAGACTTGACCGACTTCAATCCCGCGAGCGAACTTGACTTGACCGTTACCGTCTGGTGACGCGTCACCTTCTTCGACGAAACGCAAGTCTGTATATTCTGCTTCGAAATCACGGCTTGGGTCGACATGGATATAATGCGTTTCCGCTTTATTTGCACCACAGACAGCGTTCGTCAAGGCACGAATCGCGTAGTCCGCGACGACCTTCATATCTGCCCCGATTGGTCCAAGTGTTCCAGGCGTTGAGTGAAGCGCTGCTTCAATCTCTTCGTCGCTCGCCATCGTGATGTCGAGTGCACCGAGATAGTTTTTCAACTTGATATCGTTGACTTCGTGATCGCCCCGGACGAGTGCCATGACAAGCCCTTGCTCCGTCTTGAAGATGACGGTCTTGATTGATTCGTTTGCTGGTAAATTCAAATGTGCGCTGACCGCTTCGATCGTCTTCGCATCTGCCGTATGCACTTCTTCAAGTGCTTCTGGTGCTTTGTCTTGCTTCGGATAGGCGTCGATCGACTCTGCCATCTCTAAGTTTGCCGCATAGTCCGACTGATCCGAATAGACGATCGTATCTTCACCGATTGCTGCTAACGCATGGAACTCATGTGTTCCACTACCACCTATCGCACCTGAGTCAGCGACGACTGGACGGAACTCAAGACCGACACGTGTGAAAATCCGCGAATACGTATCAAACATGTTTTGATACTCTTCGTCTAAGCTCTCTTGTGAAGAATGGAACGAATAAGCGTCCTTCATGATGAACTCACGACCACGTAATAAACCGAAACGTGGACGACGTTCGTCACGGTACTTCATTTGAATCTGGAAGAGATTGACCGGTAACTTTTTGTACGAGTTCAATTCATCACGAACGATCGAAGTGATCAGTTCCTCGTGTGTCGCTCCGAGCGCGAACCGGCGATCATGACGATCCGTCAAGCGCATTAATTCAGGTCCATAGATATCCCAGCGTTTTGTTTCTTCCCATAGTTCAGCTGGTTGAATCGCTGGCATCAGTAATTCTTGCGCACCCGCCGCTTCTAATTCCTCGCGGATGATCGTCTCGATGTTTGCGAGTACTCGTTTTGCGAGGGGTAGATACGAATAGATCCCAGCGGCATTTTGACGCATGAATCCTGCACGAAGCAAGAGTTGGTGACTGATGGCTTCTGCATCAGATGGTACTTCACGCAACGTTGGCATGAATAGTTTTGATTGTTTCATAATGAGTCACGAACTCCTTTGACTGAGTGATTAATTAAAAGAATTTTTGAATGTCGTTCCAAGTGACGACGAGCATGAGTAGCATCAAAAGCGCGAAACCGACGAAGTGAACCAATCCTTCTTTTTGAGGATCAACTGGTTTACCACGTAAGGCTTCAAGGAAGAGGAACAACAATCGTCCTCCGTCAAGTGCTGGAAGTGGCAATAAGTTGAAGACTGCTAAGTTGACGGACAACAATGCTGTCCATGTCAATAGCATCGAGAACCCACTATCTGCGACTTGATCGGTCATTTTGACGATCCCAACTGGTCCTGATAACTGATCGACGCCGACGACACCCGTCACGAGATCTCCAACAGCTCCGACAATGAGCGTCGACATCCGCCATGTTTCTGAAACTCCGGTTTGGAGTGCTGTCCCGAATGATTTTTCTGTCTCATTCGTGACGCCGATGATGCCGACCTTCTGTTCTCCTTGCTGTTGTACTTTTGGCGTGATTTGTGTTGTCGTTTCTTTCCCATCACGTTCGTATTTCACTTCTGTCGCTTTACCGGCACGATCTTGGAATCCAGCACGTAAATCAGTCCATTTGGCTGTATCCTGACCGTTGACCGAGACAATCCGGTCACCTTCAACAAGTCCAGCTTGATCGGCCGGAGAACCCTTTTGAACTGTTCCGATGACGCTGTCCCCCGTTGGAGAGCCATTATATAAGGCAAGACCGAACAGGATAACGAACGCGAGGACAAAGTTCATGAACGGTCCTGCAGCGATCGCAAGGACGCGCTTCCATACGGATTTCGAACCGAATGTACGATCGTACGGTGCAATTTGTGTCCGTGTCTGACCTTCAACGAGAAATGCTGTCGGTGAAACGGGGTAGCGAACCGATGTCTCGTCTTGCAATCCAACGAGTTCGAGTTGACGCAATAAGTCAATCCGTTCGACAGTAACGACTTGGTCGACTTGTGGCTGATCCGCATCGAAATAAATCGTCTCGATGACGCCGTCCTTTAACTGTAATCCGACGGTTTGACCTGATTTGATTTCAACGAGTTCCGGTTCTTCACCCGCCATCTTGACGTAACCGCCGATTGGCAACAGACGTACCGTATACAACGTCTCATTCTTAAACACTGAAAAGATTTTCGGTCCAAATCCAATCGCGAATTCCCGACAGAGAATACCTGCCCGTTTCGCCATCACGAGATGACCCCATTCATGGACGGCGACGAGTACACCGAACATCAGCACGATTGAAATAAAGGTCGTCATTACTTATCCCATCCTTAGTTAGCGAATGTAAGAGACGATACGAACTCACGCGCCCATCGATCAGCCTCAAGGATTTGATCCAAGGAAGGCTCCTCGATAAGTTCATGAGCTTGAAGCGCCGCCTCAACGCTCGCTTCGATTTCTAAAAAGCGAATGTCTCCTTTTAAAAAGCGATCCACCGCTTGTTCGTTCGCAGCATTGAGTACTGATGGCATCGATCCGCCGGCTTGACCTGCTTCAAAAGCAAGTCGCAACAACGGATAACGCTCAAATGAAGCATCAGCAAAGTGTAGGCGTCCGATTTCCTTTAAGTTTAACCGTTCTCCCCCTTGAATTTCAAGGCGGGACGGATATGTAAGAGCGTACTGAATCGGTTCTCGCATGTCAGGCATACCAAGTTGTGCCATGACCGCACCATCGTTGAATTCGACCATCGAGTGGATGATGGATTCACGGTGAATGACGACATCGATATTTGCATAATCGACATCAAATAACCAATGTGCTTCAATGACTTCGAACCCTTTGTTCATCATTGTCGCAGAATCAATCGTGATTTTTGCTCCCATCGACCAGTTTGGATGCGCTAGTGCTTGTTCGACCGTAACATTCGCTAACTCATCCCGCGTTTGGTCGCGGAAGCTACCACCTGAAGCCGTCAAGATGATTTGACGCACATCTTCACGACGTTCCCCGTTTAAGCATTGGAAAATCGCCGCATGTTCACTGTCAACTGGTAAGATCGTCACGTTTTTCTCACGTGCCAACTTCATGACAAGATGACCTGCCGTGACGAGTGTCTCCTTATTCGCAAGACCAATCGTCTTACCCGCCTCGATTGCAGCAAGCGTTGGACGTAAGCCAACAGCTCCTACGACCGCTGTAATGACCGTATCGACTTCGGGATGCGTCACGACATCAAGCAATTTTTCTTCACCGACAACGATCGTTGGCTGATAAGTCAAGTGTTGCTCGAGTTCTTGACGTGTCTCCTCATCTTGGACTCCGACAAGCATCGGTTGCAGACGGTTCAACCACGGTATGGCGACCGTCGTGTTTCGACCAAATGCAAAACTCGTCAATTCAAAAAGGTCTGGATTAGCCGCAATGACATCGAGCGTCTGCGTACCAATCGATCCTGTACCACCGATGATACTGATTTTCTTCATAATGAAGTGCCTCCTAAGCAAAGATATCAAGTACGACGAGGACCGTAAAGACGATCATCATGCTGTCGAACCGATCTAGAATACCACCATGACCCGGTAGTAACGTTCCAGAATCTTTCACACCATAATGGCGTTTGTAAGCAGACTGGACCAAGTCACCAAGTTGCCCAACGACGGCAACGATGATGGCAAGGACAATGACTTTCCCAAAACCGACTGTCGGTTCGATACCTTCAAATACGACACCGAGTAAGATGGCAAGCAGTACGCCACCGACTGCCCCTTCGATCGTTTTGTTGGGACTGATCGACGGCCACAGTTTATTCTTACCGAATCGTTTCCCGACGAAGTAAGCGCCTGAATCCGTGAACCAGATCAAGAGGATGATCAACAGTGACCACGTTAATCCGTGTTCGAGTAAGCGGATATAGGCGAATGATGCAAAACCGACACCGACATACACGGCCGTCAGCAGTAAAAACGCAACATCATCGAACGTAAAGACATTTTTTGAAAATACGTTCCAGAAGAGACCGATCAATAAAATGATCATTGCCCAAGCGATTGGCGAAAGTCCGATCGGAAGCGTCTGATCGACTGCTTCTTCATAAATACCAACGAAAGGCAATAACGTCCCAATACCAAACAGAATCCGAGGAACGCGTGAGCCGCTCCATTGTCGCATCCGAACGAGCACGGTATATCCGAGAAGCGTTAAGATTGCCATAAATGCTAAAAAGGGAAGTCCGCCGAGATACAGAAGTGCCAAAAAGATAGCACCAGCCCATATCCCTGTGATGATTCGAGTTTTCATAAGCTAGTTCCTCATTTAATCAGACGCCACCGAATCGGCGTGTCCGTTGATTGTAATCTTCAATTGCTGCTAAGAAAGCATTTCGGCGAAATTCTGGCCACAAGACGTCTGTGAAATAAAACTCCGCATATGCCGCTTGCCAAAGTAAAAAGTTCGATAACCGTTGTTCCCCACTCGTTCGAATGACGAAATCGACGTCGGTTACGGATCCTGTCATCAACTCGCGTTCAATCGTCTCCGTTGTAATCGCATCCGGTGACAGTGTTCCTGTCTGAACCTGTTCGCCCAGTTTTTGCATGACTTGAACGAGTTCATCGCGTCCTCCATAATTCAGAGCGAAAATCAGACGAAGTCCTGTATTATGTTGCGTATCCAGTTTCGCTTGTTCCACTGCCTCACGTGTAAAATGAGGGAGGCGTGATACTTCTCCTGCTACCTCGACTTTAACATTTTGCGCGTCTAACTCTTTTAAATCCGACTCTAAGAATTGCGCCGGCAGCTTCATGAGAAAACTCACTTCTTCTTCCGGACGCGTCCAATTCTCCGTCGAGAAAGCATATAATGTCAGACTCTTAATGCCGAGTTCATTTGCAACCCGAACGACTTCACGAATCGATTTCATACCTTCGCGATGTCCCATGATACGCGGAAGTCCGCGTTTTTGTGCCCATCTACCGTTTCCGTCCATGATGATAGCGACATGCTCTGGTACCCGATCATAGGTTTCGGTTTCTTTCGTCTGATTCAACCATTGAAACATCCGCACTTCCTCCTCTCTCAATTATGAAGAAAGGGACTCTTCGTGTGACAAAGAGTCCCCCCCATGACGATCCGTCGCGTCATACTTCCATGATTTCTTGTTCTTTTTCCGTTGCCGTCTGATCAAGTTGTTTAACGAACTTGTCTGTCAACGTCTGAACATCTTCTGTGTATCCACGCAGATCATCTTCTGTCAATGCACCATCTTTTTCTTGTTTCTTTAACTGCTCGTTCGTATCACGACGAATATTACGGAGGGCAACTTTACCTTCTTCCGTATACTTCTTGACGAGTTTGACGAGTTCCTTCCGGCGCTCTTCCGTTAATGGTGGAATCGCAAGACGGATGACCGTACCATCAGACGACGGCGCAAGACCAAGATCAGCACGTTGAATCGCTTTTTCGATTTCGCTGACCATTGATTTATCCCAAGGAGTGATCAAGATCAGACGTGCTTCTGGTGTGTTGACGTTCGCTACTTGATTGAGCGGTGTCGGTGAACCGTAGTATTCGACTTGAACGGGATCCAAAATCGCAACGTTTGCACGACCTGCGCGGAGCGTCGCAAGTTCTTTCTTAAGTGAAAGATGTGCTTTCTCCATCCGTTCTTCGGCTTGTTTTAAGATTTCTTTTGACATATTATTTCCCCCTTACGATTGTCCCGATTTCGTCACCGATGACGACACGTTTGATGTTACCTTCTTCCATCAACGAGAAGACGATGAGCGGGATGTCATTGTCCATACAAAGTGAAGTTGCTGTAGAATCCATAACTTGAAGTCCATCTTTTAAGACGTCCAAGTAAGAGAGCGTCTCGAATTTCTTCGCTTCTGGATCAACATTCGGGTCAGCTGAGTACACACCATCGACGTTGTTTTTCGCCATTAAGATGACCTCTGCTTCGATTTCAGCTGCACGAAGAGCAGCTGTCGTATCTGTCGAGAAGTACGGGTTCCCTGTACCTGCTGCAAAGATGACGACGCGTCCTTTTTCAAGGTGACGCATCGCACGGCGGCGGATGTACGGTTCTGCTACTTGGCGCATCTCGATAGATGTTTGGACGCGTGTCTCGACACCTACATCTTCCAAGCTGTCTTGAAGCGCAAGCGAGTTCATGACTGTCGCTAACATCCCCATATAATCGGCGTTGGCCCGGTCCATCCCAAGTTCTGCACCTGTTTTGCCACGCCAAATGTTTCCAGCTCCGACGACGACCGCTACTTCAACGTTCAGTTCAACTAATTCGCGAATCTGTTCCGAGATAGATTTGACGATGACAGGATTGATTCCAAACCCTTGATCTCCTGCGAGCGCTTCTCCGCTCAATTTTAACACAATCCGGTTATATTTCGGTTGCATGACTATGTCCCCCTTGCTAAATTCCGTAAAAAAGGAACACGAACCACTTCCACACGAAAGTGGATTGAAGCATACGTGTTCCTTCTCTTGTCATCAGGATGATCCCGATTCTTATTTTTTAAGTTGGTTCATAACTTCTTCAGCGAAGTTCTCTTCGCGTTTTTCCATACCTTCTCCAACTTCGAAGCGTACGAATGACACGACTTTACCGCCTTTAGATTCTACATATTTACCAACTTTGAAGTCTGGATCCTTGACGAACGTTTGGTCGACGAGGCAGATTTCCTCGAAGAATTTGTTCATACGACCAACGATCATTTTTTCAACGATGTTAGCTGGTTTTCCTTCGTTCAATGCTTGCTCAGTGAGGACTTTTTCTTCACGTGCTTTTTCTTCTTCTGTGACAGAAGTACGGTCAACGTAAAGTGGACGTGCTGCTGCGATGTGCATTGCAACGTCTTTTGCAACTGTTTCGTCTGTCGTACCTTCGATGACGACGACTGAACCGATGCGTCCACCCATGTGGAGGTAAGAACCGAAGACTGCATCATCTGCTTTTGTGAAGAGTGCTACGCGACGGAGTGAGATTTTCTCTCCGATTGTTGAAGCTTCTTCTGAGATGTATGTGTCGATTGTTTTACCTGCTTCGTATTCAGAAGCAAGAGCCGCTTCAGCTGTTTCTGAAGCGTTACGGAGAACAGCGTCTGCGATGTTTTGAACGAGCGTTTGGAAACGTTCGTTTTTCGCAACGAAGTCTGTTTCTGAGTTGATTTCGACGAGTGCCGCTTTGTTGCCGTCAACTGCAACTGCAGTCAACCCTTCAGCTGCGATACGATCGCCTTTTGCTGCTGCTTTAGCGATCCCTTTTTCACGCAAGAAATCTACTGCTGCATTCATGTCACCGTCAGTTTCAACGAGTGCTTTTTTGCAGTCGAGCATACCTGCACCTGTTTTTTCACGAAGTTCTTTAACCATTGCTGCTGTAATAGCCATTCGATATTCCTCCTTATAACATCCTTAGTTTCAAAAAAAAGGTGATAAAAGGTCGATTCCCTTTATCACCTGGCATCACGAATTACTCAGCGTCTGCTACTACTTCTTCAGTAGTTTCAGGTGCTACGTTATCTTCGCCTTGTTTAACTTCGAGGATTGCGTCAGCCATTTTACCAGTGAGCAATTTGACTGCACGGATCGCATCGTCGTTCGCTGGGATGACGTAGTCGATTTCGTCTGGATCACAGTTAGTATCAACAATCGCAACGATTGGGATGTTGAGTTTGTGTGCTTCTGCAATCGCGATACGCTCTTTGCGTGGGTCAACGATGAAGAGTGCATCCGGAACGCCTGGCATATCTTTGATACCGCCGAGGAATTTCTCAAGACGAGTCATTTCTTTTTTAAGAATGATGACTTCTTTTTTAGGAAGAACTTCGAATGTACCGTTCTCTTCCATTTTTTCGAGTTGTTTCAAACGGTTGATACGTTTTTTGATTGTAGAGAAGTTCGTGAGAGTTCCACCTAACCAACGTTCGTTGATGAAGTATTGACCTGCACGGATCGCTTCTTCTTTCACAGTGTCTTGAGCTTGTTTTTTCGTACCAACGAAAAGAACGTTTCCGCCTTCAGACGCTACTTCACGGATGAAGTTATATGCTTCGTCTACTTTTTTGACCGTTTTTTGAAGGTCGATGATGTAGATTCCGTTCCGTTCTGTGAAGATGTATTTTGCCATTTTTGGGTTCCAACGGCGTGTTTGGTGACCGAAGTGTACACCAGCTTCTAACAATTGTTTCATCGAGATTACTGCCATGATGAATTCCTCCTTTTGGGTTTTGGATGTCCTCCGCGATGATCGTCTGTCCAGCTAACCTATTAAAGGCACCGCAGCTGGCGATACATGCGTGCGTAATTAACACCGTAGACTAATATAGCATAAAGATTACCGAGGGGCAACCTTCGTTTGATGAGAAAGTTTAGCAATCAAAGCCACCTCGCCGGTCCCCCGATTCAAAGATCGTGCAAGCGTCTCAAGATCTGCTCCTTCTCGTAGTGCCTGCTTGACATCCGTTAACGATGGTTCCTTTGAAACGGACCGTTCGACTTCGACGGTTTCTGGCTTCTCATTTGTAGCAACTTGCACTATTTGTAAAGACGCATCCGGTACTTGATCAACGGGTTCGGTTGTCTCATATATAGATGTATCCGTCATGGCGTTGACGTGCTCCATGAAATGTAATAACACTTGTTCCGTCTCGTTTTTTTCGCGTTCTAAATGTGTGATCCGGTCTTTGAGCGCCGCCTGCTGACGAAATAAAACTAGCAGGGCATAACAGACGAGTGCAGCTAATAAGATATAAACGACAGTCATAATTCTCCCTTTCACATGGCGACACGATCTGCTAAATAGGCACTTCCGAGCGCATTTTTCAACTTACGAAGCGCTTTGGAATGGATTTGCGAAATACGGGAAGTCGAGAGTCCGAGAACTTCACCAATTTCAGTAAGCGTCAATTCCTCATAGTAGAACAAAGAAACGACAAGTTGTTCTTTTTCTGATAACCCTTCGACTTCCTCTGCCAGTTTAGCAATCAACTCACGCATTAACAACATATCTTCTGGTGTAGCGGTATCCGGATCAAGATAGGAGACGGTCATCGCTTTTCCCTCATCTTGTAACGTGACTGCTTCATCGATCGATAATACATTCGCGAAATAACTTTCTGCTAACGCACCCTTGACCTCGTCTGGTGTCATATTGACGATAGAAGAGACTTCTTCTATCGTCGGCGTCCGTTGCAAGGATTGTTCTAGGATCTCGACAGCTGCCTCGACCCGCTTTGCTTTTTCGCGTAAGGAACGTGGTAACCAATCGATTTTACGAAGCCCATCTAAAATAGCTCCTCGAATCCGAAAGGCGGCATACGTGTCGAATTTATTATTATGATTTTGATCGAATTTTTGAAGCGCATCGTACAATCCCATCATCCCTAAACTTTTCAACTCGTCTCGATCGACACTTTTAGGCAATGTCGCACTTAAACGCTGAACGTGGTATTGAACAAGTGGTTCATAATTGTGAAGTAACAGGTCTGCCACCGCAATATCGCGTGTGGTCAGCCATCGATCCCAAAGTTGTTGTAATTCCTCACGCATGACCATTCCTCCTCTAGATTTCCAGCGTCCCGACATTCACCGTCCGGATGACGAGACGCCCTGATTGTGAGTGGAACTCGATCGTTCGTCCATTCGTGCCGCCAACATCTTCAGCAACGAGTGGAATTTTGACTTGTTGAAGCATTGCTTTGACCGCAGCGATGTTTCGCTCACCGATCCGCATTGATTCATGTTCATATTTAAATTGAAACATCTGAGCCCCACCAGCAATCTTCGCACGTAATCGGATGGCACCACTTGCTCGAAGTTGGCGGGCTACTTCTAGAATTGCCGTATCGGCAAACTTCCCGACTTCAAGCTCCCGATTCCGACTGATAGCTGAATCAGGTAACATGACATGCGCCATACTCGATAACCCTTGTTCCAGGTCGTAGATGACAACGCCTACACACGATCCAAGACCTGCCGTTCGTAAAATGACGGGGTGCTTACTGATGGCGTACTCCGCAATGCCAATCCGTACGATTTCATCCATTCATGTCCACACCCAATCGTTCAAAGACCGTCTGAAAGGCGTTCGCTTCAGGCAACAAAAGTAAATGTCCGGTCAAATCGTTTCCTGCACTAGACAAGTGCGTGTCAATATAGACAGCCATATTTCCAGGAGTCGTTGATTCAAGTAAGGCTACTTCAAGTAACGCACCTACCATATCAAATGCCGATGCAGGAACACTGACATGTAACGATAAGTTAAGCCAATCGGAGATAGCCCGAGCATACGCTCCTATTAAAATATTCCCAATTTCTTCCCATGCGGAAACCCCCATTTCGTGGGACTCGGAAAAAAAGTGGAATTCCGTCTGCATCAATTGACTCACAAGTTTTTCTGCATCGCGTAGTGGCATCAAAAAGAGTAACGTGGCTTGAATGTCTCCAGAAAAACGTAATAGTGCACCAGCAGTATACGTCTCAGCTCCTCCACTTCGCTCGACGATCGTCGTGAAATCCTCCAGCTCAGCAGAAGGGACTTCGATCTCAATCGGCTGTCCGAGTAAAGTAGAAAGTGCCGTTGCCGCGTGACCGGCTCCAATGTTGCCGACTTCTCTTAAGATGTCACGTTCGTTTGGGTTAAGCATGAACGATGTCCTCAAATAAGCGATTCGGTTCAATCAACGAGAACAATTGCTGATCGCCTTTGGCGACTAGTGTCAAATATGAGGCATCCTCCTGCTTTTGTTCACTGAGCGGTTCAATGCGAACATCCGTTGATTCGACGACTTCGTTTGCCCGGTCGACGATGAATCCAGCATCTCCATGCTCTAAAGTGGCGATGATGATGCGTGTCTCTTCTGTCTCTTTCGCTAACTCGAATCCAAGACGAGCACGCAAATCAATCACGGGCGTAACGACACCGCGTAAATTGATGACTCCTTTGACATAAGATGCAGCGTTCGGAATCCGCGTGATCGGGATGAGCCGTTCGATTGAACGAACAGACTGTACATCAATACCGTATGCATTATCTTCTAATTGAAAAACAACCCATTTTTGTTCCATCTTCGTTCCCCTCACTTCCGTAATAGTGCATTGCTGTCAATGATCAACGCGACTTGCCCGTCTCCAAGAATCGTCGCACCAGAAATGGCACGGATTCCTTCAAGATAACTGCCAAGTGGTTTCATGACGATCTCTTGTTGACCAATCAATTCAGATACAATCAAACCAGCTAATTTTTCACCACTCCGGACGACGACGACCGAATAGGCTTCTGCCTCATGTTGCGGCAACCCATAAACCTCATTTAACGAAATAAGCGGAACCAACTGCCCACGGAAATCAAATACTTTTTCCCGGTGTGCTTGTAGAATGGCTGATTTACGTAAAGAGGTTGTTTCGATGATGGCAGTCAATGGAATCGCATACGTCTCTTGTCCGAGTTCTACGAGCATGGCTGAGATGATCGATAGCGTCAGTGGTAAACTGATTCGGAAAATCGTTCCTTCTCCTCGACGTGTCTCGACGAACACTTCTCCGCCCAGTGACTCGATCTTCGATTTGACGACATCGAGACCAACACCACGACCAGACAAGTCGGTGACTTCTTCTGCCGTTGAGAAACCAGGTGCAAATAACAGCATCGAAGCCTCTTCCATCGTTAATTGCATTGCTTCTTCTTCCGTAATCAATCCTTTTTCAATCGCGATCTGTGTGACACGTTCGTGATTGATACCGGCTCCATCATCTTCAATCTCGATGAAGACCCGGTTTCCTGAGTGATAAGCACGTAGCGAAAGATTTCCTTCGACCGGCTTATTTGCTAAAATACGTTCTGCCTTGTTCTCAATCCCATGATCAATGGCATTTCGGATCAAGTGGACGAGCGGATCACCGATCTCATCGATAACTGTACGGTCAAGTTCCGTCTCGGCACCCGTAATGTGTAATTTGATATGTTTTCCGACATCTTTCGAAACGGAACGCACCATTCTTGGGAATCGGTTGAACACTTGTTCGATCGGCATCATCCGTAACGTTAGGACGAGCGATTGCAATTCATTCGTACCTCGTTTGATCCGTTCGACCGTATCTGTCAATTCAGGTGAGCTGACTTCTGCTGCAATACGCTCCAAACGTCCGCGATCGATGATGAACTCTTCGAACAGGTTCATCAAACGATCGATTCGCTCGAGGTTAACACGAATCGTTTTCGAAGCGACAGGCGCAGATATGTCTGTCTGGTCGGATGATTCCGGTGAAGCTACTGATGCAGAGACAGATGTCGGCACAGGAACTTCCTGCGGCAGTGTGGACGTCGCCACCTCCGCTTCAGGTGTTGTCTCGAATGTGTCGATCGTTACTGTCGCAACTTCGGATACAGAAGCAATCGCTTCTTGAATCGTCACCTGATCTTGTTGCGTCACGAACAAGACTGAGAACGTCGTCTCAAAATGCTCCTGCTCCAGTTCATCAGATGTCGGGTTCGATAAGATGACATCTCCGAGTTGTTGTAAACGATCAAACACCATATAAACGCGTGCCGCTTTTAAAATGACGTCCGCCGAGAGTTCGACGTGGACGATATACGCTTGATAACCGGATGCAATCGATTGTTTGACGACTGCCTCCGAGTAAACGTCGCATTCAAAGGTTTGTGAAGCAACTATAGATGTAACTGGAACGATTTCTTCTTGCTCGGGACGAATGAACTGCTGTAAACGTCTCACTGTTTCAGTGACGTCAAGCTTTCCTTTCCCACCTCGACTGATATCTTCTACCATCGTCTCTAATTGCTCGGCGGCTACGAAGAGAACATCGATCAGTTCAGCAGTAGCAGGTTGTTTTTTCGATCTGACTAAATCAAGGGCACTCTCCATCTCGTGCGTTAAATCAGCGATTGCGTCGTATCCCATCGTTCCTGCCATCCCTTTTAACGTATGGGCAGAACGGAAAATTTGATCGATGACCGCCTCGTCGTCTCGCCGCTCCTCAAAAACCAATAAGCTTGTATTGATTGCTTGTAAATGCTCCATCGACTCATCGAGGAACAACCCCACATATTCATTTAAGTCCATGACTGATACCCTCCTTTAATCTTAACGGACATGATCTTTTCGTTTTTTCAGACGATGTAACAATCGATCTAAAAACTTCCGTTCTTTGACTTGTACACCTGTTAGAGACGTCGTGATATGATCGAGTCGCCAACTGACGTCACTCGTTCGATCCATCAAGTAAAATGGCATCTGTGCCTTGACTGCTTTAACGACTGTCGGATCTTCCGGCAAAAAACCGGTAAAGCGCAGTGGCTTTTGTAAAAATTGTTGGCTGACGAGCGCTAGTCGATCAAACGTTTCAAGTGCTTCTCCACCATTCGTAGCCCGATTGACGACGACGGAAATCGGAAGATCCGTCGCATGATGGTGTGCCAGTTTGACAAACGCATAACCGTCCATGATCGAAGTCGGCTCTGGCGTGACAATCAACCATGCTTCGTCTGCACTACTGATGAAATCAAATGTCTGATGATTCGCACCGGCTCCTAAATCGAGTAACACATAGTCATATTCATAGAAAAATTGGAACTCCTGTAGAAGGAACATCACGTCTTCCTTCGTCAGATTCGTCAGTTCCGCAAATCCCCTCCCGCCATGAATGAAATGAAGGGATGGAGACTGTTCCACGATTGCGTGCTGGAGTGATTCTCGTCGTTTGACGCATTCCATCAAGGATGACTTCGATGATTTACCGAATAGAATCCCGATGTTCGCCATCCCGATATCAAGATCAATCAAGAGTACTCGTTTTTCTTGCAACGATAATGCCACGCCAAGATTCACCGCGACATTCGTTTTTCCTACGCCACCTTTTCCACTCACGATGGCAATCGTCTTCGTTTCCTTGACGGTCACTTTAGATCGTAAGACACGTGCTTGATCTTCTCGCATCATCTCATCCCTCTCTCGACAATCATTCGGGATAACTCATCCGCCGTAGCGAACGTGATGTCTTCCGGCACTTCTTGCCCCGTCGTCACACAATAGATCGGCAACTTCGTCTCGGTCGCGAGTCCGAAAATCGACCAGAGTTCACTTGTTTCATCTGCTTTCGAAAAGACGATTCCGGATAAGGGAATCTTGCCAAAACGGTCGTGGATTTGTAATAAATCTCGGTATTTCGAGGTCAAACTAAGAACCAAAAATACATCCGTATCCGCAAAATCATGCCGACTTCGTAACTGCTCCACATACGCTTCGTCTAAGAAATTTCGCCCCGCTGTATCGACAAGTACGATGTCACACGATGCTAACGCCTGCTTGGCTCGTTCGAAATCATCCAAATCATAAGCGACATGAATCGGAATGCCTAATATGTCTGCATATGTTTTTAATTGTTCAATCGCTGAGATCCGGTATGTATCGGTCGTGATGAGTCCAACTCGTTGATTTTTAATGAGAGCATGGTGAGCAGCAAGCTTAGCGATGGTCGTTGTCTTTCCGACACCCGTCGGTCCTGCCAACATGACATACCGTGCAGTCGACGGTGTCACGCGTAATGACGCTTTCACTTCTTCCGTCAAGAGATCCGTTAACTCCGTTTGTTGTGTTTGATAATACGCAGTCAATAACCGCTCGTGTAATCGTTCAGATACCTGCTGTAACGCTGGTTCAGCCAGTAACGGCGCATAATGTCGCAATTCTTTTGGCAATGGTCGCTCGCCGACCGTAACAATCGTCGGACGCACTGGTACTGGTTGAATGGTTTCCACAACCTCCAGTCGACTCGTTGCTTGCTTCGAGCCGACAGGTTCGCTTGAGACATGTTCATCCACCGATGCAACCAATTCCACTTTTTTCTTCGCAAATAAACCAAAGAATCCGCCCACTTTGATGTGGCGAGTATTTAATATAATGGCATCGTTCCCGAGTTCGCGTTTGATCCGTTCCATGGCCTCGCTAACAGAATCCGCCGTGACTTTTTTGACTATCATCTCTTAAATCACCCCAATACTCTTGACTTCGATCGTCGGCATTAATTCGTTATAGGACAAAATCGGAATATCTGGAAAATAGCGTTCTGTCAATTGACGAACGAACATCCGGATACTTGGAGAAGTCAGGATGATCGGATGCGCCCCGTATCGTTCGAATTCCATTGCTCGCTCTTGCAACGTCTCGATGAAACGTGTCGCCTTTTCGGGATCAAGCGCTAAATAATTACCGAACTCCGTCTTTTGGATGGCCGACTGGATATCCAGTTCCATCTCACTTGAGATCGTCACGACGTGCAAGACATCTCCTTGCATGACCTGTTCCGTAATTTGACGCGATAAGGATTGACGAACATATTCCGCGAGCAATTCGCTGTCTTTCGTCACAGCTGCATAATCTGCGAGCGTTTCGAAAATCAATGGTAGATTTCGAATCGAAACTTTTTCTTTTAGTAATTGAACGAATACTTTTTGAAGGTCACCGATCGATAACAGCTGTGGTGTGACTTCTTCGACTAGAATCGGATGCGATTCCTTCAAATGGTCGACTAATTGTTTCGTCTCTTCTCGTCCGAGTAATTCAGCGGCATGTTTCTTCAAGAGCTCCGTCAAATGTGTCGCGACGACAGATGGTGGATCAACGACCGTATACCCTGACATCTCTGCTCGACTACGTGTCTGTTCATCAATCCAGAGTGCTGGCATACCAAAGGCTGGTTCGACCGTTTCGATACCTCGAATTTCTGGATCATCGACACCTGGGCTCATCGCTAAGTAATGATCCAGTAAAAGCTCACCACTTGCCATCTCACTTCCGCGAATCTTGATTCGATACTGGTTCGGGGATAACTGCAGATGATCGCGAATCCGAACGGTCGGTAGAACGAATCCAAGTTCAAGCGCTAGCTGCCGACGAATCATGACGACACGATCGAGTAAATCGCCGCCTTGGGCTTCATCAGCGAGTGGAATCAATCCGTAACCGAATTCGAATTCAATCGTATCGACATTGAGTAAGGAAATGACTGATTCGCTTGATCGTAAGTTTTCACTCGGTGCTTCTTCGACCGCAACTTCTTCTTGCAGCGTTTTCGTCGTCTGCTTCATCCGCCAAGCGAAGAAGCCGAACAGGGCTGCAATCGGCATCGTGACGTAGTCGGGAATCGCCGTGAACAATCCGAGTAAGAAGATTGCCCCAGCTGCGATTCCGACAAGTAAAGGTGTCCGTGCCAATTGACCGATGACATCCTCACCAAGGTTTCCGTCTGAAGTCGAGCGCGTGACGATGATCCCGGTCGCCACCGAAATTAAAAGGGCTGGAATTTGACTGACAAGTCCGTCTCCGACTGTCAGTAACGTATACAATTTGACTGAGTCCGCCATCGGTAAACCTTGCTGAACGACACCGATGATCATACCGAAGATTAAGTTGATGATGACGATGATGATTCCGGCGATCGCATCTCCTTTAACGAATTTCGAGGCACCGTCCATCGCACCGTAAAAGTCTGCTTCAGACTGGATTTTTTGGCGGCGGGTCCGAGCTTGTAATTCATCGATCATACCGGAATTCAAATCGGCATCGATTGCCATCTGTTTCCCTGGCATCGCATCAAGCGTAAAACGTGCCGACACTTCCGAGACCCGTTCTGAACCCTTCGTGATGACGAGGAACTGGATTAAGACGAGAATCAAGAAGACGACGAAGCCGACGAGGGCATTTCCGCCGACGACGAAATCACCAAATGCTTCAATGACTTCGCCACCGTTTCCATTTGACAGGATTGCCCGTGTCGTCGAGACGTTAAGCGCAAGACGAAACAAGGTAACGATCAATAACAATGTAGGAAAGACAGAAAACTCTAGTGCCTCTTTGGCATTCATCGCAACGAGCAATACCATCAAGGCAATGAGAATATTGATGATGATCAAAAAGTCGAGCATGATAGCGGGCAGTGGAATGACGAGCATGAAGACGATCATGATGACGCCTAGCAGGACCGTTAAATCTCGTGTTGATATACTCATGATGCTTCATCCTTTCATTTTGCTTGTTTCAGTTGATAGACAAAGGCGAGTGTTTCAGCGAGCGCCTGATAGAACGTTTCATCCACTGCCATACCAATTTCTGATTGAGCGAACAACGCCCGCGCGAGCGGACGGTTTTCAACAATCGGGACCTCAGCTGCTGTCGCCTTCTCCCGAATCCGGAACGCGACAGCATCTACGCCTTTCGCAACGACGATCGGTGCCATATGTTTACCGTCATCGTATTGGATCGCTACCGCATAATGGGTCGGGTTCGTGATAACGACGTCGGCATTTGGTATTTCTTGCATCATCCGCCGCATCGCCATCTCCCGTTGTTGTTGTTTAATCTTTCCTTTGATTTGAGGGTCACCCTCTGTGTTTTTATGCTCATCCTTTAAATCCTGCTTACTCATTCGGATCGACTTCTCGAAATCAAATTTCTGATAGGCAAAATCAAGAATGGCTAATGCAATCAAGGCGATACTGACCGATAAACCGAGTAAAAATGTTAAATGACCAATGATAGCTAACGCATCGCCAATCGGTTCCGAGGTCAATCTCGAGATCTCGACCTTGTTGTTCCATAAGACTGTTCCACTTGTTACACCGATCACCAGCAATTTAAAGACCGATTTCAAAAACTCGACAAGTGCTTTGACGCTCACGATCCGTTTGACGCCTTGAAGCGGATTGATCCGGTCCAGTTTCGGCTGAATCGCCTCACCGCTTAAGAGCACACCGATTTGGACGAAGTTTCCGAGAATACCAATCACGACCGCTGTTAAAAAGAAAGGTGCGACTAAAATCCCCATTTGCATCAGCATCTCGATGAGAATCTGTTCAACTCGTCCTTCTTCAACCGCTTGCAGGACTTGACTAGCACTAAGACCATCTTGCAGGACGAGAACGAAACGCCGTCCTAGAAACGGACCAAAAAAATAGAGGACGAGAAACATGGCGAACAACATGAAACTGCTTGTTAAATCTGCTGATTTTGCGACTTGTCCCTTCTTACGGGAGTCATACCGCTTTCGAGGTGTCGCCTTTTCCGTCTTTTCACCAGCGAAATACTGAAGATCAAGGCGTAATCGATATGAATGCATGTCCTCAACCTCCTAGTAATCGAATGGCATCTGCAAGTACATCCTGCAACAATGGAACGAATCGACCGATTCCTGTGATCGTCGCGCCTGCTAATAAAAACAGAATCGCGTACCCCATTAAAAGTTTGACGGAAAAACCAATCGCAAAAATGTTGAACTGGGGTGCCGTTTTCGCTAAGAAACCGAGTGCGAGATCCACTAAAAAGAGTGAAACGACAAGTGGCATCGCCATTTGTAAGGCAGTCAACATCGCAAGACCAACGACACGGATGACAAGGCTCATTCCAGCGTCCCCTGATACCGCAATCAGACTGCCTGGCGGAAAGATTTGAAAACTCGTGTAAATTCCGTCAAGTAAAATCAGATGCATATCAGAAGCGAGCAAGACAAGTAACGTCAGCATGTAATAAAATCGTCCGACGATGGGTGACTGCCCGCCAAACATCGGGTCATAAGCAGAAGCCATTGCAAGACCCATCTGCAAGTCGATGATCGAGCCCGCGATTTGTGGGGCATACAATAAAAAACTAGCAAGTAAGCCAAGAGCTAGCCCCACTAAGACTTCCGTTCCCATCCGAAAGAAAAAATCGAAGTCTTCTACACGAACATCTGTCTTCACGGCGTAGCTCGCAAAGTAAGCAAGTCCCGCAGCAAGCGCTAATTTATGTTGCGCTGGTAATTGCTTTGATGAAAACAAAGGCGCCGCGACAAGAAAACCAACGATCCGTCCAAAGACGAGCAAAAAAACACTCAGGAAAGAAAGTAACGTCATTTTCGGGAAACCTCAGCGATTTGTTTGAATAGATCAATCGTAAAGGTCTGTAGCTCCTGCATGATCCAAGGTCCAAAGAAGACAAGTGCTAAAAATACGGCAACGATCTTCGGAACGAATGATAACGTCTGTTCCTGAATCTGTGTCGTCGCCTGCAAGATACTGACGAGCAGACCGACGACGAGCGAGACAAGTAATAAGGGAGCCGATACCTTGAGTAATGTCCAGACAGCAGAGCTTGCCAACTGAATAATCATTTCTTGAGTCATCTTTTCTCCCCCTAACGCATACTGACGAGCAGTGATTCAACGATCAGGTGCCAGCCGTCAACTAGAATAAATAACAATAACTTAAACGGTAACGCAATCATGACCGGCGGTAACATCATCATCCCCATCGACATNNAAAATCATGAACCCGATTTGAAAGGCCGTTTTTAATTCACTGATCGCATAAGCTGGAACAAGTGCGACAAGTGGAATATCTTCAATTTTTTCTGGTTTTTCATAATTACCGTATTTTAAAAACAACTCTAAATCGTTTGTTCGCGTGTGTTTCGACATGAACCGTTTCATCGTATCTCCCGCTTTATCAAACGCTTCATCTTGACTGATTTTATCTGCCATATATGGTTTTAAGGCCGTCGTGTTTAATTCAGATAAGACAGGCGACATAACGAATAATGTAATGAACAAAGCGAGTCCAACGAGGAGCTGGTTTGGTGGCGTCTGTTGTGTTCCAAGAGCAGAACGGACAAAAGACAACACAACGACAACACGCGTAAAGCAGGTCATTAAAATGAGCAGTGACGGCGCAAGGGATAACAACGTCAGTAACACAAGTAGCTTAATCGATGTCGCTGTTCCTGACGGAGTATCAAGTGATATCAGATTCTCAATCGTATTCATGAGCGACCTCGATTCTTTTGCAGTTGTTCGAGTTGTTGTTTAAACGTCTCAAGAAACGGTGAAGATCCCGTTTTAGATGAAGACTCTTTAAGATCCATCGGCTCATATCCCTCTAAATCATCAAGTGTATCTAACAACTGTACGTTCTCTCCAACACCTACGACATAAATCTTGTCCTGCACCTTCACTAACTGGACGGATCGATCCTTTCCTAGTGGTACACCACCTAGGTGAGTCAATCGACCAGAATGTCTCACACCTCGTGTCCGTTCATGAATGAATCGTGTCACAAGGATGAATCCGCCGATCAAAACGACGAGAACGACGACTCCTTTGAAGATAGTCAACGCCATGGAAGGACTCTCATCGACTTGCTGAGTCGTTGGTGTATCGCTCTGAGTTGGATTCAATTTTTCTTCGACTGTTTCCGCTTGCACAGGAAGCGCAAGCAGAAACAGGAGACAAATCAGCAAAGTCACTTTTTTCATGACGAGACAGTTTTCGAGACCGCTTCAAGCACACGATCCGCTTGGAACGGTTTAACGATGAAATCTTTTGCACCTGCTTGAATCGCATCGATGACCATCGACTGTTGCCCCATCGCTGAACACATGATGACTTTAGCGGCAGGGTTAAATGCTTTGATTTCTTTAAGCGCAGAGATTCCGTCCATCTCAGGCATCGTAATGTCTAGCGTGACGAGGTCCGGTGTCAATTCCTTGTACTTAGAGACCGCTTCGCGTCCGTTTTCTGCTTCACCGACGACATCATAGCCGTTCTTCGATAAGATTTCCTTGATCATCATCCGCATGAAAGCGGCGTCGTCTACGATTAATACTTTTGCACTCATATTAGTTCCTCCTTAGAACATCCGAAGACGTTCTTTTGTATTTACGATTTCTGTAATGCGTACACCGAAGTTTTCTTCGATGACGACCACTTCACCTGTTGCGATCAATGTATTGTTGACGAGAACGTCAACCGGTTCTCCTGCCAGTTTATCCAGCTCAATCACGGAACCTTGTGTCAATTCCAATATGTCACGAACGGAGCGACGTGTCCGTCCTAACTCAACCGTGACGTTCAACGGAACGTCATATAACATCCCAATATTTCCTGGCGTACCCTCTACTTCCATCTCCCCTAATTGGCTGAATTGAACCGGACTGACACCGACTGGCGTTGCTTTCGGTTCAGGTGATGCAACTGTAGTTTGTTGTGCCATTGCTGGCGCCGATGGTGGTGATGGTGATGGTTGTGCTTGCTCCGTTACTTGTGGTGCAGGCTCTGCTTGTTGAGTCGTACTCGCGCTAAAGAGTTTTTGAATCAATTGTTTCGAGAAGTCCAGTGGTGCTAATTGAACGATTTTTGAATCGATCATCGTGCCGATCTTAAGATCAAACTCGATGATGACCATGTTCTCCCAAAGAGAAAAGCTATCGACGATACTCTTATCTTGAGAAAAGTCGAAGATTTCAACTGCTGGCGGCGAAATATCGATTCGCATCGAGAATACAGTCGACATCGAGGTAGCAGCTGCTCCCATCATCTGGTTCATCGCTTCCTGTACGGCAGATAGAGCAATCGGGTCCATCTCCAGTGACTCGTCGATGACGCCATCGCCTCCCATCATCAGGTTCGCGATGACGGAAGCATCTCGCTGTGTCAGGATCAGGACGTTTTCTCCTTTGAACCCTTCCGTATAACCGACACGTAGCGCGACGTGCGGGATCGGATAACGACTGCGTAATTCTTCCATGGAGATCATTCGGACGTGCGGTGTCGTAATCTCTACTTTTTGATTCAACAATGCCGATAAGGCCGTTGCCGAATTACCAAGTGAGATATTTCCGACCTCCCCTAATGCATCAATCTCCATGTCATCTAGTATTTCCTTTACGTCTGGCTCTTGCGGTTCATCGGTGGATGGCGTTCCGCGTAATAACGCATCGATTTCATCTTGCGAAAGCATATCGCTCATGTTATTCCTCCTCAATTCGTTGTAAGACTTGCAAAGCGAGGTGTTTCCCGTTTAATCCCGGTCGCGCCTTAAACATCTTCCGGTCGTCGACGAATACATCGACGGCATCCGAGGCTCGTGTCTTCAGGGATAAACAATCGCCTACTTCGAGGTGTAACAATTCACCAAACGAAAGCTCTGTTTGGCCGAGCACTGCTTTTAAATCGACGACGGAACTCATCAACTGCGTTTGCATGTGTTCAGACTCTTGATTATCTGCTGTCGTTCGCTTTTCTTGTTGCATCCAATAATGACTTGATAATTTCGGAAGAACGGATTCAAGGGTCACGAACGGCAAGCAGACATTCAACGTACCGCTCACTTCTCCGACCGTTACGTAAATCGAGACGAGAATGACTGTCTCATTTGGAGAGACCAGTTGCAGAAACTGCGGATTGATTTCCAAATCATCGTATTCCGCTTCGACTTCTGTTACCGACTCCCAAGCCGCCCCGTATTGAACGAAGGCACGCTTGAACAGTTGTGTTAGTATACGTGTCTCGATTTCCGTCAAATTCTCGATCTTGTTCATTCCTTCACCTGGTCCCCCAAGTAAACGATCGAGCATCGCATAGGCGATGTTCGGATTGACTTCAAATAAGACTTTTCCATCGAGCGGATGAAGATTGACTAGATTGATCAACGTCATGTTCGGAATGGAATGAATGAATTCATCATACGGAAGTTGTTCGACCGTATTAACCGTGAACTGAACATATGTCCGAAGTTGTGCAGAAAAATGTGTCGTCAAGACTCGGGCGAACTGTTCATGAATACGCGTCAAATTCCGTAATTGATCTTTTGAGAAACGGAGTGCTCGTTTAAAGTCATAGACCTTGACTCGACGCTGCTCCTCTTGACTTCGGATTTCCTCGACTTCCATATCTCCGCTTGAAATGGCTGATAGCAAGGCATCGATTTCATGTTGGGATAATACTTCGCTCATGCTGCCACCTCACTGGATGATTTTTTTCGTCGTGTAGACACGCTGGACATCGCCTTCTTGGATGAGCTTTTTGAATTGCATCCGTAACCGCTCTTCAAGCTTCTCCATATCCGCTTTTGAGTCTAAGTCCGACTTTTTCATAGCCGAAAGGTCACCCAAGATGATGTTATTGATTTGAAACTTTCGTAATTCTAAATCGTCACGTGTTGCTTGATCATCGGTGACGATCGTGAACTGAACATTTAAGAAACGTTCGTCAGCGATGTTCGTTGTCAAGTCGTCCGTTTGCAGACTTCGTGCATCAAGTTCTTCACCTGTCGGTTGTTCAACTTTTGCTTCCGTCATGTCATTTGCTAAAAAATAATTCATGATCATGTATCCTGCCCCGATCATCAATGCTGCAACAATGATCATGATCAAGGGGATTTTCAGTTTACTCTTCTTCTTTTCCTCGGCCATCTTCGAGCCTCCTTACACTGTTCAAGCCCGCTAATCCGATTTCTTGATAAAAAGCGATTGCGATTGCTTTGACCTCTTCCATTGATTCCTTCACGACATAAATCTGTCCTCCGATGAGTTGAATCGTCGTATCCGGTGTAGAACGGACGGATTCGATCAACACGGCGTTCAGTACGAGTGGTGCGTTACGTAATGTCGTTAACGTGATCATCGTTTCAAATTGACTAGTTCCTCAAGAACCTGGTCCGATGTCGTGATGATTCGTGTATTCGCCTGGAAACCACGTTGAGCAATGATCATCTCCGTGAATTCTTCTGATAAGTCGACGTTCGACATCTCAAGCGTTCCCGACGTCAACTGTCCCATTCCGTTCAAGCTCGGTGTTCCGAGTACCGGTGGACCTGAGTTCTGTGATGCGGCGAATACGTTGACACCTGATTTTTCTAGACCACCTGGGTTAGCAAAGTTCGCGATCGTGATATAACCGACGTTTTGCAATGCTCCCGTCGTATCGACGTAAGTGACGAGACCGTCTTTACCAATCGATAAGTTACGTGCATCCGTTGGTACTTTTAGTTTTTGGAATCCTGCACCACCTGCTTCCGGGAGTGGTACTGGCGGAGTGCCGTTTGCAGCTGCTTGTGTCCCGGTACCGATTAAGTAGTTTCCGTCACCTGTAACTAAGTTTCCATCAAGATCCGTATAGAAGTTACCTGAACGGGTATAACGAATCCCTTCCGCCGTGACGACCTGGAAGAATCCTTCCCCAGAGATCCCGACATCAAGGACGCGACCTGTATTCTGAAGCGCACCTTGGTTATACACATTATCGACTGTTGACATCGATGCTCCAAGACCGACCTGTTTCGGGTTCGTCCCACCGACATTGCCGCCTGCACCAGATGATGAGCCGACCGATTGACTGACGAGGTCTTTAAACGTCACCCGTCCTTTTTTATAACCGAACGTGTTGACGTTCGCGATGTTATTCCCGACGACATCCAGTTTTGTCTGGAAGTTCTTAAGCCCACTGATTCCTGAATACATTGAACGTAACATTATTTTTCCTCCTTTGATTGAATCTGCGTCAACTCGTAAACACTGATCTGTTTTCCGTTCGATAGTTCGGCCATGATATCCAGCCCATCCCGTTTTACACTAACGACACTGGCTGTCTCTTCGACGGTGGTCGTCTGCTCAGCACCTGAAGCATCCGTCGTCTTCGACTCCGCTTCATAACTGACTTTTTTACCAATCAGATTGCTGTAGGACAGCAATGCTGTTGCATGTTGGTTCAAGACCATCGTATCCATCGTCTTCCCGATTGCTTGCATCTGTTCCAGCGACGAAAACTGGGCCATTTGAGCGATGAAATCCTTGTCTTCCATCGGTGCTGTTGGATCCTGATTCGAAAGCTGGGCAATCAGAATTTTCATGAACATATCCTTATCCATCGCTTTATTCGTCGGTACCTGTGATTTTTCAGGAAGCTGGTATGAACTACTATCCGTTTTGATTGCGTCAGTCATCGTCTTCCTCCTCTTCTTCGTCTACTGGAACGGGTGTCTCTTGATACGGTGACTCATGCTCCTGCTGATCACGTGTGAAAGATTGTTGGAACTCCCGCGCACTCGAAGCAATCATCCCCGTCTCGATCTTTACGACTGACGTCTGTTGATGCAAGACGGTTTGTAATTTCCCAAGTTGTTGCTCGATTGATTGTTTTGCTTGCTCGGTGCTCGCAAATAGTTTGACAGTCAATGCCCCTTCTTTACGATCGAGTTGAACGACAACCTCACCAAGTTGCTCTGGGTACAGGCGAATCGACAATCGTGTGGACCCATCCGCACCTTTTATGAATGGTGCTTGCTGCAGTGCGGCTTCAATCCGTTGTTGAATCTGTTCTGAGACAGATAGCGGCACTGGACGAATCGTTTGCAACGGAGTGCCTCTGTAAATCGGCATACTCATCGGAGGCGGTGCGGCTTTTCCTTCTGGATCAACGGGCATGGTCGCTTTTCGCATGAGTGAAGCGAATGCTAACGGAAGCGGTGTTTTTCCTTTTGCCTGCTCGGCTACAGCTACAGTGTCCGGCTTGATCGTTTCGACAACAGAACCAGTTTGCGGGAGTGTCTGTTTCAATGGCATCGCAGAAACCACTCCGTCCATTGTTGAAACTGGCGACTGCTTTAACATGTTCGTGTCATAATCTTTTACTTTGATCGTATCATTCGTCATTGTCTGCAAGACGAACTGTTGAAGTGATGGTGGCAATTGATCGAACTGACCTTTCGCCTGCTCCATATTTCCTTCGAGCAATTGTTTGACGAACGCTAGTAGTTGCTCCATTTTCTTTGGGTCTTGTTTTAACGCCTCTACTTCTGGTTGTTTCAGTAAGGAGAGAATCTCATCCGGCTGGTCTACAAGTTGTTGCATCCAGTCCGGTAAGGGTTGCGTCTCCGTTTCCGGCTCGAGTGTCATCGCATCCGCTGAGACTGATGACGGTAACGCCGTCGGCAGTTTTGTCAGATAATCAAGTAATGAGGCGAATTGACCACCAACCGTGGTCATCTCTCCTTTTTTCCCTGTTCCAGTATTCAAGTTCGGGGAGGATGATTGTATTACTTCCGTCATGTTCATCTGGCTTCCCTCCTTACTTCGTCGCGAGTAGCTGTGTTAAGGCCGCCGCTTTTTTAGCATCCATCTTGGCAATGATCGCCGCCTGTTGTTCCGCATCGATGTCCTCGATGATCGGTACGACTTCTGTCGGACTAAGTTCGTTTAAGATGAGCGCAGCATCCTTTGGTGCCATTTCAGCATAGACATCTGTCACAGATGCTGCTTTTTTCTTCGTCGTCTTCGTTTGATCCGTCGTCGCGGGCGTAGGTGTTTGTTTTAAACGATCCCGTTCTACAATCAAACGTTCGACTTCCTGTTCTTTAGCTTTTAAAGTATCCGATTGTTCCTTGCTTTGATTGCGTAGTTTCTTGATTTCTTGATTCGCTACTTTCAGACGACGTTCGAGTTCTGCTGACGGATTTGCTTGATTCGTAGTCGTTTTTTCCGTTGCGAACGGTAAGGATAGCAGTGGACGTCCATTCGCATAATTTAATACGAAATAAGCTGTCAGCAAGATTAAAATCAAAGGGATGATCAATAAAGGTAAGATCCATCCTTTTGACGTTTTATTTTCACTCATATCATCCGTCCTCTTCCAAACTGTAACAATGCCAGTTCATCTAATTGATTTTGTTCCGTCAATGCTTCGATACGTTTTGTTTCAACCGTATGATTCTCCTGCAGACGACTAAACTTCTTCTCCTCAATCAATGCTCGTTCGAGTGCTTCCTGTGCGCGTTCATAGCGATTTTTCGATTGTGTCACGTACAGTTGTTGCCGTTCGATTTCTTGCTTCACGACATCTCGAGCCCGCTCTCGATATTGCGAAGACGTTAATTCGACGATGCCAATCTCATCTTGCGCTTTCAGAAAGGATTCATAACGGACGAGCAGATGGTATAGTTTTTCGACTTCGATCTCATATTGTTTTTTATGAAGGCTCAATTCTTTTGCGACGCGATCTTTCTCTGCTTCAGCCAAAGGAATGATTCGTTCATAAATCGTCTTCATCTTCCGTCCTCCTTACTGAATCGTTGCCATGAGTTGCTGACAAGCTTTCTCGAAGTCACTGTCTTCATGGATTTGTTGTTTTAAAAAACGGATCAGCTCCGGATATTTATCAACGGCACGATCAATTTCTGGGTTCGTCCCTTTTTTGTAGGCGCCGATATTGATTAAGTCTTCCGAATCAAGATACGTCGATAACAGCTGTCGAAATGCGACGGCAGATGTCTTTTGTTCAGCAGTCGTGATTTGATTCATGACACGACTGATGGATCGTAAGACATGAATCGCCGGAAACTGTCCTTTGTTCGCAAGATTACGATCAAGAACGAAATGACCATCTAAGATCCCTCGTACAGCGTCAGCAATCGGTTCATTCATATCGTCTCCATCGACGAGCACAGTATAAAAAGCCGTAATCGAGCCATCTTGCGTTTTTCCGCTACGTTCGAGTAACTGAGGAAGAAGAGCAAAAACGCTTGGTGTATACCCTTTTGACGCAGGCGGTTCACCTGTCGCAAGACCAATTTCTCGTTGTGCCATCGCAAAACGAGTAACTGAGTCCATCATCAAGACCACATTTTTCCCTTGATCTCGAAAATATTCAGCGATTGCCGTTGCCGTATAGGCACCTTTTAGACGAACAAGTGGAGGTTGATCGCTCGTTGCTACGACTAAAATAGATCGTTTCATCCCCTCTTCACCAAGTTCTGCCTCTACAAATTCCTTGACTTCACGTCCTCGTTCACCAATCAAAGCGATGACATTGATGTCTGCTGTCGATCGTTTCGCGATCATCCCGAGTAATGTCGATTTTCCGACACCTGATCCTGCGAACAAACCCACACGTTGTCCTTGACCGACTGTTAGTAGCCCATCGATGGCACGGATGCCCGTCGAGAGAACATCACTGATACGAGGTCGTTCCAACGGACTAGGTGGTTTACGAACGATCGATGTCGTGCGTAAATTTTCTAATGACTCACCATCTAGTGGTCTTCCTAGACCATCAAGCACCTTACCAATCAGTTCGTTCCCTACTGGAACGTGGAGTGGTTTTCCTGTCGCAAGAACAATCGAGCCTGGAGCAATCGATGTCGTTTCACCGTATGGCATGAGTAGAACATGCCCTTCTCTAAATCCGACGACTTCTGCTTCGATTGTCTGACGTTGTTGGATTTGGATTAAACACCGCTCACCGATTGCCACTGCTGTCGGTCCTCGCGATTCGATCATCAACCCGATCACTTGGACGACCTTACCAGAGTGCTGTACAAGTTCTTCTGAGCGAATTTCTCGAACCGCGGCCTGCATCGCATTGAGATTAAACATGATGTAAAACCTCATTGATTTTGGTTTGCAATGCTTCAAAGCCACTGGTTAAACCGCCAGTGATCGCTCCATTCTCCGAATCAATCCGATAATCGCGTGCCTTTAACGCTGGATCAAATCGCAATTGAATCGTTGCGTTGGCACCTAGAACGCCTTGTAGTCGTTCTTCAAGTAACACGACCCGTTCAAAATCCGCCGGTGACGCATAGATGATGATTTTTTCACGATCGCGGAACTGAATGATCAATTGATGTAACAATTGGTATAACGCTTCTTCCTCTTCATCATGTAACTGTTCTAAAAATTGATGTGTCACTTGGAGTCCGAGGACACATAATTCATGTTCTAGTCGCATCAATCGTTCTTGACTCTGCTCTTCTAGGCGATCAGCAAACGAATTCGTTTTGGCAATCTGCTCTTCAAACGTTGCTTGTCCTTCCGCATGTCCTGTTTCAAATCCAGCTTGATACCCTTGTTGACGTGCTTCTTCTAACGCTTGAAGGCGTTCTTGCTCGAACTGCTGTTGACGCTGTTCGAAATCTAGGAGCATCGCCTGTCGAAGGCGCTCTAACTCAGCGTGTCCTTCTGCCATCTTCTCTTCGTAGAATGTATCTGGAACGATCGCAGGCTCTTCCTGACTAGTCCGAACCTGCACGAGCGTTCGTTCCTGTCGTTCAATTACTGCTTGTCTCTTGATGACGTTAGACAACAATATCATCTCCTCCACCACGAGCAACGACGATCTCACCCATGTCCTCTAAGCGGCGGATGATTCCGACGATTCGACTTTGAGCTTCTTCGACGTCTCGGAGACGCACAGGACCCATGAATTCCATGTCCTCTTTGAACGACTCGACCATCCGTTGTGACATGTTGCGATAGACCATGTCCTTGACATCGTCTGACGATACTTTGAGTGCCAATAGTAAATCCTCGTTTGAGACTTCGCGAATGATTCGCTGTATCGCCCGCGCATCGAGTGTGACGATGTCTTCGAAGACGAACATCCGTTTTTTGATTTCTTCCGCAAGCTCTGGATCCTGAATCTCGAGCGTATCGAGAATCGTTCGTTCCGTTGTGCGGTCGACGCCATTTAATACTTGAACGACAGCCTCGATGCCTCCCGATTGAGCAAAATCTTGCATCCCTGCTTGTGACAGATTCCGTTCAAGAATTTGTTCTACCTCGCTGATGATTTCCGGATTCATCCGGTCCATCGTCGCAATCCGTCTTGCTACATCGGACTGTGCTTCTGCCGGGAGCTCTGAGAGAATCTGACCGGATTTTGCTGGATCGAGATGAGCAAGAACAAGTGCGATCGTTTGTGGATGTTCATTTTGAATGAAGTTCAGAAGCTGTTTCGGATCTGCCTTTCGTGCAAACTCAAACGGACGGACTTGTAACGTCGACGTCAGGCGATAGATGAGTTCCATCGCTTTTTCTTCACCAAGTGCTTTTTCAAGGACAGATTTAGCAAATCCGATTCCACCTTGCGTGATATAGTTCTGCGCCATCGCTAGTTCATGAAACTCATCAAGGACGACTAACTTCTCTTCTGGATCAATTCGTTTCATGCTAGAGATTTGAAGGGTTAACCATTCCATCTCTTCTTCCGATAAATGTTTATATACACTGGCAGCGACTTCAGGACCTAACGAAATCATGAGAATCGCAGCCTTTTCACGACTGTTCATTTCTAGCTTCTTCATCTCATCAATCCTCCGCTAACCAAGTACGTAATAATTTTGCGAACTCATCCGGATTAGACGCGGCGAGTTTCTCAAGCTGTTTGCGTTTGACCGCACCATCGCTTGTATCTTCTGTTGAGAGTTCAGGAATTTCGGTTTCGATCGGCGTCCATTCCTCAAGTTCTTCGATTTCATTTTCTCTCCGTCGACGCATGAGGAGAATGACTGCTCCAATGACGAGGATTGCTGCACCACCAAGCGCGAACCATACCCACATCGGTGTCGTTGTCGTCGTTTTCGTCGCCGTCGTTGTTTTAGCGAACGGTCGAGACATGACAACGACTTTATTAGCAAGTTCTGCATCCGTCAGCGTCGTTTTCGCATCCGTCTTCGTTAACGACGTCCGGATGATGGAATACATCATCGTTTGTAAATCCGTCTGTAATTGCGGATCGATTTGATTTTGACCTTTTGGCGGCTCGACGATGATTTGAATTCCTAAATCCCGAATTTCATAAGGAGCGNNTTCGTGATGCGATTGACTTCATAGTTGATGATGTCGTGCGTCTTCTCACTCGTATCACCGGTCGTTCCAGTACCTGCTGGGAAGTTCGTCGTCTCATTTTGTCCCGTACCTGCTGTTCCGGCATTCGCAGACCCTGTATACGCCTCTGCTACTTTTTCTGCCGATGTGACAATCCCTTCGATTTTATCGGGATCTACTGGTTCAACAAGCTTTTGTTCTTCCTGACGTTTCGTGACATCGACATCTGCCGTAACCGAAACGAGCGCTTTTTGTGGACCGAGAACGACAGACAACATTTGTTGAATCTGTTTACGTAAATCGTTTTCCGTCGTTTTTTTCAGCGCCATCGGATCTGTCCCGCCCGCTGTTTGCGTAGCGTTACCTGGCTCGTAATACGTAAAGTACTGATCCATGATCGTAATATTTTCTTCTTTTAAGTTCGGGATACTCTTTGCAATCAGATGGTAAAGACCTTGGACTGTTTGATTGTTCAGATTACTACCCGCACTAGAAGTCAAGACGACAGAAACCGTTGAAGATTCTTTTTCATCGGAGAGAAAGACGCTCTTTTCTGGAAGAGTAATCATGACTTTTGCAGACTCGATCCCGTTAACTTGTGTAATCAAGTTTTCAAGTTCTGTCTGCATCGTATCGCGTTCAAGAATATTCATTTCTTTATCTGTCGTACCAAATCCAGCATTCTCACTAAAGAAGGAATAATCAATCTGACCGGACTTCGGAATACCTGCCGTTGCTAATTCGACTTTCAAGTTTTCCACGTTTGCTTCCGGAACGAGAATCGTCACACCGTTTGCTGAGCTGACGACTTCCGACGCGATTCCATCCTCATTTAGCTTTTCTGTTACTTGCCCTGCCTCTTGAGGTGACAATTTCGAATAAAGTGGCGTCATCGTTGGTTTAGATAACCAGATAATGGCGACAATCAACGCTGCTAAAACGACGACGATGCTTCCAAGAACCATCGCTTTTTTCGCAAGTGACCACTCTTTCCATGTCGTATTCATAGCTCCGAATCGAGCTTTTATTCGTTCGTTCATTCAACATCTCCCACGCTTTCCTTAACAGTCACAGTTGCATACGCATCATTTCTTGGTATGCTTCGATGCCTTTGTTTCGGACTTCAAGGGCGAGTTGCATAGAAAGCGATGCCTCTTCTGTTTTAATCATGATGTTATGTAGATCCGTCGTCTTCCCTGTCGCTAGGTCGACACGCGCTTGAGATGAGGCTTGCTGTGTTGCATTCAGTCCGTTCATCGCCTCGCTGAGCACCTCACTGAAATCACTTGGTGTCGTCTTCGCGATTGTCTGAGTGGGTAAGACCATTTGCATGTTTTGAATAGGTTGAATTGCCATCCCGTCATCTCCTCTATTTATTTACCGATCTCCATCGCTTTGACGAGCATCGCTTTTGTTGCATTTAAGGCCGTTACGTTCGCTTCGTATGAACGTGTCGCTCCCATCATGTCGACCATTTCTTTCAATAGATCGACATTCGGCATCTTGACGTATCCAAGTTCATCCGCATCTGGATGCGTCGGATTATATTCTAATTTGAACGGTTCAGGATCTTTCTTCAATTCGCTGACCGTGACCCCATTAGCAGTTTCTTTTAAAACAGCAAGTTTCCTCGCATAGGGTTGCCATTGACCGTTGACAAGCTCACCACGTGTCGTTTGAGCATTGGCGATGTTTGCTGAGACAGTATCCAGTCGTAAACGCTGGGCAGTAAGCCCAGACGCAGATGTATGAAAGCCATTGAACATACTCATCGATTATTTTCCTCCCCGGATGACAGACTGGATACCCGAGAACTTACGATTCAATTGCTCCACGAGCGCCTCATACTCAATTTGATTGCGTGATAATTCAGACATCTCAAGATCGATATCGACACCGTTTCCATCATTACGCATCGTATTTGGTCGATCGACGATACTACCGGTCGTTCCGATTGTTGCATGACGTTTTAGGCTCATCTTCATCTCTGAATCGAGAACATCTCCAAACGCCACTCGCTTCGCCTTATAACCCGGTGTATCGACATTCGCGATATTTTTAGCAATAACTTCTTGTGCCATGACCGTTCGATTGACGACTTGCGTCATCAAACTGTAGTCAGACCCTAACCAATTCATGTTCTTTCCTCCACTCATGGAACTAGTATTCGAATTTGCGACAAATATTAAGTCATTAGTAACACATCTGAAATAATTGAAACAAATAGGTCAATGTTTGAAAAGAAGTTTTTTGAAAAATAGGGTAATGAGATGCTAATTTTCTGTTTTTTATTCCCTTTTCTTATAAAAATGATAAATAATACCTAGTCAAACAAAAGAGACCTAGTACTTTACTAGGTCTCTTATTTATTAATAGCCATTTTCTATTTTTAGTTTGATTTAATTCGCTCTAATTCATATAGGAAGTTATCATTTAAGATTTTAATATACGTTCCCTTCATACCAAGCGAACGTGACTCGATGACTCCTGCACTTTCGAGTTTACGAAGTGCATTGACGATAACAGAACGCGTAATACCGACACGATCGGCAATTTTTGAAGCGACAAGTAGTCCTTCATTACCCTCGAGTTCTTCGAAGATATGCTCGATTGCTTCGAGTTCTGAATAAGATAACGAATTGATCGCCATCTGAACGACTGCTTTCTTACGTGCCTTGTCTTCCGCTTCATGAGCCTTCTCACGAAGGATTTCCATCCCAACGACTGTCGCCCCATACTCTGCAAGCACGAGGTCTTCTTCGTTGAAGTCTTCCACCATACGGCCGAGGACAAGCGTACCAAGGCGTTCTCCACCACCGATGATTGGTACGATCGTCGTTTTCGACGTTTCGAACGTATCACGGTTGTCGACCGGGAATGCCGTATGTTCGCTGTCGATGGCAATGTTTGCTGTCGTTTCAGTGACGTTAAAAAGTTTTTTCGTGTAATCTTCCGGGAATTGGCGTTCTTCCAAGAAACCACGGACCCGGTCATTTTCGATTTGTTGCTTAATTGCGATACCTAGTAACTTACCGCGTCGACTTACGATGAATGTGTTCGATTCCATGACTTCGCTGAGCCGATCAGCCATGACCTTGAAATCAACATGTGTGCTTGCTTCTTGTTGTAACATCGTATTCAACTTCCGCGTTTTCGCCAATAAATTCATTTTTTCTTCCTCCACTTTATAAGATGAACTGACTTAAGTCTCGATCATCTGCTACTTTTCCAACACGATCCGTCACGTATTGTGGCGTGATCGTTACATCCGTTTCAGGCATGTCTGCTGCTTCGAAGGATAATTCTTCAAGTACGCGCTCCATGATCGTATACAAGCGCCGCGCTCCGATATTATCCGTCTCATCGTTTACCTGTGCAGCAATACGTGCAATTTCACGAATGGCCTCTTCTGTAAAGGTGACATGAACGTGCTCTGCCCCTAGTAATG
Organism: Exiguobacterium sp. UBA3491; assembly: GCF_002377745.1. Lineage (NCBI taxonomy): Bacteria > Bacillati > Bacillota > Bacilli > Caryophanales > Exiguobacterium > Exiguobacterium sp. UBA3491. The sequence continues at coordinate 424,539 of NZ_DFQK01000032.1, forward strand.
CTTTATATTGTTTGAGTAATGCTTGATTCGGTTCAGTTAAAATTTTAACAAAGTCATCTTCCGTCAAACTGTCGAGTTCGACACGGATCGGGAAACGACCTTGGAGTTCAGGAATTAGATCAGACGGTTTCGCCATATGGAATGCACCGGCAGCGATAAACAAGATATGATCCGTCTTGACTGGTCCATATTTCGTGACGATCGTCGATCCCTCAACGATCGGCAAAATATCTCGTTGAACACCTTCTCGTGAAACACCTGCTGAATCATGTCCCTTTGTCGCAATCTTATCAATCTCATCAACGAAAATGATGCCCATTTGTTCTGCACGGCGGACCGCTTCGTCATGAACTTCATTTAAGTCAAGCAATCGTTCCGCTTCTTCTGCTGTCAAAATCGGACGTGCTTCCTTAACAGTAAGCTGGCGCTTCTTCGTTTTCTTCGGCATGACTTGTCCAAGCATATCCTGAAGATTTGCGAGCCCCTCCATGCCTTGTTGTCCGGAGAATAAATCAACTTGACGTTCTTCAACATCGACCTCGATCATTCGATCTTCGAGTTGACCTGTCAGCAATTGCTGACGGAGTAGCGAACGATCAGCTGTCGCTTCCGATGTATCTGGCTCTTGCTGCTTCTGGTTCCCACCGAACAACATCTCAAACGGATTCGTACCACCACCGAGACCAGTTGACGCTTTTTTGCCAGACAACGCATCAACGATTCGTTCGTTCGCCACTGCCTCCGCCCGATCTTTAAGCGCTTCTTTTTTCTCATCTTTGACTAGACGTAGAGACGCTTCCACAAGATCTCGCACCATCGATTCTACATCGCGACCGACATATCCTACTTCCGTGAATTTCGTCGCTTCGATTTTAACGAACGGCGCTCGGACGAGTTTCGCGAGACGTCGCGCAATCTCTGTTTTTCCGACACCGGTAGGTCCGATCATCAGGATATTCTTTGGCGTGACTTCATCCCGCATCGATACATCGAGTAATTGTCGACGGTATCGATTACGTAAAGCGATCGCCACCGCACGTTTAGCATCAGCTTGTCCGATGACATGTTCATTCAACTTCTCGACGATTTGTCTTGGCGTCAATTCATGCATGGTCATTGCCTCCGATCGTTTCTAAGATGATTTGATCGTTCGTAAAGACACAGAGTTCTCCAGCCGTCTCAAGCGCCGCACGAGCGATTTCTTCTGCCGTGAGATGACTTGCGTGTCGAGCTAACGCGCGACCTGCAGCCAGCGCATAATTACCACCTGAACCGATCGCAAGAATGCCGTCATCCGGCTCGATGACTTCTCCGTTTCCGGATACAAGTAACAGATGTGTTCCATCCATGACGAGTAAGAGTGCTTCTAGTTGACGCAACATCTTATCGCCTCGCCATTCCTTCGCCAGTTCAACAGCTGCCCGTTGTAAGTTCCCGTTATACATTTCAAGCTTCGCTTCGAATTTTTCAAAGAGTGTAAACGCGTCCGCGACACTTCCAGCAAATCCGGCAATGACTTTGCCACCATAGAGGCGCCGTACTTTTTTCGCACTTTTCTTCATGATGACCTGGTTTCCGAAAGTCACCTGTCCGTCTCCACTCATCGCGGATTGTCCGTTATGTTGAATCGCAAAAATCGTCGTTGCATGAAACATCAATGTTTCCTCCCTTAGGCACGAGGATGTGCTTGTTGATAAACATGTCGTAATCGTTCCGTTGTTACGTGTGTATACTGACCGGTCGTCGAAAGAGATGCATGTCCAAGTAGCTCCTGGACCGCTCGCAAATCGGCTCCTCTTTCTAGCAGATCCGTCGCGAAACTATGACGAAGCGCATGGGGTGTCACATGTTTCCCAACGAGTTGTTCCCCTTTTTTCATGATTTTCCGAATCGCATCCGTCGTCAATCGACGCCCTGAATGAGACAAGAACAACGCTTGCTCATGACCTGCGATTGGATCTCGTGATGGTAAGTACAGTTCTAATGCATCTTTCGCAAAGGTTCCAATTGGCGCAATGCGCTCTTTCCCACCTTTTCCATACACGTGGACGTAGGAATGATCAGTTGCGAGATCACGAAGATCCAGTTGAACGACCTCGCTGACTCGCATACCCGTCGCATATAAAAGTTCCACTAACGCGACATTCCGGTTACCAAGCGTATCACTCGATCGAAATGCATCGAGGAAACGTTCATATTCCGTTGGGACAAGGAATGTCGGAAGTCCTTGTTGTCGTTTTGGTGCTTTTAATCCATCAAATGGATTAGGTTCATCGGTGTCACGTGTCAAAAAACGACCAAATTGTTTGAGGCAGGAAACTTTTTGTGCAATCGTCGCCCGCGCCAGCTCCTGATCGTAAAGAGCATACAAATAACGCCGTGCACTTGCCAATTCAATCGATCGTAATTGATGATCGCGGCAAAAAGCGGCGTATTGTCGAAGTGTTTGATCATAAGAGCGACCTGTATTCGGAGATAATTGACGTTCAATATGAACATACCGCATGAAATCTTCTAGCAGTCGCTCAAAAGCAGTGTCTATCCCCATGAATGCGCCCCCTTCTGACCATTTCATTCTCGAATCGCCCTTAGCATAGCACAGACCAAGTAGTCTGACAATAGACCAAAAACCGAAAAATTAACGAAATTATCGCGCTTTTGTGACAAATTAAGAAATGGGGAGAAAGAGCGCTGAATCACGCCTTTCTCCCCATCAACAATCACATATCCGTGAAATCTTTGATTGCTTCAAGTGCTCGCTCTGCGTAGAGCGCATACTTCTCAGGTTTTTTCATCCGAACCGGATGACCGACGAGTGCTGGTACCAATCCGAAGTTGGCATTCATTGGCTGGAAGTTCTTCCCTTCCGTCGTCGTGATATAGTGCGACATCGCACCCATCATCGTTTCCTGCGGGAATGTTACCGGTTCCGCCTCATTGACGAGACGTGCCGCATTGATTCCTGCCGTCAAACCGGATGCTGCTGACTCGACGTATCCTTCGACCCCTGTCATTTGACCAGCAAAGAACAAATCGTCACGCGTACGTGTCTGATACGTCGGTTTCAACAAGTTCGGTGAGTTGACGAACGTGTTACGATGCATGACACCATAACGGACGATTTCTGCATTTTCAAGACCTGGAATTAAACGAATGATCCGCTTTTGTTCGCCCCATTTCAAATGTGTCTGGAAGCCGACAAGGTTGAACAATGTTCCAGCTGAGTTATCCTGACGCAATTGAACGACAGCATATGGTCGTTTGCCTGTCTTCGGATCTTCCAGTCCGACTGGCTTCATTGGTCCGAACAAGAGTGTTTTCGGTCCGCGAGAAGCGAGAACTTCAAAAGGCATACAGCCCTCGAAGTAAATCTCTTTTTCAAATTCCTTCAGTGGAACGACTTCCGCATTGATCAGCTCATCATAGAAGAGTTGGAATTCTTCTTCCGTCATTGGACAATTCAAGTAGGCAGCTTCGCCTTTATCATATCGTGATTTCAGATAAACCTTCTCACGATCAATCGTGTCTCCATCGAGAATCGGTGCCGCTGCATCGAAGAAGTATAGGTAATCTTCACCTGTGAATTGTTTAAGTGATTCCGATAAGGCCGCACTCGTCAACGGACCTGTCGCGACGATCGTCGGACCATCTGGAATCGCTTCGATTTCTTCATGATGGACAGTAACGTTCGGATGGTTTTTCAACGTTTCCGTCACATATCCTGCGAAGTCATGCCGATCGACAGCAAGTGCTCCACCTGCTGGAACGCTCGCTAAGTCTGCCGCTTTCATGATCAAGGAATCGAGCTGACGCATCTCTTCCTTTAATACACCGACTGCATTCGTCAACTGATTTGCCCGAAGTGAGTTCGAACAGACGAGTTCTGCGAATTGGTCTGTATGGTGTGCGGGTGTCTGTTTGACTGGCCGCATTTCATATAAATCTACTTGTACGCCGCGTTTTGCAAGTTGCCATGCTGCTTCAGAACCTGCAAGTCCCGCGCCGATTACCGTTACACGTTTCAACGGTCATTCCTCCTCTTGCTCCTGATCGATGCGTGTTTCATGATGTCCACAAGATGTACATTCTACTTTCACACCGTTCTTGATTTTCTTTTGTACCATCATACTGCTACATACCGGACATGGTTCTTCGACCGGTTTATCCCATGAGACGAACTCACACTCCGGATAGTTCGAACAACCGTAGAACAAACGTCCTTTTTTACTACGACGTTCGACGATGTCGCCCGTTCCACATGTCGGACACTTCACACCAATCTCGACTTGGATCGGTTTCGTGTTACGACACTCTGGGAAGTTCGAGCACGCCATGAACTTACCATAACGTCCCATCTTGATGACCATCGGATGACCACAGACTTCACAATCTTCTCCAGCCGGTTCATCTTTGATTTCAATCTTCTCGATCTCTGCTTCTGCTCGTGTCAGACGTTTCGCAAAGGATTTATAGATTGGATCGACGACTTCCGTCCACTGCATGTCGCCTTTTTCGATCGCATCGAGTAAAGCTTCCATGTCTGCCGTGAACTGGACGGTGATGAACTCCTGGAAATAGTCGCTGATCATATCGATGACGAGTTCACCGAGTTCCGTTGGTAAAAACTTTTTCTCCTCGAGTGTCACATAACCCCGTTTTTGGATCGTATCAAGTGTCGGCGCATACGTCGACGGACGACCACTTCCGAGTTCTTCCATCGCCCGGACAAGACGTGCTTCCGTATAACGTGGTGGTGGTTGAGTAAAGTGTTGTTTCGGTTCAATCGCTGATCGTTTCAACTCTTCCCCTTCATCAAGTGGAGGAAGTAGTCCTTCCTTGACGTCTGTGACGGCCTCATCATCGGTATCTTCGATGTAAACCTTCATGAAGCCTGGGAATTTAACAGTTGATCCGTTCGCACGGAACATAACATCGTTCGAGACAAGGTCAATTTTGACGGTATCGAGAATTGCTGGCGCCATCTGACTTGCGACGAATCGTTCCCAGATCAGTTTATATAAACGGAATTGGTCACGCGATAGATACGATTTAACGAGTTGTGGCTCACGCATTGTCGAAGTCGGGCGAACCGCTTCGTGCGCATCCTGTGAGTTCGCTGATTTCTTTTCTTTGCGTTTTTCACTTGCGATGTATTCTTTTCCATACGCCTGCTCGATGAACCCGTGTGCTTCGAGGTTCGCCGATTCAGACGTCCGTGTTGAATCGGTACGCATATACGTGATCAAACCGACCGTACCTTCTTTTCCGATCTCGATTCCTTCGTATAGCTGTTGTGCGATCATCATTGTCTTCTTCGCTCGGAAATTTAGTTTACGTGCTGCTTCCTGTTGCAAAGAACTAGTCGTAAACGGTAACGCTGGATTCCGTTTCCGCTCTTTTTTCGTGACGGAATCAACTGTGAAGTCTTCTGAGAGTTGATTCAAGATTTGATCGACTTCTTCTTGCGAATGAAGTTCACGTTTCTTACCATCGACTCCGTAGAAGTTTGCTTCGAGCTTTTCACCGTTTGCATCGAGTTCGAGTTTGATTGTCCAGTATTCTTCTGGCATGAACGCATTGATTTCTTGTTCCCGGTCGATAATCATCTTAACGGCAACCGATTGTACACGTCCTGCAGATAAACCTTTTTTGATCTTCTTCCATAATAACGGACTCATGCTATAACCAACAAGGCGGTCCAAGATACGACGTGCTTGCTGTGCATCCACAAGATCATAATTGAGCTTGCGTGGTCGCTTGAACGAATCCTTGATGGCATCTTTCGTGATTTCATTGAAGACGACGCGGCACTCTGTTGATTCATCAACGCCTAATGCTTTGGCTAAATGCCATGCGATCGCTTCCCCTTCACGGTCGGGGTCGGCTGCGAGATAGATTTTTTGTGCTTTTTTCGCAGCTGTCTTGAGTTCTTTTAAGACCGGACCTTTACCACGGATCGTGATATATTTCGGTTCATAGTCATGTTCGACGTCGACTCCCATTTGGCTTTTCGGCAAGTCAATGACGTGCCCCATCGACGCTTTCACGGTATAGTTGGATCCGAGATAACGTTTAATGGTTTTTGCCTTAGCGGGTGACTCGACGATTACTAGATATTTTGCCATTGCAATCGCTCCCTATTAGAGGCGTACTCCGTATTTTAATCTCACTTATCATAGTAGTCTCGATTCCCATTTGTCAACGTTCAGCCGAATAGTTTTTGAAACTTCTTCCGGATCAAGGAGTGGAATCGCTCCTTCTGCGATCAATTGATTCGTTCCGGCAAAGAACGTTTCAGTCGGACACCCCGGTAAACAATAGACATCTTTTCCTTGATCGAGCGCGTGACTTGCTGTGTTCATCGTACCACTTCGTTTTGCTGCCTCGACGATGATCAACGACGAGGACAAGCCGGCAATAATCCGATTTCGTTCTAGAAATTGAAATTTTTGAATGGGTGTGCCAGGTGGATATTCGGAGAGAAGAAGACCATTCGAGAAGATACGTTCAAAAAGAGCAGCATGGGAAGTAGGATATAGACGATCAAGTCCGCCGGCCAGAACCGCAATTGTTGTCTGTTGATGTTTTAAGGATAGACGATGGACGAGGGCATCGATGCCATATGCGCCTCCGGAAACGGTGGCGAGATCTGGATGAAAGAAGGGTTGTAGAAAATGCATGCGGGAAAGGTGTTGCGGTGAGGGAGTTCGACTACCGATGATACTGATGCGTGGAAGAGTTAGGCGGGACGGATCACCGCGGTAAAAGAGGGCATAGACAGGTTGAGGAATCGTCAGTAGTACGGTTGGAAACAGTGGATCTCCTTTAACTAGAATCGACTCTTCGATCCGATCAAGTTGCAGTGCTTGTTCATATCGTTTTCGAAGCCGATTTGAAACGGGTAATTCATGACTTGGAACGATTCCGAACTGTTCAATCAATTGAACAATCGGATACGGTACCTGACACATGGCGAAGCGGACATACAGTTCTCGATTCATGAGATCAACGCTCCTTCTTTAAGCTTCTTATTTATATAGAAGAAAGCCGTCCTGATTTGATCAGGACAGCTCTTTTTTTGATTTATTTGACTGTGCTGTTCGTCACGCACTCGTCATAGATCCCTGCTTCTTTGATGACACGGATTAACGTCTCACCAATGACAGCTGGTGTTTCTGCCACTTCAATTCCGTTTGCACGGAGTGTCTTGATTTTTTCAGCAGCTGTTCCCTTACCGCCGGAAATGATCGCACCTGCGTGACCCATCCGTTTACCGGCAGGAGCCGTTTGACCACCAATGAAACCGATGACTGGCTTCGTCATGTTCGCTTTGACCCACTCAGCCGCTTCTTCTTCCGCTGTTCCACCGATTTCACCTAACATGATGACGGCTTTTGTTTCTGGATCTTCATTAAACGCTTTTAGTGTATCGATGAAGTCTGTTCCATTGACTGGGTCGCCCCCGATACCGACAGCTGTCGATTGACCGATGCCTGCCGTCGTCAATTGATGAACGGCTTCATACGTCAACGTTCCAGAACGCGAAACGATTCCGACATGTCCCGGTGTATGGATGTATCCTGGCATGATACCAAGTTTTGCGACACCTGGAGTGATGACGCCTGGACAGTTTGGTCCGATAAGACGAACTGGCTTGCCCTCAAGGTAACGTTTTACTTTAACCATATCAAGGACTGGAATACCTTCCGTGATACAGATGATCAATGCGATGTTCGCATCTGCTGCTTCCATGATCGCATCTGCTGCGAATGCTGGTGGCACGTAGATAATCGATGCGTTCGCACCTGTTTTGTCGACCGCTTGTGCGACCGTATCGAAGACAGGAACACCACCAAGTACTTCCGTACCGCCTTTTCCTGGTGTGACACCACCTACGAGGTTTGTTCCGTAGTCGATCATCTGTTCACCATGGAACATCCCTTGATTACCTGTAATCCCTTGAATAATGACTTTCGTCGATTCGTTCACCCAAATACTCATCTTTAGCTCCCCCTTACTTCACGAGCGCAGCAATTTTTTCTGCGCCGTCTGCCATTGATGTAGCTGCTGTAATCGCTAGACCTGAATCTTTGAGAATTTGTTTTCCTGCATCAACATTCGTCCCTTCAAGACGAACGACGAGCGGCAATTCGAGACCGACTTCTTTTGTCGCCGCAACGATACCTTCTGCGATGACGTCACATTTCATGATTCCACCGAAAATGTTAACGAAAATCCCTTTAACGTTCTCATCCGACAAGATCAGTTTGAAGGCTTCTGTTACCTTCTCCTTCGTCGCACCACCACCGACATCAAGGAAGTTCGCAGGATCACCACTGAAGTGTTTGATGATATCCATCGTTGCCATGGCAAGACCAGCACCATTGACGAGGCAGCCGATATTTCCATCGAGCGCGATGTAGTTCAAATCACTCTTCGATGCTTCGACTTCGCGTGGATCTTCTTCTGTTTCATCACGTAACGCCACGATGTCCGCATGACGATATAATGCGTTCGAGTCGAAGTTCAACTTCGCGTCCAGCGCGAGAACTTCGCCATCCTTCGTCGTAACGAGTGGGTTAATTTCTGCGATTGAACAATCCTTGTCGACGAAGAAATTATAAAGTTTCGTGACCATACCGACGAACTTGTTGACGAGCTTCACAGGAACACCCATTGCGAACGCAAGTTTACGCGCTTGGAATCCTTGAAGACCAACTGCAGGATCGACGACTTCTTTAATGATTTTTTCCGGTGTCGCTTCCGCCACCTCTTCGATGTCCATACCACCTTCGCTTGATCCCATGATGACGACACGTCCTGTCACACGATCAAGTACGATTCCAAGATAGTATTCTTTATCAATCGCACAGCCTTCTTCGACGAGAAGACGTTGAACGACTTTTCCTTCGGGACCTGTTTGGTGCGTGACGAGCGTTTTGCCGACGAACTCCGTCGCATATTCCTTCACTTCTTCTTGCGATTTCGCAAGCTTGACGCCACCTGCTTTACCGCGTCCCCCCGCGTGAATTTGAGCTTTAACGACTTTAATCGGGCCTGACAATTGTTCTGATGCATCGACCGCCTCTTCGACGGTGAAGGCTGCGATTCCGTTTGGTACGGGTACCCCGTACGAACGAAGTAATTCTTTTGCCTGATACTCATGTACATTCATGAAAAAATCCCCCTTAACCCCTTTAGTTTCGGCTCTTTCATTGTAGTTAAAATTGGAAGCGCTGTCTATCGTTATCGACCGAAAGCTTTATTTTTTCAGAATTCCATCTTGATCAAGACGATATAAAAAGGCGAATAATTCGGCAATGACACCGTATAGTTCTTCCGGGATCTGTTCTGATACTTGAACTGCATCCAGTAACGTCATCAGCGTTTCGTCCTGCCGGATCGGAATATCGTGCTTTAATGCCTCTTCTAAAATCCGTTCCGCGATGTGTTCTGATCCCTTAGCGACGACTTTCGGCGCATGCATTTGTTCTTCGTATGATAGAGCAATCGCTTTTTTCATATATGGAGATCCACCCTTCCATTACGCGTCGAGATATCATGTGGTACACGTTCTTTCGTCTGTTCGACCCAATCGAATCGCGTCAACGCATAGCCCTGTTCCTCGAGTCGTGCTTGAATCTGAGGCGTATAGGCTTGCATGAACGTATTGACGTGTGCGTTTGGATGAAAGACGGAAATCGAAACGTTCCGGTCTACGATCAAGACATCAATTGCGACCTCACCAAGCGTCGGTAATTGTAAGTATAAGACGATACGGGCATGATTTGGATCAAACGTTCGTTCGAACGGTGCTTCCATCATGAGATCAACATCTTCGAAAGGTCCGAATTGAGGTAATTGAAATAAATATACTCCTTTTCCTACTTCATTTGTTGCTTGAACGAGTTGTTGCGCTAAAATTTGATCACTCGTCTTTCGATCAAGCGATCGACCTGCCTCGTCGCCCTTTGCCAATTGAACGAGTTCAGTAAGAGCGTGTTTTAACTGCTTCGCTTCTCCTTCCGTCACGGGTTGACCGATTTGCCTTAGTAGTTCCCGTGTTTCCGCAGTCGGTACCGTCTGGCGCTGTAAAAAGGAATCGAGTAACTGGGGTAATGCTGATTTTTGCGGGACAGACTCAGTCGAGATGATTTTTAAGACCGGTTGTCCTTCTGCTGAAACGACTTGAAAGCGATACATGCCCCCTTCTTTTAATTCAGCCGTCGTCCCTGCCGTCAAGACGCGTTGACCGACCTGTAGTTCCATTAATCCGTCCGGCAACAGTTTTAAGACTTTGCCGACGATGTTTGCGCCTTCCCGTAACGGTAAGTTCGCATGATCGATGATTTTAAATGGTAGTAAGGCACGATGTTCGATGTGCATGCTCGATCCCTCCTAGAGACGTTCTTTGACAGGACGGAATGTTTTTCGGTGAATCGGTGTGACGCCCAGTGTATCAAGCGCTTGTAAATGCGTCGCAGTCCCGTAACCTGCGTGTGTTTCAAATCCGTATCCCGGATACTCGATCGCGTATTGTTCCATCATCGCATCTCGTGTCTCTTTTGCGACGACGCTCGCTGCTGCGATGGAGACACTTCTCGCATCTCCTTTGATGAGAGAGAGTTGTGGTGTATCGTCGTCGAGTGTCATCGCATCAACCAGCAAGGCATCAGGTTTGAGTTGACGAACCGCGACTTGCATTGCCCGTTTCGATGCTTGATAGATGTTGATCTCGTCAATTTCAGCTGGTTCGATGATGCCGACCGCAATCTCTGCAACGTCTTGTAGGTGTTTAAATGCCGCTTGTCGTTGTATTTTACTCATTTGTTTTGAATCCGTTAGGCCTGGATGATAGAATCCTTCTGGTAAGATGACAGCTGCCGCGACGACTGGACCAGCAAGCGGTCCCCGTCCCACTTCATCCACTCCGGCAATCCGTCTATATCCTTGCTGATGATACTGTTCTTCGAACGTGAACCGCTCCTTGAAATCGATCCGTTGTTGCTCTTCGAGGGCAAATCGTCGTTCTGTCTGACGAAACAGTGTATGCACCCCTTTTCGCGCGTCCGATGCGAGTTCCTGCTTCAATTGTGAAAACTCCTCGATCGTGATGTTGTGTAGACGTTCCTTTAATTCCGTAATCTTCATCTGTTTCGCTCCTTTGAAAAAAACTTGGACATCGAAGGATGTCCAAGTCCGTTATGCATGCGTTTCCCATTCTTCCACTGTTTCGAGCGTCACACGCCCTAGCTTTTCCGTCCGTAGTTCATGCAGAAGCATTTCACTCGTCCGTTCGAAATCGACGTAGCCACCTGAAACGAATCCGCGCTTTTTACCGATGGCTTCGAGTACATCAACCGCTTCTCCTGATACTTCGTCGAGACGATAACGCTCACGTAACTGCTCTGGATAACGCGTCTTTAGCTCACGAAGGGCAAACAGCGCGATATCGTCGATGTTTAAGATATCATCCTTGATCGCTCCTGTCGCTGCCAACCGATACCCGACGACTTGATCGTCGAACTTCGGCCAGAGGATACCTGGTGTATCGAGTAATTCCATCTCACCTGTCTTCATCTTGATCCATTGCTGGCGTTTCGTCACACCTGGGCGGTCACCCGTGATCGCGATGTTCCGACCGGCGAGTCGATTGATGAGTGTCGACTTCCCGACGTTTGGAATGCCGATGATCAAGGCACGAATCGCACTCGGATTCCGCCCTTTCTCCCGCATTCGTGCATGTTTTTCTTTCATTAGTCGCAAAGCACCTTCATGAATTTGATTCAATCCTTTATTGTGCTTCGCGTCGACCGCGACGACATCAACACCATCTGCCCGTAATGCGTGCATCCACTGTTCTGTCACTCGTTTGTCCGCCATATCCGCTTTGTTGAGGACGATCAATCGTGGCTTACCTGCCGTGATTTGTTCGACCATCGGGTTACGGCTCGACATTGGAAGACGTGCATCGACAAGTTCGATCACGACATCGATCAACTTTAATTTTTCTGTAACTTCCCGCCGTGCTTTGGCCATGTGACCGGGGAACCATTGAATCGTCATATCCTTCACCTCGTTCATATATTCCTGGACTTCTTGCTGATCATACGATACTTGAAAAAACATCCACTCTCTAGTATACGCAACTTAAGACAAGAAAAGAAGATGAGGTACTTACTTTTCACGGTAAGCGTCTCATCTTCTTTCGTTTTAATCGACAGAGCGTACATCATTGAATGGATAGAATACGAAGTTCGTCGTTCCGACGATTTGATCCTCATCCACAAAACCGATATCACGACTATCTTTTGAATTTTGACGATTATCTCCCATGACGAATACCTTCCCTTTTGGAACAGTCGTTTTTCCTGTCCGTTCCTCAAGTGTAAAGTCCTCCGTCAATGGAACACCATTCATCTGAGCTTTGTACTCTTTTAAATACGGTTCAGCTACTTTCTTATCGTTGACGTACAACGTATCGTCTTTATAATACATCGTATCTCCCGGAACAGCGATTACTCGTTTGATATAGTCGCGTGTTTCCGTTGCATGAAAGACGACGATATCGCCTCTTTCTGGTTCATTAAAATAATACGGAATCTTATTGACGATCATCCGATCCGCATTGTGTAAGGTCGGCATCATCGATTCCCCATCGACGATGACGGGTACGAACAGGAACGTTCGAATGATGAACGCGATGACAAGCGCTACGACGAGCGCTTTTACCCAACTGAATAACTCCTTCACGAATTCCACTCCCTTGATTAACGCAATTTCTTCCTATGGACTAGTATACGCATAAACAACAAAAAAAAGAAGCTTGTCCGGAGACAAGCCACTTTTTCACATGATTAACGACGAATTTCTTTAATACGCGCCGCTTTACCACGAAGGTTACGGAGGTAGTAAAGTTTCGCACGACGGACTTTACCGTAGCGAACAACTTCGATTTGTGCAACACGTGGTGAGTGGAGCGGGAAAGCACGCTCAACGCCAACTCCGTAAGAAATTTTACGGACTGTGAATGTTTCACTGATGCCGCCACCGTGACGTTTGATGACTACGCCTTCGAAGAGCTGAATACGCTCACGCGTACCCTCGACGACTTTAACGTGTACACGGACTGTATCCCCAGGACGGAACGCAGGGACGTCTGACTTGATTTGTTCTTGTGTAAGTTCACGGAACAATTGTTGTGTGTTCATGAATGATTTCTCCTTTTTTCACCAATGTTCTTATCTTCATTTGCTTTCAGCATCCGACAGCGGAACATCGTTAATGGGTGGCTTTTGCCACATGTTTTAACTTATCATAGATTCAATCGTTTGACAATCCTGAAATCGATTCTAAATAAAGACGATCATCCTCGGTTAATGGAGCATCAGTCAACAGATCCGGACGACGCTCAAATGTGCGTTTTAATGACTGTTCCCGTCGCCATTTTGCAATCCGCGCATGATTGCCTGATAACAAGACGTCTGGTACCTGGTATCCTGCATATTCAGCAGGACGTGTATAGTGTGGATATTCAAGAAGTCCCGTCGAAAAGGAATCATCTTCATGACTCGCAGATGCACCGAGCACGTCTGGCAAGAGACGGACGACAGCGTCAATCATTGTCATCGCAGCCAGTTCCCCTCCCGTCAAGACGAAGTCCCCAAGCGAGACCTCATCCGTTACAAGATGATCATGAATCCGCTGATCAAATCCTTCGTAATGACCACATAGGAAGACCAGTTCTTCTTCTTGTGCCCACTCTTCTGCCATCCGTTGCGAAAAACGTTTACCGGTCGGTGTCATGACGATGATTCGTCGTTTTCCTTCCGGCAGACTCGCCATCGCGTCGAAGACGGGTTGAGGGGTCAACAGCATGCCTGCTCCCCCACCATACGGATAATCATCGACTTTACCATGACGATTCGTCGAGAAGTCTCGAAAATTGATTGTTTCAAGACTGACACGTTCATCATCTTGCGCTCGTTTGACGATTGAATGATCGAGCGCTGAAAACATTTCCGGAAACAGCGTCAACACTCGGATGTTCATTCTTCAATCAATCCTGGAAGCGGTGTGATCTGGATACGTTTTTGCTCGACATCGACGGAAGCAACGACTTGCTCGATATACGGGATCAGGACATCCTTTTTCCCATCGCGTTTGATCGTCCAGACGTCGTTTGCGCCTGTTTCAAGAATGTCGGATATGACTCCGATTTTCGTTTCACCGTCATAAACCGTACAACCGATGATCTCATGATAGTAAAATTCATGCTCGTCTAAGTCTTGTAAATCTTCTGCGTGGACATAGAGTTTCAATCCTTTATACTTCTCGACGTCATTGATATGGTGCATCCCTTTGAACGTCACCATGATGAATTGTTTGTGTTTTCGGTAACCACTGATCGTCACCGGTGTATACGTACCTTCAGAGCCAATGAAGACTTCCTTTCCGACTTTAAAGCGTTCTTCCGGGAAGTCCGTGCTCGCGAGTAACTTTAATTCACCTTTTAGACCATGTGTATTGGCGATTTTCGCAATTTCCAACCATTCCATTCATTTCACTTCCTTTCTTGAATTAAAAAAAGGAGGTAAGCTTTTGCTCACCTCCTAACGTCTTACTTCGCGAGTTTCGCGTTGTGGAATTTCTCCATGATACCAGCTTGTGAGAAGAGGTTACGAACTGTGTCCGAAGGTTTAGCACCTTCAGAGAGCCATTTAAGAGCTAGCTCTTCGTTGATTTTAACTTCTGCTTCTGGTTTAGCAACTGGATTGTAGTATCCGATTTGCTCGATGAAACGACCATCACGTGGTGCACGTGAGTCTGCTACTACCACACGGTAGAAAGGTGATTTTTTTGCGCCCATGCGCTTAAGACGAATTTTAACTGCCATTCGTAAGTCCCTCCAAATAATAGATGATTTTTTCGTTTAGTCAAATTGACAACTTCATTAGTATACAACGTTACAGCAAAAGAGAAAAGACTTTTAAAAGAATGGAAGGCCAAAGCCTTTCTTTTTCCCTTTGCCCATCTGTCCGGAAAATTGTTTCATCATTTTCCGCATGTCTTCGAACTGTTTAATGAGACGGTTGACTTCTTGAATACTGCGTCCGCTACCACGGGCAATCCGCTTCCGACGACTCGCATTCAAGATTTCAGGTTCAGTCCGCTCTCGTTTCGTCATCGATTGGATAATCGCTTCGACATACACGAGTTGCTTCTCATCGATTTGGGCGTTTTTCAACCCCTTCATCTTCCCTTTACCTGCCCCAGGGATCATTCCCAACAGTTCGTCGAGTGGACCCATCTGTTTCACTTGCTGCAACTGCTCGATGAAATCATCGAATGTAAACGATGCATCGCGCATTTTGCTTTCTAACTCTTTGGCACGCGTAGCGTCCATTTGTGACTCTGCTTTTTCAATCAGTGTCAGCATGTCTCCCATGCCTAGAATCCGAGACGCCATCCGCTCGGGATAGAATGGTTCGATGGCATCGAGCTTCTCTCCAAGACCGACGAACTTAATCGGTGCTCCGGTGACTGCCTTGATGGAGAGTGCTGCACCACCTCGCGTATCTCCGTCGAGCTTCGTCAGAACAACCCCCGTCACGCCAAGCTTCTCGTTGAAGCTTTCTGCGACATTGACGGCGTCCTGACCCGTCATCGAATCGACGACAAGGAAGATTTCATGCGGTTTGGCGATCTCTTTAACATCAACGAGTTCCTGCATTAGTTCCTCATCGACGTGCAGACGACCTGCCGTATCGATCAACACGATATCGTGATGATGCTCTTTTGCATAATCGAGTGCACCGGTAACGATTTCTTGCGGACTGACCTGATCTCCCATTGAGAAGACCGGCAACTCCAATTGTTTCCCGAGTGTCTCTAATTGTTTGATTGCTGCCGGACGATAAATATCCGCCGCAACAAGCAAAGGACTACGATTATGTTTTTTACGTAAATGATTGGCAAGCTTACCCGTTGTCGTTGTTTTACCTGCCCCTTGCAGACCTGTCATCATGATGACGGTCGGAGGACGGTTCGCAAGCGTCAATGGTGACACTTCCGCACCCATCAGATTCGTCAGTTCATCATGGACGATCTTGACGACTTGTTGCCCTGGCGTCAAAGATGTCATGACGTCCTGTCCGACGGCACGTTCCTTTACATCATTTACGAATTGTTTGACGACCTTGAAGTTGACGTCGGCTTCAAGTAGCGCTAAGCGAACTTCGCGCATCATCTCTTTGACGTCTGCTTCAGAAATCTTACCTTTACCTCGCATTTTAGCGAGACTGGCTTGAAGCCGTTCCGATAATCCTTCGAATGCCATTAAGAATGCCTCCTACTCTAATTGCTCCAATGTCTCAATGATCACTAGGGCTTCACCCGGAAGGTCGCATTGCTTCAGCTGATCGAGTAACTGCTTTCGCCGTTCGTGTTTCTTGAACAGGGATAGTCGTTCTTCATACTGCTCGAGCATGGCTTCCGTGCGTTTTATGTTGTCGTAGACTGCTTGTCGGCTGACTTCAAACTCATCGGCGATCTCACCTAAGGAAAAGTCATCTAAGTAATAGAGTGACATGTAATTCCGTTGTTTTGGTGTCAAAAGCTCCTGATAAAAGTCAATCAGATAGTTCATCCGGTTCGTTTTATCAAGTGTCATTCGAGCACCTCCGCAATGTTAAGTGAAATTCCTTTACAGATAGTATAGTACAGCCCTCACAGTGTGTTGTCAAGTTTTTTTCTTTACATGAAACGTCGCTTATTCTGCGCTTTCTTCCGTGTCAACGTTTTCTTTTTCTTCAAAGACATCACCGAACAATCCATAAACGAATTGTTCTGCATCAAACGGTTGTAAATCATCGATTTTTTCACCAAGACCAACGAACTTGACCGGGAGGTTCAATTCGTTCTTGATCGCAAGGACGATTCCACCTTTTGCTGTTCCATCAAGCTTCGTCAAGACGATCCCGCTGACGTTCGTCGCTTGTTTGAAGGCTTTCGCCTGCACCATCGCGTTTTGTCCTGTCGTCGCGTCAAGCGCCAGCAATACTTCATGAGGAGCGCCTGGAATTTCACGTTCGATGACACGCTTGACCTTTTCAAGTTCGTTCATCAGGTTGACCTTGTTTTGAAGGCGTCCTGCCGTATCGCAAATCAGGACATCGACCTTACGTGCTTTAGCTGCTTGGACAGCGTCGTAAACAACAGCGGCCGGATCCGATCCTTCTCCTTGACGGATGACCGGTACACCGGAGCGTTCGCCCCAGACTTGCAGTTGATCGATTGCACCCGCACGGAACGTATCACCCGCTGCTAACATGACGCTCTTGCCTTCTTGTTTCAAGCGATTCGCAAGTTTCCCGATCGTCGTCGTCTTCCCGACCCCGTTGACACCGACGAAGAGAATGACGTTCAGCTCGTGATCGAGATCAAGTGCTGTCTCTTCCTCTTCAACTAACATCTTCGCAACGACTTCAACGAGGACATCACGTACTTCTTTTGGATCCTTGACGTTACGTCGTTTAACTTCTGTCTTTAACTCTTCGACCAAATCCATTGTCGTCGTCACGCCGACGTCGGCTTGAATCAATACTTCCTCTAATTCTTCGAAGAAATCCTCATCGACTTCGCGGAAACGATAGACGAGATCATTGACGGCACTTGCTAGTCCATCGCGTGTCTTCGTCAGTCCTTGTGTGAATTTCGTCGTGACTTCTTGCGTCGAAGTCGTCAAGCGCTCTTTCAGTTTTTTAAAGAAACTCATTGTTTAATCTCCTTTGGTTCTTCACTTAATGTACGTCGTGCCTCTTCTAGTTTAACGGATAACACTTCAGATATCCCGTTTTGCTGCATCGTGACGCCGTACAAGACGTCTGCCGCCTCCATCGTCCCTTTCCGATGAGTGATGATGACGAACTGTGTCTCGCGCGCTAGCTGATGGACGAATTCGCCGAATCGCGCAACGTTCGCTTCATCAAGTGCCGCCTCGACTTCATCGAGGACACAGAATGGGACAGGACGGGTCTTTAGAATCGCAAACAAGAGAGCGATCGCCGTCAAGGCACGCTCTCCACCTGACAAGAGCGACAAATTTTGTAGCTTTTTACCTGGCGGTTTCGCGACGATATCGATTCCGCTCGTCAGTAGATCAGTCGGATCGACGAGTACAAGGTCGGCTTCTCCACCCCCGAACAACTCCCGGAACGTTTCTCGGAAATGCTCACGGACGGCATCATACGTTTGTCGGAACAATCGAATGACTTCACGGTCCATCTCTTCAATGACACCATAGAGATCCGTTTTAGCGGCGACGAGATCGTCTCGTTGCGCCGATAGGAACGTAAACCGTTCATCGACTTCCGCGAATTCTTCGATTGCACCGATATTGACGATGCCGATTTCTTCGAGTTGTCGCTTGAGCAGATGAATTTCCTCTTTCGCCTCTTCATACGATTGATCGAGCGGAGCGATCAACTCGAGCAGTAATCCCATCTCTTCGAGCATTTCTTGTCTTGTCTCAAGGCGTGTACTCGTTTTCCCTTGTGAGAGTCGTAGTTGTTCAAGTGCCTGTTTCGTCGTATGTTGATCGTCCTTCGTCTTCGCTTCGCGAATTCGAATTAAGCGCAAGGATTCTGCCTGCACTTGAATCCGTTGCCCGATCGCGACAATTTCGGTCTCGACCCGTTGTTGTTCCTGTTCCTGTTCGCGCTGCTCGCCGTGCAAGGCATCGATTTTCGCTTCATCGAATCCTTCAAGGACATGACGCAAGTCACGGCGTTTATGACCACGTTCAAGCTTCGCGTGACTGACCTGTTCCGTCAGACGCTCGATCTCTTGCGTGAGTTGCGCTTGTTTCATTTGAATCGTCCGCTCTTCAAGAACTGCTTCTGCTTGTTCCTTCTTCAGTTCGTCCATCGTGACGGCACCACGGGCTTGAGCATCCTTGAGACGATCAAGTGCTTGTCTGAGCTCTGTTTGACGTTCCGTCCATTTCGCGATCTCGACTTCTGACATTTCGATGATACGGCGTGCTTCCTGTTCTTGTTCGAGCACACGTGCCATCTGCCGATCTTCAACCGATAATTCGGACGTCATGACGGCGAGGTGACGCTTCGCATCTGCTAACGTATCCCGCGATTGCTCGAGTTGTCCTTGTAATTCTTGAATCGTTTCTGTCCGCGTCCGAGCAGTAGCATCAAGCGTCTGAATCGCCGCTCTTAGATCTTCCAAGCGGCGCATCTGTTCCCGAATGACCGCTTGTCCTCGCGTCAGTCCCTCTTTTAACTCGTCGAGCTCGCGCGATTGACTGAACAATGGTGTGCCTTTTTTCCGACTTCCGCCGGTCATCGTTCCACCGACGTTGACGACATCTCCTTCGAGCGTGACGAGACGATAGCGATGTCCTGTCGAACGGGCAATTTGGTTCGCTTGTTCAAGTGATTCGACGACGAGTGTCGTACCGAGTAAGTTCATCTTTAATTTCGTCAGCGTCTCGTCTGTCGTCACAAGATCACTTGCGATCCCGACGAATCCAGACATCCCCCCGACTTGTTCTCGCACCGAACGGTTGACTTCACGTGTTTGGAGTGAGGCGAGCGGCATGAACGTCGCTCGACCGGCATTTAAGCGTCGCAGTTCCTGGATTAGACGACGTCCTGTCGCATCGGTATCAACAACGATATTTTGCATTGCCCCACCAAGCGCCGTCTCGATTGCCGCTTCAAATCGCGCAGGGACCGAAATCAACTCCGCGACCGCTCCGTGAATACCTGGGTACTGATCTCGTTGTTTTAATATCGTCTTAACGGCACCGAAATAACCGCTATAGTCGGCTTTGACGGATTCAAGAAATTCAATCCGATCTTCCGTCTTATGACGACGTCGCTCTAAATCCGCAACGGACTGTTCGACTTGGCGTAACGCATGTTGTTGTTCGTCTCGCGCCGCGAGTGCCGTTGCCTCTTCCTCAATCGCTTGATCTAATTCTGTCCGGATCGAAGCAACGTCCGCTTCTAGTCGAGCGACGTCTTCCTCGAGTTGACGACGGGTCGATTGTTTCGTACCGCTGTCCGCCGTAAAAGAACGTTGTTGTTCTTCTGCCTGCATGAGATCTTGCTTCGCCCGATTATAAGCATTATTCGTCGCAGCTAATCGGCTCGCCACTTCAAAGGCTTCCGAACGTAATGCTTCGGCTTCCTTATCAAAATCACGATCGGTTTGTGTCAGCGCTTGATCAGCTCGTTCTCGCTCAGCCGTAATCCGTTTTGCTTCCTGATCGACTTCTGCTTGACGCTCCTGTAAAGCGGTTAGTTCGAGTTCCAGTCCCTTGACGCGTTCTTCGACGATCACGACCTCTTGTTCGAGTCGCTCTTTCGTCTCGGTACCGTGTTTTTCACGTTCTTTTGCTAGGTTAAGGGCACCTTGGATCTCAACAAGTCGCGTCGAGACATGTCGAAGTTGCTCCTGCAACGCGTTTTCTTGTTGTCGTTCTTCTTCAAGCGTCGCTTCTTGTTTCTCCCGGGACACGACGGTCTCTTCGTGAGTCGTCTTTTGAGATGCAAGACGTTCTTCACATTGTGCGATATCACGCGCCAGTGTTTCGAGCTCCGTCTGATACGTCGTGATTTCATGCGCCAAGATGCCACGTTCCAGTACATCATGCCGTTCTCGAGCGACGAGATACTCTTTCGCGAGCGCCGCTTGTTCACGTAACGGCTCGATTCGTCCACCAAGTTCATATAAAATATCATCGACACGTGATAGATTCGCTTCCGTATCATTTAATTTCCGTTCGGCTTGCTTTTTGCGATGACGATACTTCAAGACGCCTGCTGCTTCTTCGATGACAGCACGACGTTCTTCCGGTTTTCCGGAAATGACTTGTTCAACTCGCCCTTGTCCGATGATCGCAAAGGCGTCACGCGACAAGCCTGTGTCCATGAACAAATCAAGGACATCCTTCAGGCGACATGGTTTTTTATTTAAAAAATAATCGCTATCGCCATTGCGGCTGACACGCCGCGTGACACTGATCTCCTGATACGGTAACGCGACCGTTCCCGACTCGTTGTCTAAGACGAGCGTCACTTCGGCAAATTGTTTCCGGTGTTCAGACAGACTGCCGGCAAAAATAACATCTTCCATCTTCGCTCCACGTAGTGACTTCGCAGATTGTTCTCCGAGTACCCAACGGACAGCATCCGATATATTTGATTTTCCACTTCCGTTCGGTCCGACGACTGCCGTGACACCCGGAAGGAATTCTAGTTCAGTTCGACTGGCAAATGATTTGAAGCCATTAATTTCAATTCGTTTTAAGTACATCTTGATCACCCGTATGTTTAAATTTCTTTTGAATTTCTTTCAGTTTACCATAGCCGAAACGCTAGCAACATGATAGGTTTTAAGGTAGTATCATGCGAAACGAGAAGAAGAGGAGCGAATAACACGATGACGATTGAACAAATGATTGAAGCGATCTTAGATAAATTGAATATCATCAACAAAGGGGTCATTAAAGCAGAACAGTTCGATGGCTCAAAAAATGAGGACTTAAAAGAGATTTATGAGTTCGTCATGATGCGAGACTCGTTATCACTCGCAGAGGTCGACGCGATCGTCGACGAACTGAAATCCCTCAAGACCGTCTAATCAAGCGAGCCTCAGACGATAAAGGCCGATCATCTCTCACGCGTTTGAGAGATGGTCGGCCTTTTGTTGCTTAAAACTGTTTCTTTAATTCAAGTAAGGCTTGTTTTGCCGCCTGTTGTTCTGCCTCTTTTTTCGAACGACCCGTTCCAATCCCTTCGAGCTCATCCGCGACTTGAACACGCGAGATAAATTCCCGACTATGCGCTGGACCGCGCTCCTCGATGATTTCATACTCGATGACACCTAAACCGACACGTTGAATCGCTTCCTGTAATTGACTCTTGAAATCCGTCTGTTCTTCGAAGAAGCCCGTCGCCACTTTCGGAAAAACCGCTTCGGCGAGGAATCGTTCGGCTGCTTCGATGCCTTGGTCAAGATACAAGGCGCCAATAAAGGATTCGAAGACATCCGCAAGTAAGGCTGGACGATTCCGACCACCGGTCAGTTCTTCCCCCTTACCTAACAGAATCATATCGGAAAACTGATAGTGATTCGCAAATTGGACGAGTGACGGTTCACAGACGATCGCCGCTCGCAATTTCGTTAATTCCCCCTCGGAACGTTCCGGGTAGTGTTCGAATAGATAGCGTGACACCGTCAACTCTAAGACAGCGTCCCCTAAAAATTCTAGGCGTTCGTTATCCCCTTCCGACTCGCGTTGTTCATTGACGAACGAAGAGTGCGTGAAGGCTTGTTTCAATAGTTCAACATTAGAAAACGTGATATTCAGACGCTCTTGTAACGCTTCGAATTTTTGCTCGATCTGAGCGAGCGTCCGAGCATCCTTGCGTCGTTTTACATAGGGTCCTTTTCGGACACGACGTCCTTTGTGATTCGTCATAGTTCCTCCTAAACAGCTAAAGCCCACCGCAAATTGCGGTGGGTCAGCTTCAATGATCAGACTTGTGTTTCGATGTAGTTGACGACATCGCCGACAGTCTTCAAGTTTTCTGCTTGCTCATCTTCGATCGTGATTTCGAACTTGTCTTCTAAGTCCATGACGAGTTCCATGACTTCAAGAGAGTCAGCTCCGAGGTCGTCTTTGAACGACTTATCAAGTGTGATTTCACTTTGTTCTTTACCTAATTTTTCTGCGATTGCTTCTTGTACGTCTACTAAGATTTGTTCTTTTGTCATTTTAAAATCCCTCCATGAGTTGAGTATATAAGATGATTACCGATTTGGCAAAGTACTTCCGTTAGTTCTGTTACATCGTCATGCCGCCATCGACGGCTAGAGTTTGACCTGTGATGTATCGTGCTTCATCTGAAGCGATGAAACTGACGAGTGAAGCGATATCGTCGGTTTGACCGAAGCGTTTCAACGGAATTTGCCCGAGTGACAGGTTCCGCTGTTCTTCTGTCAATTCATCCGTCATGTCCGTCTCGATGAAGCCTGGACAGATGGCATTGACTGTGACGCCTTTACTAGCGAGTTCACGTGCGACGGATTTCGTCAGCCCGATCAGACCCGCTTTCGCTGCGACATAGTTCGCTTGCCCTGGATTTCCAGAAATACCGACGACTGATGCGATATTGATGATACGACCGCTTGTCTTTAACAACGGACGTGTCGCGGCTTGTGTGACGAGGAATGCCCCTTTCAGGTTCGTATCGACGACGGCATCAAAGTCTGCTTCCTTCATACGCATCAGTAAACCATCGCGCGTGATGCCAGCATTATTGACGACACAATCCAGTTGACCGAACGCATCAATCGTTTGTTTGATCATCTGTTTGACAGCATCCGCTTCAGCGACATTCGCTTGAATCGCGAGTGCTTCACCGCCTGCCTCCTTGATTTCACGGACGACAGCTTCCGCCTTGTCCGTGCTTCCTGCATAGTTGACGACGACACGGAAACCATCTTTTGCCAATCGCTTTGCGATGGCCGCTCCGATACCGCGTGACGCGCCAGTGACGAGTGCTACTTTACTCAACGAATTCCCTCCGCTTCCAATTGCTCAAGTGTCGTGATGCTGATGATTTTCGCATCTTTTTTGATTCGTTTCACGAGACCGCTAAGTGGAGATGACGGACCGAACTCGATGAACGTATCCGCACCCTCTTCGATGAGACGCTCGACGCATGATTCGAACCGGACCGGCGAATAGAGTTGCTGAACGAGCAAACGAATCAATTCGTCTGGTTGATCGTGAAATGCACTGTCGACGTTCGAGATGAATTTCGTCTTCGCGGCTTTAAACGGTGACGAGACGAGAATATCTTCGAATCGTGGTGCGAAAGGTGTCATGAGCGACGAATGGAACGCACCCGAGACATCAAGTGGTAAGACTCGTTTTGCTCCGAGCTCTTTTAACTTCGCTGTAGCGGATTCGACCGCTGCGATTTGTCCAGAGATGACGAATTGCCCAGGACAGTTGTAGTTGGCGATTTGAACGATTTCTCCCGTTGCCGCAATTGATTCAACCGCGTGATGGGCTGCCTCGACATCATTCATGCCAATGACTGCTGCCATCGTTCCACCCGTGACTTGATTCATGAGTTTTCCGCGTTCGCGGACGAGATAGACGGCTTCAGACGGTGTGATGACAGAAGCTGCGACGAGCGCGCTATATTCTCCAACACTGTGTCCGAGTACGAAATCAGGTGTATGTCCTTGTGCTGCGTACTGCTGTGCGAGTAATGCACTGTGTGCGACGATGGCTGGTTGAGCGATATCCGTCGCTTTCAATTCATCCTTCGTCCCTGTCGTCATCAGCGTCGTCAGATCCAGACCAATTCGCGTTCCGAGGTCAGCGAGTGCTTGGCGTGTCTCGTCTTGCGTGATGAGCGTCTGTCCCATTCCAGGCGTCTGTGACCCTTGTCCCGGAAACATCCAAACTGTTTTCCCCATCTCGTCTCACTCCTTCTTAACGTGCTTCAGTTGCTTTCGCCTGAACGATTTTGGCAACGACTTCTTGTTCGACCATCTTTTCCGCTTGAACGAGCGCTCTGCTGAATGCATAGGCATTACTTGATCCATGCGCCTTGATGACCGGAGCCGCAATACCGAATAGTCCGGCACCGCCATATTCTTCATAGGCGAGCAACTGCTTCATTTTTTTCAACTTCGGTTTCAGTACGAGAGCGGCGAGCTTTGATGTCCACGAGCTCATGAATTGTTCTTTCATGACACCCATGATCATACTGGCTGCCCCTTCAGTACTCTTAAGTAACGTATTGCCGGCAAAACCTTCCGTGACGATGACATCGACGTCACCGCTCATCGCTTCTCTCGCCTCGACGTTCCCAACGAAATGAATCGGTGCTGTCTCAAGTAGCGGATACGTTTCCTTCGTCAATGCATTTCCTTTACCGGCTTCTGATCCGATATTCAGGAGCCCGACTTTAGGACGTGTGATACCGCGAACTTGTTCTGCGTAGACAGACCCCATGATGGCATAATCGAGCAAATGCTCTGCCTTCGCATCCGGGTTGGCGCCGACATCTAAGATGACGACACCCTTCCCATTACGTGTCGGGAAAGTCGGGGCCAGTGCAGGACGGTCAACTCCTTCGATCCGACCGATGACGAACAATCCGGCAGTCATGAGCGCTCCCGTGTTGCCTGCTGAAATCAAGGCATCTGCTTCTCCTGATTTCACCAGGTTTGCAGCCACAACGAGTGAGCTATCTTTCTTGCGGCGAATGGCACGTACCGGTTCATCTTCTCCGGTGATGACGGATGCTGCGTGGACGATCGTCACGCGCGGATCCTCGATTGTGTATGAGCGTAACTTCAACTCATCTCCGACTAGTCGGATATCGATGTTGTCGTTTGGACGTTCTGCCAGATAGGCAACGACCCCTTCTACGATGGCACGGGGTGCATGGTCGCCCCCCATGGCGTCAACTGCTAAAATCATTTCGATTCCTCCTTACTACTTCGATACACTGTGAATTCGCCGATAAAGACACATTCTTCACCGACATAACTCTCTACCGTGATGTCAGAACGTCCATCTTGGCGATGGGAACTGACGAATGCCTTCGCAACGACGCGTTCTCCGACGTGGACGGAGCGTGTGAACTGAACGTTCGCACGGGTCGTTAACGCGAGTTCATCATCGATGAGCGCAATCGCAAGCGAGTTTGCCTGTGCGAACAAGATATGTCCGCGGGCGATTGCATTTCGACTAAACGCATGTTCCGGCAAAACCTCAAGGATCGAGATGGCAGATGTATCGAGTTTCAGGTCAATCATATCACCAATGACTTCATTTTCAGTCAACGTACGCACATCATCCAGCCGTTCAGTCGCGACATGTTTAATTCGCTCCCGTAATTCCGGAATCTTTAATTCCATCCGGTCCAGACGAATCGTCTGGATACTGACATGGAATCGTGTCGCCAGCGCTTCATCCGTGATGAACGGATTTTGCTCGATCGTCTGTAATAATTCTTGTTGTCTCTCTTTTTTAGGTACCCGCATGTACGTTCCTCCCACAAGAAGGATGACTACTATTATTACCTGGTACTAACAGTAGTATATATCCCTTGTTGTTCACTTTCAAGTATTATTCGATTCTTTCTCCCTCAAGAAGCCCTTGCCGTTCGATATATTCACGTAAGACATCGTATTCCGGCGCTTGCCAAAAGGCGTCCGATCGCAGTAATCGGACTGCATCTTGCCGCGCCGTTTCCATGACTTGAATATCAAGTGCCGGATCGGTCAAGACGAATCTCGGTAATCCACTTTGTTCGGTACCGAAGAAATTTCCGGCTCCACGCAGTTTTAAATCCTTTTCCGCTAGCTTGAAGCCATCGTTCGTCTCCGTCATTGTCTTGATCCGTTCTTTTCCCGTATCGGAAGAGGGATCGGCGATTAGAATACAGTAAGACTGGGCATCGCCTCGACCGACGCGCCCTCTTAATTGGTGTAACTGCGCAAGACCAAAGCGTTCTGCATCATGAATGACAATGATCGACGCGTTCGGAACGTTCACGCCGACCTCGACGACCGTCGTTGAAACAAGGATTTGAACAGTATTCTCCTTAAAAGCCTGCATGACCTCGTCTTTTTCTGAAGAAGTCAAGCGCCCATGCATCAAACCGACATGATAGGGCTTGAACCGCTCGGTCAATGTCGCATGTAATTCGATCGCATTTTGAACTTCGAGTGATTCGGATTCCTCGATCAATGGCGTGATGACGTAGGCTTGTCGACCTTGCGACAATTCTTTCTCGACGAACCCGAAAACACGTTCCATCTGTTGCGGTTTCGCCCAGTAGGTCTCGATTTCCTTTCGTCCCGCCGGCATCTCATCGATGATCGAAACATCCATATCTCCAAAGACCGATATCGCAAGCGTACGCGGAATCGGTGTCGCTGTCATATATAATACATCTGCCTGTTCAGCTTTCGCGCGCAACCGCTTCCGTTGTTCGACACCGAAGCGATGTTGTTCATCGGTGATGACGAGGTGTAATGCCTTGAACTGGACAGTGTCTTGAATCAGCGCATGTGTTCCGACCAAGACGTCGATCTCTCCTGTTGCGAGGGCTTCGAGCAAGTGTGCACGCGCTTTCCCTTTAACGGAACTCGTCAGTAGACCGACTCGGATCCCAAGTGGTTCAAGCAATGGGGCGAGCGACGCTGCATGCTGTTCCGCTAAAATTTCGGTCGGCACCATCAAGGCGCCCTGTTTTCCGGCACGAACCGTCGCGAACAAGGCGATGGCAGCGATGACGGTCTTCCCGCTTCCGACATCCCCTTGCAGCAACCGATTCATTCGTTCGCCGCGACCGATGTCGTCTAGAATCTCTTTTGTCACACGTTGCTGTGCACCTGTCAGCGGAAACGGCAGGCTCTTGATGAAATTGGCAATATCCGTTTCATGAAGGGGAAGAGCAATCCCTCGACCTTTCCGTCGTCCAAGACGTAACGCTTGTAATTTCAGCTGGAAATAGAGGCACTCCTCGTAGACATAACTGCGACGAGCAGCCGTTAACTCTTGTCGATTCGTTGGGAAATGAAGCGACTTCAACATCGTCATCCGGTCTTGCAACCGATACGTCTTCCGGATGCTATCCGGGATTCGTTCAGCTAATGCCTCAGTCTCCTTGAACGCCAAGTCGACGACGCGTCGGAATGTCTTCATCCGCATGTCACCCCGGAGCGAGTAAACGGGTGTCAATTCGCCTTCGATTGCCCCGAATTGCAATTCCGTCGCAGAGATCGTCATCCGGTGTAAATCCCACTTGCCACTGACCGTCACTTCTGCTCCGAGTTGCAATTGGTCTTTGTAGAATGCCCGGTTGAACATCGTTACGGTCACACTATACCGTTCTTCAACGAGCAGACGGAACGTTAAACGATTTTTTCCTTTGCCGTAATAGCGCACAAGTGGTTCAGACTGGACTTGACCCGTGAACTTGACTTTATCCTCATGGATTGCTTCCGTTAGACTTCCCGTCACGAAGTCGTCATAACGAAACGGGACGTGCTCGAGCACGTCCGCAACGGTGAGAATATTCATCTCTTCTAGTTTTTTCGCTAAATCCCGTCCGACCCCTTTTAATGTCTTGACGTCACGTGATGGATTCATTCGATAACTCTCCGAAGATTTTCGCTTCGAGCCAGCGACCCGTCGGCGTATTCGCGAGTCCACCTTTTGCTGTCTCGCGAAGCGCAGATGGCATCATCTGACCAATCTCATGCATGGCTGAGATGACTTCATCACACGGAATCCGTGACGTGATTCCAGCGAGTGCCATGTCGGCAGCGACAACAGCATTCGCCCCGCCCATCGCATTGCGTTTCACGCATGGCACTTCGACGAGTCCTGCAACAGGATCACAGACGAGTCCAAGCATGTTCTTCAGCGCGATCGCAAAAGCATGCGCTGACTGATCCGGTGTTCCGCCCGCCATCTCAACGATGGCAGCAGCTGCCATCGCTGTTGCTGAACCGACTTCTGCTTGACAGCCACCAGCCGCTCCGGAAATCGATGCATTGTTCGCGACGACGAAACCAAACGCACCGGATGTGAACAAGAAGCGTAACATCTGCTCACGCGTCGGGTTTAACCGATCTTTGCCAGCAAATAGTGTACCTGGTACGACGCCGGCACTCCCTGCCGTTGGTGTCGCACAAATTTTTCCCATCGCAGCATTGACTTCATTCGTTCCGATTGCCTTACTAACGGCGTCCAGTAATAAATCACCGGATAATCCTTTACCCGAAGCACGGTACCGTTGAAGCAAGACAGCATCCCCACCGGTCAGTCCTGTTACCGACTGGACACCGTCACCATCAAGTGAACGAGCGACTGCTTCTTCCATCACTTGTAGGTTTCGTTCCATCATCGCATAGACTTCATCTCGCTCTAAATGACGAACCGTCATCTCTTGCTCGATCATGACTTCCGAAATCGGAATATTTCGTTCCGTCGCGATGGCGACGAGTTCTTTTACGGATTTAAACATGTCTTCACTCTCCCATCATGACGGCACGCTCGACTTGAGGTAACCGATCGATTTCTTCCAACACTTCTGCCGTTATCCGGTCATCAATCTCAATTGCCATAAGTGCTTGTTTTCCTTTTTCATGCCGTGATACTTCCATATGCCCGATGTTGATTTCGTAATCAGCCAAAATGCTCGTCACAGCTGCAATTGCTCCGAACCTGTCATGATGTAAGACGACGAGTGCCGGTCCCCCACCGGACAAACGAAGCGGTACGCCATTTAATTCCGTGATTTCAATCGTTCCCCCACCAATTGAAATACCGACCAGTTCAAACTCTTCTNNCTTCTACCCCATTCGTCAAGTGAACACGTGCCGTATTCGGATGATCCGTCAACGCTTCACTCGTCTCGAAATGAATCTTAATCCCTTTTGACTTCGCGATGTCGATCGATTGCGGAATCCGGTCGTCAAACGTGTCGTATCCGAGAACACCGCCGATGATGGCGACATCCGTTCCATGTCCGCGATACGTATCCGCGAATGAACCGTAAAACGTGATGTGGATGACAGCAGGCGTTTCCCCGAATAATTTACCCGCCATCAATCCAATCCTTGCAGCCCCTGCTGTATGCGAGCTCGATGGACCAACCATGACTGGTCCGATGATGTCAAAGACGCTACGATATTTCATTTCTTTTCCCCTCTCTATGAAACAAACGAAATCCCACCTCTATTATCGCAGATGGTGGGATTCGTGAAAAGGCTAGTCGCCCTTTTTCAGTATGATGGTTTTATTCGACGCTTAAAATGTACGAATAAAGTGGTTGTTTGCCGTCGTGGACTTCCACTTCAGCATCCGGATTGACCGATTCGATGTACGCGACGAGTGCGTCAACTTCTTCTGTTGAGACGCCTTCACCATAAAGAACCGTGATGATTTCGTCGTCCTCAGTGACGAGTGTATCGACGAGTTTCTTGACTGCACCAAGACTTGAAGCGTCCGTAGCGACGATTTGTTTTTCAGCAATCGCCATATGGTCATCCTTCTTGATTTCTACACCATCGATGTTCGTATCACGTACGGCATATGTGACTTGTCCCGACTTAACGGCTGCAATCGCATCTGCCATGTGCGCTTCGTTCTCTTCGACAGTCGCTTCCGGATTATAGACGATTGTTGCTGCTAAACCTTGTGGAACTGTTTTTGATTTCACGACCGTCACACCACAATTCGCAACAGATGCTGCTTGTTCAGCGGCCATGATGATGTTTGAGTTGTTTGGATAGACATAAACGTGTTCGGCGTGTGCATCCTCGATCGCCTTAACGATATCTTCCGTCGACGGGTTCATCGTTTGTCCGCCTTCGATGACGACACTGACACCGAGTGATTTAAAGAGTTCGCTGATTCCTTCACCCATTGCGACTGTCACGAGGGCTGCTTTCGCTTTTGCCTTCGGTGCAGCGACTGGAGTGACTTGGTTCGCACCTTCTTCTTCAAGGATCGTCGAGTGTTGTTGACGCATGTTTTCAATCTTAACAGCGACGAGTTCACCGAAACGTTGTCCTTTTGTGATGACTTCTCCTGGTGTTTCAACGTGGACGTGAACTTTAAGGAGTTCTTCATCCGCTACGACGAGCAAAGAATCACCAAATTCCGCTAATTCGTTACGGAAGTCTTCTTCGCTGAATGGTGCATTCGCAAGCTTGTCATCTTGGAAACGAACCATGATTTCCGTACAGTAACCGTAATGGATTTCTTCTGTCGACATGAAGCTTTGAGCCGTTTTATGATGCTCTGCTTCGACGAGTGCTTCCATGACAGGTGTATGCGGTTTGTCGAGTTCTTTTCCTTCGAGTGTTGCGAGGAATCCTTCATAGATACAGACGAGACCTTGACCACCAGAGTCAACGACACCGACTTCTTTTAATACCGGAAGAAGTTCTGGTGTTCCGTCGAGCGATACTTTCGAAGCTTCGACGAGTTGACGCATCAACTCTAAGAAATCCGTCGTCGTCTCAGATTGTGCGATAGCAGCGACAGCTGTTTCACGGGCAACCGTCAAGATTGTTCCTTCAACCGGTTTCATGACTGCTTTGTATGCTGTATCGACACCTTTTTGTAACGCATCTGCGAATTCCTTCGTATCAATCGTTGTTTTGCCTTCGATTGATTTCGAGAATCCACGGAACAATTGACTTAAGATGACGCCAGAGTTTCCGCGCGCCCCCATCAATAATCCACGTGCGAAGACGTTCGCGACTTCCGATACAGAATCCGAAGTTGATTTACCTGCTTCTTTTGCTCCTGAAGTCATCGTCAAATTCATGTTCGTTCCCGTATCACCATCTGGCACAGGGAAGACGTTCAATGAATCGACGAAATCTGCATTTTGATAGAGATTCGCCGCGCCATTTTGAATCATCTTGACTAACTGCGCTCCTGTTAAACGATCTACACTCACTAAAGTTTCCTCCTCTATTCCCGCCTTAGACATTCGTCAAGCGGACTCCTTGGACAAAGATGTTCACAGATGTCACGTCAAGACCTAGTGCCTGACTGAGCGTGTATTTCACGCGACTCTGTACGTTGTTCGCCACCTCTGAGATTTTCGTTCCATAGCTTACGATGATATGCATATCGATATGGACCTGCTCTGAAGCCTGTCGAACGATGACACCGCGTGCAAAGTTCTCACGTTTTAAGAGTTCAGCAAGACCATCCTTGATTTGAGACTGGGATGCCATACCAACGACACCAAAACATTCCATTGCTGCGCCGCCCGCAAGTTGCGCGACGACATCATTATCTACATCAATCTTTCCATAGGTCGTTTTCATCTCGATCGCCACCTGAGTAGCCCCCTTTGAATATTGTATTCTTCTCATAATTCTACTATAAGGACCTACTATTGAAAAGTCGCCGTACTGACTATACAATGAATAAGTGAAAAATAGTAGCGGTCAAACGAACTTTTACCATCATCCTCATCCATTATTTTAAATTTCGAGGTTGTCTGTCAAGTTTTTTTCTTGTCAGCTACTTTTTTTATGTTGCAACCGCCCTGACACCATGCTAAGATAGCAAAGTGTCTATTAGGACGAACGCAAAACAACATAAAAGGAGGCGGAACGCATGGCACGTAAATGCTACGTTACTGGGAAATCGCCAAAGTCGGGTAACAACCGTTCACACGCATTGAACAAAACAAAACGTACTTGGGGAGTCAACGTACAAAAAGTACGTATCCTCGTCGACGGTAAGCCAAAAAAGGTTTGGGTTTCAGCTCGAGCTCTTAAATCAGGTAAAGTCGAACGCGTATAAGGCGCAACCACCGGATGGGAATCTTCCCTTCCGGTTTTTTTATGCCCTCATTTATTTTTCTCATAAACTAATTGTCGCTTTTATTGAAAACGCTTACAATAGGAACGTACTTTATTTTGTCTGAATTGGGGGAAGTCATCATGCAACTCAAACGAGAGATGACGAGTCGACACCTGTTCATGATTTCACTCGGTGGAATTATCGGAACAGGCTTATTTTTAGGGTCAGGATTAACGATTTCACAAGCAGGACCTCTCGGGGCGGTCCTCAGTTACATCGTGGGTGGGACCATCATGTATCTGACGATGTTATGTCTTGGAGAATTAGCGGTCTATCTGCCGGTCTCGGGGTCATTTCAGACCTATACGACCCGCTTTATCGGACCAGGGGTCGGCTTTGCCGTCGGTTGGATTTACTGGCTCGGCTGGGCTGTGACGGTCGCACTTGAAATCACAGCTGCCGGTAGTTTGATGGACCGTTGGTTTCCGAATGTGCCGGTCGTTGTCTGGTGTACCGTCTTTACGGTCTTGTTATTCGGTTTAAACGCCGTCTCCGCCAAAGCGTTCGGGGAAGCGGAATTCTGGTTCTCAAGTTTAAAGGTACTCGCCATTCTTTTCTTCATCATTCTTGGTGGCGCAGCTTGGTTTGGCTGGTTACCGATGGAAGCAGATCGTCCATCCTCATTGTTTGCAAACTTCACGGCAAGCGGTTGGTTTCCGAACGGAATTCTCGGTGTCTTGACGACGATGATTGCTGTCAACTTTGCTTTTCAGGGGACCGAATTGATCGGTGTCGCGGCTGGGGAGTCCGATACGCCTGAAAAATCGATTCCAAAAGCTATCCGGAATACAGTTTGGCGCACGTTCATTTTCTTTGTCTTATCGATCACGATCGTCGGTGCATTGATTCCGTATGAGACGGCTGGCGGAGTCAGTAGTCCATTCATCATGGTCTTTGATGCGATCGGCATCCCGTATGCCGCTGACTTGATGAACATCGTCGTCTTGACAGCACTATTATCCGTCGGGAACTCGGGATTGTATGCCGCGACCCGAATGTTATGGGCAATGGCACAAGAAGGGATGATTTCAAAGAAATTATCTTATGTTAATGCCCGTGGTGTGCCGATGCGCGCTTTACTCTTTACGATGATGTTTGCGATGTTATCGCTTCTGACAGCTTTTTTCGCAGAGGATACCGTCTTTATCTGGCTCTTGTCTTTAGCTGGACTCGGTGCTCAAGTCGGTTGGATTTCAATTTCCGCTTCGCAACTTGCGTTCCGCCGTCAGTTCATCCGAAACGGACATGATCTATCCGAACTAAAGTTCAAGACGCCATTCTATCCAGTATTACCGTTGATATCGTTGACACTTAATGTCGTTGTCCTTTTCAGTCTTGCGTTTCAAGCGGATCAACGAATTGCTTTATACATCGGTGTTCCATTTTTCCTCGTCATGTGGGGAAGCTATCATCTGTTCGTTAAAGGAAAACACCTATCGGCTCAAAGTGACATTCGAGTCGCCCCTTCCCAACTCGAAGAATAATGCCATATGAAAAGAGGCCGCGGTATCATCCACGGCCTTTTTTCATATGCTTGTTCTATTCCTTAAGTGTTCGCATCATCAATAGTTCTCCTTGATGGAGCTCTACTGTCGCTTCTGACGTACTCCATTCATTACTGACGGTCAAGGAACCTCCGACCGGAACAGGATGCATATCAAGTGGATATTTGACTCCAGCTAAACTCAAGATTGACGGCACAAGTGGAATGAAAGAAAGATAATGATAGCTTTCGGCTTCGACTGCATACGATCCTACTGCCAAATATCGCACCTCTTCCCGTTTCGTGACGAGTCGCGCTTCAGGGTATTGCTTCAATAAATACACATTTTGAACGGTCATGTCGAGTCGTCCACCTGTTGCTCCGACGATGATAGTATCATCAAACCGTTTCATCTCTGATACTGTACGAAGGGCGAGTTCGAGATCCGTCTCATCTTTCTCAGCCGGATGAACGATTGCTCCTTCAGGTACGTAACCAAGCGAATCAAAATCACCGATCGTCATGTCGCATGTCAGCCCAAACAATTCAATAGTCTGAACACCACCATCGACACCAATGATGAAATCACTAGACTGACAAAGCATCCGCAAATCAGGCACTTCTTCTTGAGGACCGGCGCACACGAGAATCGCCCGCATCTCAGATGCCTCGTGCTGAATAACGTAGTAAACGTGGCGCAGTTGTAAAGAGGAGACCCGCGACGACACCGCATAAAACATAAGATGGTACCATGTATGTCGCGTTATAAACTAATGAATATGGCACGACTGGACCTTCTGCATATTTCGCGAAGAACACGATTCCGCTGATGACATGACAGATATAACGGAGTCCTGCGCCTAATAGTGTTGCAAGGAGAACGAACGCCATCAAACGTTTCTTTTGTCCGTTACGTGCAGTTTGTCTAACCTGACGGGCGAACAGACCGCTCAGTCCGACGACACCGTATGCAATCGTGTAATCGAGTAATGGTTGGACGATCGTCAAGACTTGTGGGGCGAACATCAGTTGGATCGTACCAACAAGCGCTCCTGTGACGACACCTCCGATGACACCGTGGCGAAATGCCATGACAAAGATCGGTAACATCGCTAAGCTGATTGAACCGCCTTGTGGCATTTTAAATGGAATCAGTAAATCAAAGACGACCCCGAGACTTGCGAAGATGGCAATTTCCATCATCATTTGTAACCGTTTCATGCTATTTCCTCCTTCATTGTACGAGAGGACGCAAAAAGGCAATACGACGAACGCCGTACTGCCTGCGTGCGCCACATCCCTACGTCCGTTTGAACGGAACAGGTTCGAAGGGTTAAAGTCTAAAAGACTCCTCTCAGCCGCTTTTCAAGCGACACCCCTTGCGGTCATCATATTTCGTTTTCTCGTTCTTATTATACGGCAGCCCCTTGACGAATGCTAGTGATCGCTTCCGCATAATCTGGTGCATTGTAGATTGCTGATCCCGCGACAAGAACGTTCGCGCCGTTTTCGATGCAAAGTTTTGCTGTTTCCGGGTTGACGCCACCATCAATCTCGATTTCAAATGTCAGATCACGATCTGCTTTCATTTGTGCAAGTGATGCGAGTTTTGGCATGACATTCTCGATGAAGGCTTGTCCACCAAAGCCCGGATTGACCGTCATCAATAAGACCATATCGACATCCTCAAGGACGTGTTCAATCGTCGATAATGGCGTGTGAGGATTCAAGACGACCCCTGCTTTTGCACCGGATAGCTTGATTTGTTGTAAAACACGGTGGACGTGGTTCGTCGCTTCGACGTGGAACGTCACGATATCTGCCCCTGCCTTAACGAAATCTTCAACGAAACGTTCTGGCTGGTCAATCATTAAATGGACATCAAGGACCATATCCGTCTTTTGACGTAAACTGCTGAGCACAGGCAGTCCAAACGAGATATTCGGTACGAACTGACCATCCATGACATCGAAATGGATATAGTCCGCGCCTGCTGCCTCGACTGCTTTGACATCACGCTCAAGATTCGCAAAATCTGCTGATAAGATAGATGGTGCAATTTTAATCATCTTCAATACCTCCGGGCTCGATTCTTGATTTCGTCTATAAACATACCATAGTTCTCATAACGAGAGGACATGATTTCTTGTGCTTCGACGGCTTCCTTGACAGCACATCCGGGTTCATTCAAGTGCAAACATCCTCGATACTTAC
The DNA here is from genome assembly GCF_002377745.1 of Exiguobacterium sp. UBA3491. NCBI lineage: Bacteria > Bacillati > Bacillota > Bacilli > Caryophanales > Exiguobacterium > Exiguobacterium sp. UBA3491. Next base: position 460,697 of record NZ_DFQK01000032.1, read on the forward strand.
ATTCGTCCTGTACAGCCACGAATTCAGGAAAACTCCACCGTACATCCTCGATTTCCATATCATACGGAAAATCAAGGTTCGAGAAACCTGGTGTATCAGCAATCAAGCCTTCGGCAAGTGGCATCAACGTGACGTGTCGTGTCGTATGCCGCCCACGTCCGAGTGATTTCGAAATCGCACTCGTCTCTAAGTCGAGTGTTGGTTCAAGTGCGTTCAAGAGCGAACTTTTCCCAACACCGGATTGTCCGGCAAGAACACTCGTTTTCCCGGCCAGTAACGGACGGACTTGCTCAACACCCGACAACGTCTCACTGGATGTCTCGATGACCGTATATCCAATCTTCCGGTAAGCGGCAATTGCCTCTCTAACTGCAGGACCTTTGACATCATCAAGCAAGTCCATCTTCGTTAACAGGATGACGGGTTGGATTTCCTTCGCTTCGATCAAGACGAGGAAACGATCGAGCAAGTGCGCTGAAAAATCAGGTTCTGCAGCCGAGACGACAAGCAACGCTTGATCGATATTCGCGACAGGCGGGCGTACTAAAAAGTTGTCCCGCTCCTTCACTTCGAGAATATACCCGGTCTCACTTTCGATATGAAGAACGACTTCGTCTCCAACGACTGGACTGATGCCGCGTTTTCGGAAATTCCCTCTTGCCCGTGAACGGACCTCTCCTTCTGGTGTCATGACATCATAAAAGCCACCCTGCAGGCGTATGATCGTTCCTTCTCGATTCTCTTCGATGCGTTGTTCCGTCATCCTATGCACTCCTTTTTCATCACATTTACTGTGCGTCTTTTGCTTGATTGTACGTGATGGTTTTTGAACGATACACCGTATCGTCTTTATAAATCGTAATCTTGCCTTCTTCTCCCGGATCAATCGTCACCGGCACGTCGAATGTCTCATCTTGGTCAATTGATTCCTCGATGACGGTCCGCTTCCCTTTCGCATCTTCCGTCTCAATCCGGATGACTTGTTTCGGTGGTTCCTCGTCCTCGTTCTCGCTGACCGCGTCATAGACGACCTTTTCAGGGAACGTCGCTGTCAACGTTTTTTCTTCCTCACCTTTTGAGATGAAGACCGTCACGGAGTCGTTCGGTTCGACTTGAGTCCCTGCTTGTGGGAATTGACGGATAACTTGATCGAGTTTCACGTCGCTAGAAAATTCTTGCTCGAACGTTCCATCGAGCCCTTTTTCGTCCAGGTAGGCTTTTGCTTCGTCACTCGATAAGTTCGTCAAATCCTTCAACTCGAAGGAAGATGTTCCTTCCGAGACGGTGATCGTAATCGTTTGTTCTTTCGCGATGACCTCCGTACCAGCCGAGATCGATTGCCGGATCACATTACCTCGCTCGATTTCATCCGACTTTTCACGTTCGACCTCGACTTTAGCGAATCCAGCCTCTTTTAACGTCTCAATCGCCTCTTTTTCAGCGTCATCTGTCACATCCGGTACTTCGACCGGAGCACTTCCGGTAGAGACGACCAAGTTGACTGTCGAGCCCTTCTTGACCTGTGCGTTTTCACGCGGTGTCTGACTGATGACGTCTCCCTCATCGACCGTATCACTGTTTCGTTCTGTCGTCTCGACAACAAATCCAAGTTTCTCAAGCTTCGTTTCCGCTTCATCTCCATCCGTTTTGACGACGGACGGTACCGTAACGGTAGGATCCGGCCACATCGCAAACGTCGTAGCCGCTCCACCGAGTAATACCAGTAATAATAGGATGACCCACCAGCGTTTTTTCTTTTTCTTTTCTGACGGTTTCGGTTGAACGGTCGTGACGACAGGTGTGTCCGGTTCCGCTTTTGATTCTTCTGGCACTTGTACAGGTGATAAGACCATCGTCTTTTCCATCTCATCCTCTTCTGCACCTCGGATGCCTTCACTTGCTCGTTCGTCAGACAACGCCGTCACCATATCTGCCTTAAAGGCTGCGACGGACTGCTGACGGTCATGCGGTGCTTTTGCGAGCGCCTGCATGATACAGTTCTCAAGCGCTTGTGGCACTTTCGGATTCAAGACGGATGGACGACGCGGTGTATCTTGCAGATGCTTCAAAGCGATCGCAACCGGTGAATCACCCTCGAACGGGACTTGTCCTGTCACAAGTTCGTATAAGACAGCACCAAGCGAATAGATATCCGACTTCTCATCGGCAAATTTACCTTTTGCTTGTTCTGGCGAGAAGTAATGGACAGACCCAAGGACGGACATAGTATGCGTCAGAGTCGCATTCGACATCGCCACAGCGATTCCGAAATCCGTTACTTTGACGGTACCATCCTCTCGAATCAACATGTTTTGCGGTTTGATATCGCGATGGATGATTCGGTGTGCATGGGCATGATCGATCGCATCACAAATTTGAGCGATGATATCGACGGCCTGCGGCACAGGTAATGCTTGATTTTCACAAAATGTCTTTAATGTCATACCATCGATATACTCCATGACGATGTAATAGATGGCATCTTCTTCGCCTACATCATAGACGGCAACGATGTTTGGATGATTCAAGCTGGTAGCAGCATGCGCTTCACGTTCGAATCGACGAATGAACTGTTCGTCATGCGAAAATTCAGTCCGTAAAATCTTAATGGCAACATGACGCTTTAAAATCTCATCATAGGCTTGATAGACATTCGCCATCCCGCCACTTCCAACTAGCCGTTCTATGCGGTAGCGGTCATTTAATCGATCTCCGTATCGCATATTCAGACCCTCTTTCTTTCTTTGAACCGGATGGCGGCAATCGTAATATTATCCGCGCCTCCTCGAGCATTCGCTTCTTTCACCAATCGTCCGACGATCTCATCAAGCGGATCATCCCGTAAGATGATCTGTTCGATGACATCATCTGGCACTTCATCGGTCAACCCGTCGCTACACACAAGGACGAGGTCATAGTCTGGAGCATCTCTTACTTGAATGTCGACTTCGACCGTTTCGTTCGAGCCGACCGATCGTGTGATGACATTTTTACGTGGATGATTTTCGACTTCCTCGTCCGAAAGCTCTCCCATTTGTCGTAACATGTTGACGTAAGAATGATCATCCGTCAATTGTTTTAACGCCGTACCCTCAAGGGCATAGACCCTACTGTCTCCAACATGACCGATGACGAGCAAATCCTCGACCCAGCACACACAGGCAATGGTCGTTCCGACGATCGCAAGTTGTTCTTCTTTTGAAAACTGAAGAATCCGGGCATTCGCTTCGGCTACGCGTTGTTCTATCCATTCGGACAATTCCATCGGACGATTTGGCATGAGTGAAAAGGATGCTTCAAATACCTCGCGAACGATCGCACTTGCGATATCGCCAGCAGCGTGACCTCCCATACCATCCGCAACGACGGCAAGACCACGTTCAGCGTTCCCGGTGAGTAATACCGTATCCTCATTTTTAGTCCTGACTTTCCCAGTGGTCGAAAGGTGAGCTAACTCCATGACAGTCCTCCGTTCGTATCAATCTTCTCGTCTCTTAAACGCGGCAATGTAGAAGCCATCCGTTCCGACTGTCGTCGGTAACAACTTGAGTTCTGCTCGATCTCCGATTAGATGCCGCACGGATTCTGGCATGCGTTCCGCGAAAGATGCATCAAAGTCAAAACCCTGATCGAGAATGAACGCTGTCTGCTCCTCGTTTTCGGTCGGATCAATCGTACAAGTCGAATAGACGAAGATTCCACCTTTTTTAACGAGTGGTAAGACAGATGTCAAGATGTCTCGTTGAATTTTTGGGAGTTGCTCGAGTTGTTCTGGGCGTTTCGTCCATTTGATATCCGGTTTTCTCCGAATGACACCAAGTCCTGAACAAGGTGCATCGACAAGAATCCGGTCAAAGGATTCGCTTTCGAAGCGTTCCCCTGCTTTACGGGCATCTAACGCTTCTGCTTGAACAGTCGTAAGACCTAATCGTGTCGCCTGCTGTTCAATCAATTTAATCTTATGTGGATGAAGATCAAGTGCCTGTAGTGTACCCGTCGTCAAACCTTCAGCAATATGCATCGCTTTCCCACCAGGTGCGGCACAGCTGTCGAGTACATGATCGGATGCTTCTGCACCAAGCGCACGGGCGACGAGCATTGAGCTCTCATCCTGAAGAGAAAGATACCCACGGTCAATCAGATCCGTTTTTTGGACGCTTCCTCGTTCGATTTCGAGACCGTCCGGCGCGACCGTAGATGGTTTTGCCGTCACACCTTGATCGAGTAGAAGCTCGATTGCTTCCTCCCGCGTCGTTTTCGTGCGATTGATGCGGACCGTGACGGGTGCCGGTGTGTTATTCAATTGACAGATCTGAAGCGTTTCTTCCGAACCAAACAGTTCGATCCAACGTTCGACGAGCCACTGCGGGTGACTCGTTTCAATGCTGATTCGTTTTGCAGCAGGCTCAATCTCAGCGAAATGAGGCATTCCCGCCCGTAATACATTCCGTAGCACTCCGTTGACGACTTTCGAGACATGGACTTTCCCACGTTTTTTAGCAATTTCAACGGCTTCATGAATGACGGCATGATCCGGTACACGATCGAGATAAAACAACTGATAGACACTCATTCGTAACAATGGGCGCATGAATGGATCAAGTTTTTTCTGTTTCGCTAAATATGGTTCTAAAATATAATCAAGCGTCAATTCACGACTGAGCGTCCCGTAAACGAGTTCCGTGAACAAGCCGACATCTGTTGCTGAGATAGCACGCTTTTCAAGCATCTGGTGGACGGTGATTGTCGAGAAGGCACCACCTTGACCAATTTTCATCAGTGTCGTTACTGCTGCGTCACGTACATTCATGCGTTCTCACCTACTTGTTGTCCGAGTTCAAGCGATTGACCGATCCCACGCATGAACGTAGCACCGTCCATCCGTTTTTTGCCGGACGGCTGTAAGTCGATCAGCTTCAACGCTGTTTCGGAACCTGTCGCGATGACGGGACCATCCGCTTCTAATGCGATGATTTCACCCGGTCGTCCCGTTCCTAAGACTTTCGTTGCGAAAAAGACTTTTAATCGATCGTTCCCAAGCATCGTATACGTACTCGGGAATGGATTCATCCCACGAATTTGATCATAGAGTGTCTCACCCGGTAGCGTAAAATCAAGTCGTTCCCGCTCACGTGAAATGTTCGGCGCAAATGTCGCTTCTTCCTCGACTTGTGCTTCCGGTGTCAATTCACCTGCGAACAGACGTGGTAACGTTTCAAGTAACAGGCGCGCTCCTGCGTCCGCTAACTTCTCGAACATCGAACCGGCTGTATCGTTCTCTTCGATTGGAACGATGATTTTTGACAACATATCACCTGCGTCTAGCCGATCGACCATATACATGATCGTCACACCTGTCTCTTTTTCTCCATCGATGATCGCTTGATGAATCGGTGCACCGCCACGATATTTAGGTAAGAGTGACGCGTGGACATTAATCGCCCCAAAACGTGGTGCTTCGAGAATAGCGGTCGGGACGATCTGACCGTAAGCTGCGGTGATGATGAGATCAGGTTTTAAATCGAGAACATCTTGATAATCCTCTCGAATTCGTTTCGGTTGCAACACAGGAATATCTTGTTCCATCGCGACGAGTTTTACAGGCGTCGGTTTGACTTCCCGTTTTCTTCCGACTGGTTTATCTGGTTGTGAGACGACACCGACGACGTCATACCCAGCATCGATCACTTCACGCAGTGTCCCTGCCGCAAACTCAGGTGTCCCCATGAAGACGACGCGCGGTTTTTCTTTCTGGACGAGTTTATCCGTGAACAGGACACCGTCTAAATGATCCATCTCGTGCTGGATGGCACGTGCAAAAAAGCCGTTTGCTTTGATTTTAACCGTCCGCCCGAGACGATCTTGAGACTTGACGACGATTCGGTCGAACCGTTCAACCGGTCCGAAGATGCCTGGCATGCTAAGGCAGCCTTCATCATCGATTTGCGAACCATCCGCTTCGATGATTTCCGGATTGATCAGCTCGATTGGTCCCGTCTCATCATCGGTATGAACGACGGCTACACGAATCGGCTGGTTGATTTGCGGTGCGGCTAAACCAACCCCGTCATATTCGTACATCGTATCGAACATCCGGTCGATCATTTTACCGAGTTTTTTATCAAACTTCGTGACAGGTTCACACACCTGTCGTAATACATCATTTGGTACTTCTACTACTTTATACATACAGACACCTCACATGAATACAAATGGATTCAAGTCAATCGCGACTTGTGTTTTTGATTTTTGACGACGGGATAAGATATCACGAAGATGTGTCCGGACATCCTCCTGTCCTTTATGTTTAATTAAGACCTGTTGCCGGTACATATTTTTGAGTCGAGCGAGTGGTGCATCAAACGGTCCATTGACGACTAAATCCTCAGATTCAAAGGCACGAAGCTCGGAAGCGATTTGCTGCGCTTCTGCTTGTGTTTCGAGCGGATGCGCTGCTGAAACTGTAATCAGACCAAGGAACCAAAATGGTGGATGCCCACCGAGCTTTCGCAATTGCATCTCTCGCTTATAAACCGTTTCGAAATCATGCTGTTTGGCAGTTTGAATGACGTAATGCTCCGGGTTGTAGGTCTGGATAATTGACTGACCAGCGAGTTGACCCCGTCCGGCACGACCGGACACTTGGGTGATCAACTGAAACGTGCGCTCACTTGCTCGAAAATCCGGAATACCAAGCGTCGCATCGGCAGCAATCACTCCGACGAGTGTAACGTTCGGAAAGTCGAGACCTTTTGCGATCATCTGTGTTCCGAGCAGAATGTTTCCTTCCTTGCGTTCAAAGGCATCGAGTAATTTCTCATGCGCACCTTTACGCGACGTCGTATCCTGATCCATCCGGATGATTCGCGCCTCCGGAATCAAGTGTGCCAATTCTTCCTCAATCTTTTGCGTACCCGTTCCGAACTGACGAATTTTCGTCGATTCACAGGACGGACAAGTTTTCGGCATTGCGGCTTCAAACCCACAGTAGTGGCATTTCAAGCGATCTTCATGTTGGTGATAGGTTAAATTGACGGCACAATGCGGACATTGTAGCGTCTCCCCGCAATCCCGACATAAGACGAAGGTCGTATATCCGCGACGGTTCAGGAGTAAGACGGTCTGTTCCCCACGTTCGATGCGTTCTTTGATGCCTTCGACTAGCGCGAGGCTGAACGGCGTACGATTGCCCCGTTCGAGTTCCTTACGCATATCAACGATGTCAACTGGAGGCAGTTCCCCACCAAATCGTTCACGAAGCGGTAAGTAACGATAGACCCCTTTTTGTGCCCGGGCGTACGTCTCGAGTAACGGTGTTGCACTTCCGAGCACAACCGGACAGCGATGATAGGCCGCCCGCCACTTCGCGACATCGCGCGTATGATAGCGCGGATTCTCTTCCTGCTTATAAGTTGTTTCATGTTCTTCATCGAGAATGATGATGCCGATGTTCGTCAGCGGCGCAAACACAGCAGACCGTGCACCGACGACGACATCGACCTCGCCTTGGGCGATTTTGCGCCACTCATCATACTTTTCGCCGAGCGATAGACCGCTATGCAAGACAGCGACCCGTTCTCCGAAACGGCGTTTAAACCGTTTGACCATCATCGGCGTCAGACTGATCTCTGGGACGAGCAAGATCGCTTGTCTACCGCGTTCGAGTTGTGCATGAATCGATTCAAGGTACACTTCCGTCTTACCGCTTCCTGTTACGCCATGTAACAAAAATGTTCCGGTCTCAGCTTCAGCCGTAATCGCCGAGACAGCTTCCTGTTGCTTTTCCGTCAAAGAGGACGGCACAAAGATGTCTTGGACGAGATGTTCATAAGGATTTCGCCGAACATCGATCGTCTCGACTTGAATGATGCTCTTTTTCTCAAGAGCGTTCAACGTCGCGCTCGTTGCGCCCGTTGCCTGCTTGACTTCACTCCAAAGCGCATCCGGAAATTCTTGAATATACGAGTAAAGTGCCGCTTGTTGGCTCGCTTGTTTCGTAAAAGTTGCTTGCTCCTCTAGAAGACGAATCCGTTTATCGATCTTAGACGTCTTCTTCTCGCGAATGACCGGTTGAAGCGTCACGTCAGCTTGTTTCGCCGCTGTTAAGACGATTTGCTGCACTTCCGTTGGTAATTGACTCATTTTCTTACCATGATATGTCCGAAGTGGGCCCGACTCGACTATGACCAGTTTATCATAACTCACCTTTAAGGCAGCCGGCAGCATCGCAAGCAATGCCGTCGCCTGAAAACACAAAGTCGTTTCCGATAGATACGCTGATAACTCGAGTAATTCCTGTGTATAGGTCGGGGTCTCATCTAAGACACGCACGATCGATTTGACGTTCGTCAGATCAGAGGTAGCTTTCGTTCCGACGACGATTCCAAGCAACGCCCGTGGACCAAATGGTACTTCGACGCGCATACCGGGAACGATCAGCTCTTGCCAAAGTTCTGGCACGGCATAATCGAACGGACGATCGACCGTTGCTGCTGCGACGTCAACGATGACTTCGGCTATCATGCCAATGCCTCCGCGAATTGGCGCATGAGCGATTTGGCGAGCGTCGATTTCAATTGTTGATCGTATCGCGTGACGGAATCATTCTCCCCAAAAACGACGACCTCATTTTCATCACTGACGAATCCGATATCAGATCGTGACACATCATTCGCGACAATGAAATCGGCTTTCTTTCGGACGAGCTTTTGTTTCGCGAACGTCTCGACGTCCGTCGTCTCAGCCGCAAATCCGACTAATAACTGATGTTGTTTCTGCTCACCAAGTGTCTTCAGAATATCGGTCGTCTCTTCGAGTTCAATTCGAAGTGGTCCGTGGATTTTCTTTTGCTTCTGATCGTATTGGATAGACGGTCGATAGTCAGCTACGGCAGCAGACATGATGACGATGTCTTGCGTCTCATAATCACGTAACATGGCTTCGAGCATCTCTTCTCCCGATTCAACAGCAATCGTCGTTATCCCGGTCGGTAATCCGATCCGAAGTGGTCCATGGACGAGCGTGACATCGGCACCTGCGTCTCTTGCCGCTTCTGCTAGCGCAATTCCTGTCTTTCCTGAAGAATCATTCGTCAAGTAACGAACCGGATCAATCCGTTCCACGGTCGGTCCCGCACTGATCAAGACTTTTCGTCCGGCTAGATACTTCTCTTCAAAGAACGTTGAGAGTGTTGCGACTAAATCTTCCGGTTCAGGTAAACGACCTTTCCCGACCCAACCACATGCGAGATTTCCGACTCCCGGTGCAATCACCTGGACACCGTCCTGCTTCAGTTGTTCGATGTTGCGGACTGTCGCCGGATGTTCGAGCATGTTGACATTCATCGCTGGAGCGACGATGACGGGACATGTCGCTGCAAGGATCGTCGTCGTGATGAAATCATCCGCGATCCCGTGCGCGAGTTTTGCAATCAAATTCGCGGTCGCTGGTGCGACGACGATCAGGTCCGCTTCGTCCGCTAAATCGATATGGGCGATCTTTGACGGATCATGCTCGATGAAGACGTCATCATAGACCGCTTTTCGCGTCAGTGCTTCAAACGTCGTCTTACCGACGAATTGTTGCGCATTACGCGTCATCGCGACTTGAACGTGTGCGCCTGCTTGAACAAGCTTTGAAGCGAGTGCTGCTGATTTGTAGGAAGCGATTCCACCGCCGACACACAGTAGAATGTTTCGGTTGGTTAACATGTAGGTGTCCTCCTTATTGAAAAAAACAGCCACGATGACAAGTGGCTGCTTCAAAATTAGTCTTGCGGTTGGTTCGTGACGGATACTTCTTCGAAATAAAGCTCTTCTAAAGCTTTCCCGACCGGTTTATGCGATTTTGGGTTCGTGACTTTCACGCGTTTCCCGTCTTGGATTTGACGCGCACGCTTAGCGGCAACTGTAACGATTGTATATTTCGACGGTACTTTCTTTTGAAGCTTATCAACTGATGGATATAACATATCACTTAACCTCCATGGCTTTTTTATATAGGGACGCGACACGTTCCCGACTGCAATGTTCCGCTGTGACGATCGCTTGGATCCGGTCACAGGCTTTATGAATTTCGTCGTTCGTCACGACATAGTCATAGGCATCCATCATCTCGATCTCTTCCTTAGCGACGAGAAGACGTTGCTTAATGACTTCCTCCGATTCCGTTCCACGCCCTACGAGGCGGTTCCGTAATTCTTGGAGGCTTGGAGGTGCAAGGAATAAGAAGACAGCTTCCGGAAAATGTTCTTTGACCTGCATGGCCCCTTGAACTTCGATTTCGAGAATGACGTCTTTTCCTTCATCTAGGATCTGGTTCACCCATTCGACAGGTGTTCCATAGTAGTTCCCTACGAATTCAGCATATTCCAAGAGTTGATTGTTCGCAATCATCTCTTCGAATTCTTCACGCGATTTAAAGAAATAGTGGACACCATCTACTTCTCCTTCACGCGGTTGGCGCGTCGTACAGGATACCGAGTAATGCAGATCGTTATCCTGATCTTCGCGCAAGGCACGACAGACCGTTCCCTTTCCGACACCACTTGGACCAGATAATACGAGTAATAAGCCACGCTCTTTGAAAATCACTTCAAAACCCCTCCATCTCACAAACTTCACATTGTTTCATATTAGCAGTAGAGACGGGAAGTTCGCAAGTCATCTTTTTTAGCTCGACTGCTTTATCATACCATAACGATGCCATTTCTGTTACCTTTAGAAAGTGAGAACGAAATCAAGAAAGAAGGTAATCGTATGGCTTTTGACGGATTGATGACGACACGCGTCGTCAAAGAACTCCAACCGCTCGTTGGAGGACGGATCAATAAGGTATACCAACCATATACATTGGATTTAGTATTCCAGGTCCGCGCCGAGCGAAAAAACGTATTGTTGCTCGCCTCTGCGAATGCCATGTATGCACGGATGCACATTACGTCGGAAGCGGTCAGCAACCCGAGTGAACCCCCACTCTTCTGTATGATGCTTCGCAAGCATGTCGAAGGCGGATTCATCGAATCGATCGAACAACTCGAACGCGACCGAATCATTGTCTTACGTGTCCGTTCCCGGAACGAACTTGGCGATGAGGAAGCGAAAAAAATCTATGTCGAGTTGATGGGACGACACTCGAACATCATTTTGACCGATGGACAAGATAAGATCCTCGATGCGATCAAACACTTACCACTCAGTCAAAATACATTCCGGACGATCATGCCAGGGATGACCTATCAACTTCCACCAGCACAGGATAAAGTGGATCCACTCACAGGAGATATCGAAAAGGCACTCCACCGAATCGACTGGAACGCTGGGAAACTGGATCGCCAGTTACTTGGTCTGTTCAGCGGTTTGTCTCCACAAATCGCTAAGGAAGTCGTCACGCGGGCAGGTCTTGCGAACCGGACGAATCTTGCTACCGCTTTCCAGGACGTCTTAAAAGAACTAAACGGTCCTTATGTATTGCAACGGATGGAAGGCGGCAAGGAACGCTTTGCACCGGTCCGCTTAACGGAAGGTTCAATCATTGACGAAAAGACGTTCGCGACGAGTGGTCAAGTCCTCGACGCATTCTTCCATCAAAAAGCAAACCGCGATCGTGTCAAACAACAAGCGGCCGATCTCGAACGGTTCATCAAGAGTGAGTACGATAAGAATATCTTAAAGCGCTCAAAACTCGAAAAAGATTTAGAAGCGACGTTACGAATGGATGAATGGAAGCATAAAGGAGAACTGCTGACGACTTATCTCTATCAGCTCGAACGCGGGATGAAGGAAGCAACCGTCGTCGATTACTATGATCCAGACGGTGCTGAAATCACGATCACGCTTGATCCCCGCTTCTCGCCAAACGAGAACGCACAGCGTTATTACAAACGGTATAACAAATTAAAGACCGCCAAAGTCGAAGTCGCGCGCCAGCTTGAGAAGAACCAAGCCGAGATTGCGTACTTCGAAGGTTTGCTTGCGCAACTCGACGTCGCATCCCCGGAAGATATCCGGGAAATGCGCGAGGAACTCGTCGAAGAAGGTTATCTGCGCGAACGACAAAAGAAGAAAAAGAAACCGCAACTCCCACAACTCGAAGCATACCGTTCTTCGACCGGCCTTCCATTCTTCGTCGGAAAGAACAATAAACAAAATGATTACGCGACGTTCAAGTTTGGACGTCGGTCCGATACGTGGTTACACACGAAGGATATCCCAGGATCGCACGTCATCATTCAAAGTGATGCACCGGATGAGACAACGTTAAAAGAAGCAGCGATTGTTGCCGCCTACTACTCGAAAGCACGTGAATCGAGCCAAGTCCCGGTCGATTTTACGGAGTTACGATATGTCAAAAAACCGAGTGGTGCAAAACCCGGTTTCGTCATCTATACGGATCAAACGACACTTTACGTCACACCTGATCCAGATGTCGTCCAATCCTTACGTCAATGACGCTACACAAAAAAGCGCTGTTTTTCCTAAATATCACTTAGGAGAGACAGCGCTTTTTCATCTTCACTTCATTTTTTCTAACTGTTCCCGGTAATCGAGCAAATGCCCATGGATGATATCCTTCGCCTCGCTTAATTCTTGATCGAATGAGAACATCGCTTGTTTTCGTTCGTGGGAGAAGATGACATCGTAATGATGGCTGAGTAAGAAATCAATTTCCTGGCCGAGCGTCTTTTCCTGTTCTTCTGTCATCGGGATATCCCGATGACTGGCAATGCTTTCAAGCAAGACGAGCAACTTGTCTTCAAGATCGACAAGCTCCTTCAGTCGGATGAACGCTTCACTTTGACCGCTTGCCATCAATGGATATTTTTGATCTTCTTGAAGCATCAACATCATTTCTTCATGTTTGAGAATTTGTTTCCGAACGGCAAGCAACCTCGTATCATCTTGCACAAGGCTCCGCCAATCTTCCATCAACTGTTGCGTCGTTTTTTTGACAAGCAAGAGTAAACGATCCTCATAATGTGGTGGGAAGACGATGTAATTGATGAGGACAGCAGATAATACACCGACGACAGTCAGCAACGACCGTGATAAGGCATAGTGGACGTAGTCGGCGGTCGGACTCTCGAACATCAACACGATGGCAAAAGCCGCGAACGTCGACATATCCGTTCTTCCAATCATCGAATTAAGGACGAGCGAGACAATTACGGCGAGTCCAATCGTCAGCGGATTCGCCCCAAGTGTCGCAACAATCGCAAGACCACACATTAATCCAAGTACTGTTCCGAAAATCCGGTTGAAGACGATTTTAAACGACCGATGAATCGTCGGTTGCATCGCAACAATTGCTGCGACAGCCCCCATTCCCGAATAAATATCGAACACATACCAGGAGATACTAAGCGCAAGAGCTACCGCGATACCGGTCTTGACCGTTCGTAGTCCAATCCGAAACTTTAATTTCACTCGAGCGTCACCTGCCCGACTTCACTATTGACTGTCACTTCCGGTTTTTCTTGTTTCGACAGTTCATAAATTGTCTCATCCTTATTCTTTTGTTTCGTATATCGGTCAGAGGCTTTAATATCGCCTCCTGTGTCAATCGTAATCGTACCGGCTGATTTATTTGGTTTTAGCTTCGTCGCGCCGTCAATCGTTGTGACGTCGAGACTCAACTTCGCCACATATTCCGCAAGAGAAACACTTTCACCTGTCACTTGCGCATGGACGGCATCCATCTCTTTGATGGAAATCGCACGTGATGCATTCAGTGTAATTTCATCACCTTTTACTTTATCGAGACTCATCGCTTCTCCGTTCATCTCGATTGTTTTTGCGTAGATGCCCATTCCTTTAAGTGTTCCAGCATCGACATCGACACGGTTCATATAACTCGGTAGTCCCACTTGAATCGTATAGTCTGCTGTTTTTTCGCTCGGACGATTGCCGAGTCGAGACAGCCAACCATCTCGTCCTGTCACCGTTACCGTATTCGTCGATGTACTGATTTTCAGTCGTTTTCCACTCGATGCACTATCGACGAGTTTGATTTGGACGTTTCCGTCTGTGCTTCGAACGAATTGTACGGTTGCGTGCGGCGCCTCGATGGCGAGAGACTTATAGCGATTCGTCGTCTTGAATGTTTCGCCGCGCGATAACAATTCCGTTGAGACGAGCAATGTAATCGAATAGATGACGACAAGTCCGAGAACGACACCACCGTACAAATAAAGCGGTCGCTTCACTGGTCCTTTTTCTCCAATGCGGTTCAACCGTGCATCCATCTTTTGTTTTTGTTTATTTTTTAAGCGTGTGAACGACGATTGTTTTCGTTTCCGCACACTCCTACTGTTATGCTCTTCCATGTCAGTCCCTCCATCTCATGTCTACCATTATTCCGAATATCTGAATCGGCTGTCAACAGCCCCTACTTATCATAGAAGAAGTTCACTGTTTCGCCATCGGGCGGAAGAAGGAAGCGTCATCGGATGAACTACAGATATTCCAGAAGAATAATCGACAAAAAAGAGAGGAACCTTGACGTTTCCTCTCCTTTGCTTAAGAACGGATTATAATTCGAGTGACTCGCCGATCGCGAGTAAATGACCAGTTTGACCTTGCGCTTCAATTTGTTCACAGAATGCGTTCGCATCTTGTTTGATTAAATCAAATGTATCGTAGTGGATCGGTACGACTGCTTTCGCTTGCAACATATCTGCAGCGATCAACGCATCATCCGGACCCATCGTGAAGTTATCACCGATCGGTAAGAAGGCTAAATCGATTTCATGATGGGCGCCATAAAGGGCTAAATCCCCGAACAGTGCCGTATCGCCTGCGTGATAGATTTCTTTGCCTTCGATCGTCAGTAAGAATCCAGCCGGCATCCCCATATACGTAATGGTTTGTTTCTCTTCATCGATGATGCTTGATGAATGGAATGCCTGTGTCATCTTTACTTTACCAAACGAGAATTCAAACTGTCCGCCAAGGTTCATCGGGTGGACATTCAATCCTTTGAAGCTTAAATACGTTGCCAACTCATGCGTAGCGATGATCGTCGCCCCCGTTGCTTTCGCGATCCGCTCTGCATCAAGCATATGATCGGCATGGGCATGGGTTAACAAAATAAAATCTGCCTTGACGTCATCTGGATTCGTCGTCGCTTTTTCATTACCGCTAAAGAAGGGATCGATGACGAGATGATGACCATTCGTTTCAATCGTTACTGTTGACTGTCCATGATAAGTTAGCTTCATCTAATTCACTGCCTCTCGATTAGGATTCGGATAATTGATTCCCTTCCCCCCATGCGCATAAACCTTTCATGGCTGGTTGCAGTGTAAATGCCGCTTCTGTCAATTTGTATTCGACATGTAAGACGGCTTCATCATACTCAATCCGTTCAATCATTCCGAGACGTTCGAGTTCTTTTAATTGATCCGTCAAGACTTTCCGAGAAATCCCGGGAATGGCACGTTGTAACTCTAAAAAACGTTTCTGACCGTTCTCTAACGTGCAATATAATTGTGGACGCCATTTTCCGCCGATGATGGCGAGCGCCCGATTGACCGGAAATTGTTCTGTCGACATGTTGTTCTCTCCTCCAGAGTAGTTACTTCAAAGTGCGTACTATGCAATCGAGTGTAGCGTAAGTTAGAGTATGCGTAAATCATTTTGCAAAAGGAGTGTTAAGCATGACGTATCCACGTAATTTTTCGCACATCGGTCTTTCTGTACCGAATCTCGACGAAGCCGTCCGTTTTTATCAAGAGGTGATGGGTTGGTATATCATCATGGAACCATCTGATGTCCTCGAAGATGACTCTGCCATCGGTGTCATGTGTACGGATGTCTTTGGTGCAGGATGGAACAAGTTCCGGATTGCTCACATGGCAACAGGTGACCGCATCGGAATCGAGTTGTTCGAGTTCCCGAACAATGAACAACCCGAAAATAACTTCGAATTCTGGAAAACAGGCATCTTCCATTATGCGATCCAAGATCCAGACGTCGAAGGACTCGTCGAAAAAATCGTCGCCCACGGCGGCAAACAACGGATGCCAATCCGCGAATACTATCCGGGAGACAAGCCGTATCGAATGGTCTACTGTGAGGATCCATTTGGTAATCTCGTCGAAATTTACTCTCACTCATATGAACTTACCTATTCGGAAGGAGCTTATTAAACATGAAAGCATGGTTAAATCACTCAGGTACAGCGATTGATCAATGGACATTCGAAGAGGTCAAGACGCCGACGCCAGGAGAAGGACAAGCCTTGATTCGCGTCAAGACGGTCGCACTGAATCCCGTCGACTATAAGGCGACCAACAATCCAGCTTGGACGTTCCCGCATATTCCGGGCGTCGATCTAGCGGGTGTCGTCGAACAAATCGGACCCGGCGCAGAAGTGAAAATCGGCGATCGTGTAGCGATTCATACGAACCTGCAACGCGATGGTGCTTTTGCTGAATATGCACTCGTCGATACGCGTGCCCTCGCCCTGATTCCGGAAGACATCTCATTCACTGAAGCCGCTGCGATTCTTTGCGCAGGCATGACTGCCTATGAAGCGATCGTTCAGAAGATGAACACGACAGGGAAAGAAACGATCCTCATTCATGCTGGTGCAGGTGGTGTCGGTGGCATCGGCATTCAACTCGCGAAACGCCTTGGTCTTAAGGTCGCGACGACTGCTTCGACAGAAAACCATGAGTGGGTCAAGCGACTCGTTGCCGATCTTGCCATCGACTACAAAAAAGAAAATGTCACGGATGTCATTCGCGATTGGACGAACGGTCGCGGTGCTGACTTGATTTTCAATACGGTCGGTCGAGATGAAGCAACAGCGGATCTCGGACGTCTTGCCTTCTCGGGGCAACTCGCCTTCATCGCCGGTGGTCCCGATCAGTCGGTCGTCAAGCCGTTCACGCTCTCCCCTTCGATCCATGAAGTGGCACTCGCGGCTGCTTATGCCAGCGAAGATGACCGTGCGATCCGAAACCTCGGTCATATGGCAAGTGAATTATTAAAACTCGTCGCAGCGAAAGAACTCGATCCACTCGTCACAGAGGAGATTCCAGCAACTGACATCGTCAAAGGATTACAACGTCTATCTGAACGTCACGTCCGTGGTAAAATCATCGCTAAATTTAACTAATACTTGCCGTGGCACAAAACAGCCGACTGTCCTTAGATAATAGGACGGTCGGCTGCTGTCGTACTCTATTTTTTAATTCCTGAACGTTGACTGAAAAAGCATCAGCCATGTTCACCGGTAGCGTTCTTGTTTTTTGATATGTAAGGATCGTCCGACTAACTCGAAACCGACATGCTGATAGATTTTATTCGCTGTCTGGTTCGACCAGTCGGTATAGAGCGTCACGACCGGATAAGACTGTAGGAGGTGTTCAGATAGTTTTGCGACAAGATAAGAAGCATATCCATTCCCACGTAGTTTTTTCGGCGTATAGACGTAAGAAATCGTAATCCCAGTTTGCGTGGGACGTGTCGCTGCCGCCATCGCGACGAGCGTATTTCCACTAAACAATCCGAACAAGCTTCCTTGCTGAATGTGTCGCGTCATTGACTGATGGAGTTGCGTAAGCTGTCGATCAGATGGACGCGTTTCGACCTCATATAAAAATCCGGACGCAAATTCTAAGGCTTGTTGTCCTTCATCGTTCAAAACCGGTCGGAAGACGACGTTCTCCTGAACATGTGGCATCTCGACCTTCGTCAATGCATACATCCCTTGTTCCATATGTACCTCATACATGGAATGTGGGAGTAACAGCGGCGCTAAGATGACCTGTTCTCCGACGAATCCTGGACTATCCAGAATTCGCGCAAGCTTTCGAATCCCTTCTTGCGAGAACATATCCCCTGCGACGATGACTTGCTCCGGTATCGTTTGCAATATGACGAGACGATGATCGCCTTCTTGTGCCGTTGCCATCAAGAGCGGTTCATCTCCCCGTTCCAATATACCTAGAATCAACTGATGCGTATCTGGACGTTCAAGCAGAAACGGGAGGACGACCATTTTGAATTGTTCATAATCACGATAATGCGTCACCATAGTCGACGACCTCCTTTATTTCTATAGTGTACCAAATCATGCACTAGAAATCGTAGGTCGTCCGACGGAATCTATCTGTTTTTACACGTTTGCGGTAAAACGTTCGCTCCAAGCAACTGGGTCCTTCGACCAATCTGCCAATTGTTCCTGTTCTTCTACCGTGATATCCCCTTGTTGTTGTGCCGTTTCGAGTAACGCTTCGAACGTTAGTAATGCATCCGCGTCAATCTTCGCTTCTCGGAGATTATTCTTCAAGCGTTCCATCCCGTAAGAGAAAATCGCTTGAATCCGAATGACGTTCGCTCCCTTTGCTTGGAGTGCTTCCGCTGCCTCGATCGCAGACATCCCCGTTGACAATAAGTCTTCGATGACGACGACGCGTTGGCCTGGTTGAATAACACCTTCGATTTGATTACCTTTCCCATGTTTCTTACTGCCACTACGCACGTAGACCATCGGTAACCCTAATCGTTCCGCGACGAATGCCGCGTGAGGAATACCTGCTGTCGCTGTCCCGGCAACGACTTCGATTCCTAAATCCTTCACTTTCTCAGCGAGGGCATCGGCAATCAAGGAGCGGACTTCTGGGTACGAAAGTGTCAACCGATTATCGCAATAGATCGGAGAACGGAGCCCACTCGCCCACGTATACGGATCGTTTGGAGATAACGTGACGGCTTTGATACGGAGTAATGCATTTGCAATTGGATTTACCATGATAATTGCCCCTTCCATTCTTCGAGTAACGCCTGATAGACCTGTTCTGGATGTTTGGCACGTGTAATCGGGCGACCAATTACTAAATCCGTCGCTCCATTTCGACGCGCATCAAGAACGGTCGCGACTCGCTTTTGATCATCTGCTTCACTGCTAGAAGGACGAATGCCTGGTGTGACAAAACGGAAGTCCGTTCGGCAAACTTCGATTAGTTCAGGAAGATCGAGCGCCGAACAGACGATACCATCTAGTCCGGCTGCTTCTGCCAGTTGCGCATACTCACGAACGACTGCCGGCATCGCTCCTTCAATCTTTAAGTCGCGTAACATCGCTTCATCCGTCGATGTCAACTGCGTCACGCCGATTAGTTGTGTCTCGGCATTCGTTTCACGAAGTCCTTCTCGCGCCGCGATCATCATCTCTTTCCCACCGGCAACATGGACGTTCGTCAATTCAACACCTAATTGCCCGATGATGCGCATCGTCCGGCGCGCCGTTTCTGGAATGTCATGGACTTTGACATCGAGGAATACAGCGTGCCCACGCTCGACGAGTTTTTGGACGAACGGTCCACCTGCAGCATAAAATAATTCCATCCCAACTTTTACGGCTGGTCGTGTCTCTTTGAACTGTTCGAGGAACGAAAACACTTCTGTTTCGGTCGGAAAATCAAGCGCGATGTAAAGTTGATTCATATGCTTTCCCCCTGATGTCTAAGATATGGTCGATGCCGAGTTCATCCATGCGACCCGGTAACTGCTGGATTAATTCTTGACAGATGTATGGATTGACGAAGTTTGCGGTACCGACGGCAACAGCGGAAGCCCCAGCGTATATCATTTCTAAGACGTCATCGACTTCCATCACGCCACCCATCCCGATAATAGGAATCGAGACTGCTTGTGCGACATCATGAATCATCCGAATCGCGACTGGCTTGATGGATGGACCGGATAATCCACCAATCCGGTTGGCAAGGATTGGCTGTCCCGTTCGGACATCGATTCGCATCCCAACGAGTGTGTTGATCATCGTCAGCCCGTCTGCACCTGCTGCTTCGACGGCACGTGCCATCTCGACGATTGAAGTGACATTCGGTGAAAGCTTAACGTAAACCGGTTTGGTCGAGACCTGTTTGACTCGACGCGTTAATTCAGCGGCAAGCAACGGATCCGTTCCGAACTGGATTCCACCTGATTTGACGTTCGGACAGGAGATATTTAATTCCAATGCATGAATGCCAGGGTGACGGCTCATTTTTTCTGCGACAAGCTCATACTCTTCTGGTGTCGATCCGGCGACATTCGCAATGATTGCTGTATCAAACGTCTCAAGGAACGGTAGTTTTTTCATTAAGATACCATCGACACCCGGATTTTGGAGACCGATTGCATTCAACATCCCCATTCCACTCTCCGCGACACGCGGCGTCGGATTTCCGTAACGTTCTTCGCCCGTCGCTGCTTTGATCATGATTGCCCCAAGCTCTGATAAATCATATAACTTTGCGTATTCCTCACCGAATCCAAAACATCCAGATGCCGGCATGATCGGGTTTTTCAAGGAAAGTCCCGGCAACTCGACACGTAATCGTTCTATCATAATACGACCTCCTCTGCCCGAAAGACTGGACCATCGGAACAAGTCTTGACGTACCCGCCTGTTGGTGTTTTACAGACGCAGGCAAAACAAGCACCGATGCCGCACCCCATTCGATTTTCGATGGAGAGATACTTATGCTCAATCGGTTGTTGCTGGAGTGACCGCAACATCGGCTCTGGTCCGCAAGCGAGTAACACATCATAGTTTTCCGGATGTAAGGCAACCGTAACGAACCCTTTCATTCCATGCGTTCCATCAACCGTCGAGACCGTCGTCTTACCAAGTGCTTGGAATTCCGCTTCGTAAAAGACACTCGTTGCCGTATCAAATCCTAGAATCGCTTCACACGTCACACCACGCGCGACAAGTTGGCGCATCGTCTCATACAGCGGTGGGACACCGATCCCTCCACCAACGAGAACGACCCGTTGATCTCGGTTGATGGCGTCGATCGGAAAACCGTTTCCGAGTGGTCCGAGGGCATCGATTTTGTCGTCGGGACGCAAGGAAGCTAGTTCTGCTGTCCCTTGTCCGATTTCTTTAAAGAGAAACGTAATCAGATCACGATCGACCCGAGCAATCGAGATCGGTCGGCGTAAGAGTGGACCGACGCGTAGATGCATGAATCGCCCCGGCGCAATGTCCTGCGGTTGCTCGAGGCGACAGACGAGTTCTGTCGCGCCTTGAGCTACCGTTCGTCGAGAGACGACCGTCAAGAGTTGCTTCATTGGATCACCACTTTCTTTTCGTGTGTGAAGGCTTGAATCGCACTCGCTTCGAACGAGCGACTCTCGATGACGCGTAGAATCGCTTCCGCCGTATCGAGTGATGTTAGACAAACGACTTGATTCTCCGCTGCTGCCCGGCGAATGATGAAGCCGTCTTTCGTGACTTGTGAGTCGCGACTCATCGTATTGATGACATACTCGATCTCCCCTTTTTCAATCACGTCGAGCATCGATTCGGAAGACGAGTCGATTTTACCGACCGTCTGAACCGGTAACCCTTGCTCCGTCAAGTACGCTGCCGTTCCTTCCGTCGCAAGCAACGTGAATCCAAGTGAGGCAAAGCGTCGTGCGAGATCTGTCATTTCTGCTTTGTCCGGGTCTGCGACTGTCAAGAGAACACGACCGTGTTCTGGAATCGCCATCCCAGAAGCAAGCAATCCTTTGTAGAGTGCTTTTTCAAGTGTTCGGTCTGTTCCGATGACTTCTCCGGTCGATTTCATTTCCGGTCCGAGCGTCGGGTCGACTTCTTTAAGCTTCGCAAACGAGAAGACCGGTACTTTGACCGAGACGAGCGATTCTTCCGGTAGGACACCACTTGTTAACCCGTAAGAAGCGAGCGTTTCACCGAGAATGATGTCCGTCGCGAGCCGCGCGACCGGAAGTCCCGTCACTTTCGAGATGAATGGCACCGTCCGGCTGGCACGCGGATTGACTTCAAGAACATAGAGTGCGCCGTCCGCATAGACAAACTGGATGTTGAGCAATCCTTTGATGCCGAATGCTTTGGCGATTCGTGTCGTGTAGTCGACGATCCGATCCTTGATGTCTTGGGAGACACGTTGTGGCGGATAAACTCCAATCGAGTCACCTGAGTGAACACCGGCACGTTCGATATGCTCCATGATGCCTGGAATGACGACATCTGTTCCATCACAGATCGCGTCGACTTCGAGTTCGATTCCTGTCAGGTAACGGTCGACGAGGACCGGTCGTTCCGGTGAGGCGATGACCGCGTGTTTCATGTAATGTTCCAGTTCTTCTTGTGCATAGACGATTTCCATTGCCCGGCCGCCGAGAACATACGATGGACGAACGAGGACCGGGTAACCGAGTGACGCTGCTGCCGTGACCGCTTCTTCGACCGTGACGGCCGTTTTACCTGGTGGCTGTGGAATGTCGAGCGCCGTCAACGCTGCTTCGAACTGTTTTCGGTCCTCTGCCCGGTCTAAATCCTCAAGCGATGTCCCGAGGATTTTTACACCTTCTGCTGCTAATGACTCAGCTAAGTTGATTGCTGTCTGTCCACCGAACTGGACGATGACACCGAGCGGACGTTCATTTCGGATGACTTCGAGGACATCCTCCGTCGTTAATGGTTCAAAGTAGAGTCGATCGGAAATCGAGAAGTCGGTCGACACGGTTTCCGGATTGTTGTTGACGATAATTGCTTCATAGCCAGCTTGACGAATCGCTTGAATCGAATGGACTGTCGCATAGTCGAACTCGACTCCTTGACCAATCCGGATCGGACCCGATCCTAAGACGAGGATCGAAGAACGATTCGTCGCGATTGCCTCATTTTCGCGTTCGTATGTTCCATAGTAGTACGGTGTATCAGAAGCGAACTCTGCCGCACACGTATCGACCATTTTATACACTGGATGAATCGCTTGCGCTTCACGCATCCGGCGAATCTCTGTTTCCGTTTGTCCTGTGATCCGGGCGAGCATTGGGTCACTGAATCCATACCGCTTCACATGAAGTAGCAGTTCAGGTGTCAAACCGGTAGCGACCGATTGCTCAAGTTGCCAAATGTGCTGTAGCTTTTCGAGGAATAAGCGATCAATTGCCGTCCAAGCATGAATCTGTTCGACGCTATAGCCGCGGACAAAACCAGCGTATAAGGCGAAAAGTCGATCATCTGTCGCCTGGCGAATCGCTTGTTGCAAAGCATCATCTGCCATTTCGATGAAGCGTGGCATGTACAAATCCGCTGTACCGATTTCAAGCGAACGAACGGCTTTCAGTAATGCCTCTTCCATCGTCCGCCCCATTGCCATAACCTCACCGGTCGCCTTCATCTGTGTCCCGAGCGTCCGATCTGCCGTTTCGAATTTATCGAACGGCCAGCGCGGAATTTTGGCGACAACATAATCGAGTGCCGGTTCGAACGAAGCAAAGCTCGTCTCGGTGATCGGGTTCTTTAATTCAGATAAGGCATACCCGACGGCAATCTTTGCAGCAAGTTTTGCGATCGGATAACCGGTCGCTTTTGAAGCAAGTGCGGACGAGCGAGAAACACGTGGATTGACTTCGATGACATAGTAGTCAAAGCTCGTCGGATCCAGCGCGAACTGGATGTTACATCCACCTTCGATACCGAGTGCGCGAATGATATCGAGTGAGACGTTACGTAGCAGTTGATAGTCGCGATCCGATAACGTTTGCGTCGGAGCAAAGACGATCGAGTCTCCGGTATGAACACCAACCGGGTCGAAGTTTTCCATCGCACAGACGATGATGGCTTGGTTCGTTGCATCACGCATGACTTCAAATTCGACCTCTTTCATCCCAGCAATTGATTTTTCAAGGAGTACTTGTGTTGCCGGACTTGCCTTGAGTCCCCCTTCGACGATTCGCGTGAACTCTTCCGGTGTATGGGCGATTCCACCACCCGTTCCTCCGAGTGTATATGCTGGACGGATGATGATTGGTAGACCAATCTGTTGTCGGAATTGTTGTGCTTCTTCGAGCGAATGCACGATTTCACTATCCGGTACGCCATGTCCGCGTCTAAACATCAGTTGACGGAACAAATCACGATCTTCTGCCTCTTCGATTGCTGATAATTTCGTTCCGAGCAACTCGACATTGTATTCAGCTAGGACACCAAGACGATCTAGTTCAACAGCCAAGTTCAGACCCGTCTGACCGCCAAGTGTCGCAAGTAAGGCGTCTGGTCGTTCCTTCCGAATGATCCGCGAAACGAACTCTGCTTGAAGAGGCTCGATGTAGACGCAATCAGCAACTGTTGGATCTGTCATGATTGTCGCTGGATTCGAGTTGACGAGGATGACTTCATATCCTTCTTCCTTTAAGGCTTGACACGCTTGTGTTCCTGCGTAGTCGAATTCAGCGGCTTGTCCGATTACGATTGGACCGGACCCGATAACGAGAATCTTCTGGATATCTTGACGTTTAGGCATGAGAGACCTCCTGTTGTTTCGTGATTTCTTCTAAAAACTGTTGGAATAGACCGTTCGCATCCATTGGACCGGGTGATGCTTCCGGATGATACTGGACGGAGAAGACAGATGCTGACGTATGACGGATGCCTTCGACCGTTCCATCGTTGATTGCGAGATGCGTTACTTCAAGCACTGTATGTTGCAATGATTGTTCATCGACGGCATATCCATGGTTTTGCGACGTGATGTCGACGCGACCTGTCCGGATATCTTGGACGGGATGATTCGCCCCCCGGTGACCGAATGGCAGTTTGAACGTATCCGCGCCATGTGCTAGTGCAATCAACTGGTGCCCAAGACAAATTCCGAAGATGACGACTTTCCCTGTCAATTCTTGAATCAGCGGAATCGCTGTCGGGACATCCTTTGGGTTCCCTGGTCCGTTCGACAGCATTACACCGTCTGGACGATAGCGTAAGACTTCCGTTGCGCTCACGTCGTATGGTACGACGACAACTTCACAGCCGCGTTTGACAAGTTCGCGGACGATTCCGAGCTTCGCTCCGAAGTCGACGAGAACGATTCGTGGTCCAGCTCCTGGGATGATATACGCCCGTTCCGTTGAAGCACGTTTGACTTGATCCGTCTCGATTGGTGCATTTTGCAGGTGGCTTAATTCCTCTTCTAGGTCGAACTCTCCATCAACGAGTCGGCCGCGCATGACGCCTTTCGAGCGGATATGTCGTGTTAACTGTCGCGTATCGATTCCACTTAATCCTGGAATATCAAGATCTCGAAGAGCTGCATCGAGCGACATCTCACTGCGGAAGTTCGACGGTGTTTGGCAATGTTCGCGGACAATCAATGCTTTAGCGAGTGGACGCGTCGTTTCATAGTCTTCTCGATTGACTCCGTAATTGCCGATCAACGGATTCGTCAGCACGATCATCTGATCACAGTAAGATGGATCCGATAGCATCTCTTGATAACCAGTCATTCCGGTTTGGAAGACGACCTCTCCTGTTGTTGTCGTGTCCGATCCAAACGCCGTTCCTTCAAACGTCATACCATCCTCTAACACCAGTGTCCGTTTACGCATGTGCTATGTCCTCCTTGAATACGATTTCTCCCTTGACGAGCGTCATGACCGGGAATCCTTTTAACCGTTCTCCTGCGAACGGTGTGTTCTTACCTTTTGAACGGAACCGTTCCGGTGAAACCGTCCGCTCCGTCTCTAGATCAAGCAGGACTAAGTCTGCTTCCGCCCCCACTTCGAGTTTGCCGTAAGGTAGTTCAAAAATCGCTGCTGCCTTGTCCGTCAAATTCCGAATCAGTGTCTCAAGTGTCATCTTGCCTTCAGCGACAAGCTTCGTATAGAGGAGCGGGAATGCTGTCTCGAATCCTGTGATGCCAAACGGGGCGCGTTCGATACCGAGTGCCTTCTCTTCTGCTGCATGAGGAGCGTGATCCGTTGCGATGCAATCAATCGTTCCGTCTGCTAATCCTTCGAGCAATGCTTGGCGATCTGCCTCACTCCGCAGTGGTGGATTCATTTTAAAGTTCGGATCCTGATTCGATATGTCTTCATCGATCAATACAAGATGGTGCGGTGTGACTTCTGCTGTCACTCGGATCCCTGCTCGTTTGGCGTCACGAATGACGCGAACGGATTCTTTCGTCGAGACATGACAGACGTGATAATGACAGCCGGTTTCTTCTGCAATCAGGACATCACGTGCGATGTGGATACTCTCAGCAAGCGATGGAATACCTTGCAAACCTTCCCGTCGACTGTAGTTTCCTTCGTGCACACATCCTGCTTTTAACGAATCATCTTCGCAGTGGGCAACAATCGTCTTCCCGAGCCGTGCGGCTTGTTGCATTGCCGTTCGCATGACGGCTGCCGTCTGGACCCCGACACCATCATCCGTGAATGCCACGGCATCCGTTAATTGATCGAACGCGACGAGTTCTTGTCCGAGTTGATTTTTTGAAATCGCCGCGTAAGGCAAAACCCGGACAGATGCCGTCTCTTCAATCTTTTGGAACAATGCATCAAGTGTTTGACGATCGTCCGGTACGGGACGCGTATTCGGCATCGGGCAAATCGTCGTAAATCCACCAGCTGCCGCAGCTGCCGTACCTGTCGCAATTGTCTCCTTATGTTCGCCGCCCGGTTCCCGCAGGTGGACATGGATGTCGACGAATCCTGGTGCAACGAATAATCCGGAAGCATCAATGACCGTTTCCCCAACTTGCGGTATTGCTGCTAAGTCCGTGATTTTTCCAGCTTCGATTCGAATATCCCCTGTTCGAACTTGTCCAGCCTCGTACCATCTCGCATTTTCAATTCGTGTTGTCATCTGCATCGTCTCCTTTGATTGTTTTCATCGAAAAGCACCATTCCAGAATCGCCATTCGCGCAAAGACACCATTTTTCATCTGTTCAAAAATCCGCGATTGCGGGTGTTCGACGAGTTCGTCGGCAATCTCGACTCCGCGATTGACCGGTGCCGGATGTAGGACGATCGCTGAAGGTTTCAGTCGATTCATCCGCTCATGCGTCAATCCATGTGTGACGTGATAGACATCTGGATCAAACCGTGTCGTTCCGTCATGCCGTTCGTGCTGGACTCGAAGCAACATCAAGATGTCACACTGTTCAACTGCTTCGTCCATTGAAAGATACGGTATTCCCATCGCTTCGTCATACCATTCGCGTGGCCCTGATCCATAGACGATGGCGCCAAGTCGTTTTAAGATATCGGCATTCGACCGAGCGACACGACTATGTTGTAAATCCCCACAGATGACGACTACTTTTCCTACAATCGTTCCAAACGTCTCGACCATCGTCATCAAATCAAGCAAGGACTGCGATGGATGCTGTCCGCTCCCGTCTCCTGCATTGATGATCGGAATATCGAGTGTCTGAATCAATTCTTCATAATAACCGGTGCCACCGTGACGAATGACCAATCCATCGGCGCCAATCGCTTCGAGTGTTTTGCACGTATCGTGTAACGTCTCCCCTTTTTGCACGGATGACGTCGCTGTTTCAAACGGCAGTAGATGCATGTTCAAGCGATGCTCTGCCATTTCAAAGGAAGAGCGTGTCCGCGTCGAGTTTTCAAAAAACAGATTGACGAGTGTCTTGTCGGAAAAGTCTGGTGCCGGTTCGCCTTGTTTAAAAGCGAGACTACGTTCAATCAACGAATTGATCTCCGTTATGGATAAGCTTTCTAAATTGACGAAATGTCGGGTTTGCAAGATCGTTTTCATGTATTTCACTCCTTCAGGTCATGAAAAAGGCGCACCTTCTAAGTGAAGGTGCGCCGAAAGAAGACAGAGGAGTCCCTGCATCTTTTCATGGCCTTCACTTTATCGTTCTCTCGGAACGTCTTAAAAGTTGTTCGCTACAGATTGAGTTGTAGAGTTTTCCGTTGTTTCAGCTGTTTCTTCGACCTGTTCCGTCGTTTTCGGAAGGATCAGATTCAGGATGATCCCAAGAATCGTCGCCAGTGCCATACCTTCGAGGGAGAAGTTCCCGATTTTCAAGGCGGCCCCTCCGATTCCCGTGACAAGAATGACAGCTGTGATCGTCAAGTTCCGTTTATCAGCAAGGTCGATCTTACTTTCCGTCAGTGTCCGGAGACCGTTTGACGCGATGACTCCGAATAAGAGAATACTGATGCCACCCATGACTGGTGTAGGAATCGTCTTGATGAATCCTTCGACATATCCGAGGAATCCGAAGCTGATAGCAAGAACCGCTGCCCCACCTAGAACGAAGACACTGTAGACCCGTGTGATCGACATGACGCCGTTGTTCTCACCGTACGTCGTAACCGGTGGTCCACCAAGCATCGAAGCGACTGTCTTCGCGATTCCGTCGCCAAGTACTGTCCGGTGCATCCCTGGATCAAGGAGCGTCTCGCGCCCGATGATCCGTGATGTCACTTTTTGTTCGCCGATGTGCTCCGTCAGTGTGACGAGCGTCACGGGAACGATCAGAAGCAAGGCAGCTGTATTCCATGATGGTGTGTAATTCAAGAACGGAATCGTGAAGTCCGGCACGTGGAAGAACGTTGCCTGTTGAAGTGGTTTGAAGTCAATGATTCCGACCGATGCCGCAACGAGATAACCGACCGTGATTCCGAACAGGATCGGAATCGTGCTCCACATTCCTTTTAAATACGTCATTGCGAGAAGTGTGACACCGAGCGTGACCATCGCGACGAGGAAGTAAAGTCCGTTGTACTTACCGTCCGCTCCGTTCATCGCCATGTTGACAGCGGTCGGGGCAAGCGATAACCCGATGACCATGATGACCGGACCGATGACGACCGGTGGCAGTAAGCGAAGCAACCAAGCAGCCCCCGTGTAACGGATGAGAAGTGAGACAAGTCCGTAGACGAGTCCAGCGACCATTCCGCCGATTAAGGCGTCCTCGACACCCCACCGTTCACTGACGGCGATGATCGGGGCGATGTAGGCAAAACTAGAACCAAGATATGTGGGTACTTTGAAGCGAGTGACGGCGAGGAAAATCAGTGTGCCGACTCCGCTTGCGACGAGCGCGACCGATGTGTTGAGTCCCGTTAAGAGCGGGACGAGCACGGTCGCACCAAACATCGCGAAGACGTGTTGTAGGCTGAGCATCAGCCAATTTAGAGGGTGAGTAGGTACTTCTTGTACATCAAGTACTGCGGCATGTTTTGCCATATGGATGACTCCCTTTCTGGTCTCTCTGGACCACCTTAAAGGTTTTGATTTTTAGCGTTTAATGAATACTTGATCGGCTTCGTCGACTTCAGCGAGCGCGACGACGACTTGCTCGTCACGTGACGTCGGAACGTTCTTGCCGATGAAATCTGGACGGATCGGTAACTCTCGATGCCCACGATCGACGAGGACAGCGAGTTGAATCATACTCGGTCTTCCGTGGTCGACGAGTGCGTCCATCGCGGCACGGACGGTGCGTCCTGTGTAGAGGACATCGTCAACGAGGACGACGATTTTTCCGGTGATGTCTTCCGGTAGATCAGATCCTTTTATTTCTGGCTCTAAACTTCGCTTTGACAAGTCATCTCGGTACATTGAGATGTCGACGACACCGAGTAAGACCGGCTTTCCTTCAATCTGTTCGATCCGCTTCGCAAGGCGGCGCGCGAGTGTCTCACCACGCGTCTTGATTCCGACGATCATTAAATCAGCAATACCTTTGTTACGTTCGATGATTTCATGGGCGATCCGTGTCAGTGCGCGTCCAATCGCGGCTTCATCTAAGATGACGGCTGGTTTCATGGTTTCTCCTTTCATACAAAAGACCTTCTGCGGAAATCCGCAGAAGGTCATCGAAGACAGAATCATGGCATACGTCTTGTATGCATGCCTACGCACGTTGTGGTAGGTTCTCCCTTTCGCAGCCTCTCCGGACTCGATTAAAGGTGATACTAGTTTGGTAGGATCGTCGCTCGGACGACCGAAGTGTCAGTAGAGGATGTCTCGCATCGCTCTCTAGGTGATACTCTACCGTTTTATTAGAAAAACGTCAAGACTCTAATTCAAGTTTTTTCAGCTGACCGATTTCAAATGTCATCTCTTCTGGGAGTGGTGCTTCAAAACGCATCCATTCGCCTGTCCGTGGATGTTCGAAGCCGAGAACCGCAGCATGCAAGGCTTGACCATTCATTTTCATCGTCTTACGTGGACCATATTTCGGGTCACCGGCAAGCGGAAAACCGATATAACGCATGTGGACACGGATTTGGTGTGTCCGCCCTGTTTCGAGTTTACATTCAACGACTGTAAAACCTTCGTACCGATCGAGAACACGGAAATGGGTTACGGCAGATTTTGAATTCTTATCCGTTACCGTCATCCGTTGACGATCGTTCTTATCGCGTCCGATCGGTGCTTCAATCGTTCCGAGCTCGTGCGGAATCTCACCGTGTACGAGCGCAATGTAGAGACGTTCCGTCGTTTTCTCTTTCAACTGATGCGCGAGTGATTCATGCGCTAAGTCGTTCTTAGCAACCATCAACAGACCAGACGTGTCCTTATCGATTCGGTGAACGATTCCTGGACGTTTGACACCATTAATGCCCGAGAGATCTTGACAATGATGTAATAAGGCATTGACGAGGGTCCCTGAGACATGACCTGCCGCTGGGTGGACGACCATACCTTTTGGTTTGTTGACGACAATGACATCTGAGTCCTCGTAGACGACCTCAAGCGGGATATCTTCTGGTAAAATCTCGAGTTCTACCGTTTCCGGGATATGAACGGTAATCGATTCTGTTCCCGATAATTTATAGTTTGGTTTAACGACACGACCATCGACTTCGACGCGTCCCGCTTTTAACCATTCCTGTACTTGCGAACGCGACCATTCATTTTGTTCTGCGAGCCACTTATCAATGCGCCCTGTCGCTCCATCCGCTTGTACGGACCATGTTTCTACTTCATTCATTTATCCATCGTTCCTTTCTTAGTCAACCGTTCTTCGAACATGACGCTAATCAGCATCGTGATGACACCAAACGTCAAACAGACGTCTGCGACATTAAAGATCGGGAAATTATAGCCGAACGGGAAGAAGTGGAAGAAATCAACGACTTCTCCTCGAACCATTCGATCAATGAAATTTCCGATCGCACCACTAAGTAGTAGCGAGATACTCCAAGCAAACACCTTATTTTTCGTGCCTTCCTTGTAGAGGAAGTAAATCAATCCAATGACGACGATAATCGTGACGAAGAAGAAGAAACCGAATTTACCTTCGAGCATTCCCCATGCGGCGCCACGGTTCCGATACGAGTTGAGATAAAAGAAATCCGGAATGACTGTGATCGCTTGACCGATCGTCATATTTTGAACGACGATCCATTTCGTCAACTGGTCGATTCCAACGAGTAAAGCAGCAATCCCTAAGTAAAGCCACATCCTATTGTCCTCCGCATCCAAAAATAATGAGGGACGTCCTGCGAAGTCGCAGTCGCCCCTCCCTTTGTATCATTATAAAGAATTGACGACTTCAGTACAACGTGGGCAAAGCGTCGGATGAGCCGGATCTTGTCCGAGTTCTGTCGAATATGTCCAACAACGTTCACATTTTTCACCGTCAGCTTTTTGAACTGTAATACCGGTCGTCTCATACATCTTATCCGTTGTATCCACGAATTCGAGTTGTGAGACTTGGAGCAACTGCTCAAGATGATCAATCGTTTTAAGCAATGCTTTCGTTTCTTCCTTCGGTGCAAGCAAGAGTTTTGCTTCGAGTGTCTTACCGACGAGTTTCTCGACGCGTGCTTCCTCGAGTGCTTTTAAGACATCATCACGGAACGTCAGGAACGCGTTCCATTTCTCGATGAGAGCAAGTCCTTCTTCTGAGACTTCGACCGTTTCTGGAAGGTCCGTCAAGAAGATGCTCTTCGTCTCAACAGCTGGTACGAATTCCCATGCTTCGTCTGCCGTGTGTGGCAAAACAGGTGCCATCAATTGCAACAAGGCGACGACTGTATCATACATGACCGTCTGAACCGCACGACGCGATGTCGCGTCTGCTTTTTCGATATACAGGATATCTTTCGTGTAATCGAGGTAGAATGACGACAAATCAAGGACACAGAAGTTGTGGAGCAATTGATAGACCGACATGAAGTCGTACGCATCATAAGCCGCTTTTACTTTTCCAACAAGTTGGTCCAGTTTCGTACGCATGAAACGGTCTGACTCTGGTAAGTCTTCAAATGCGACTCGGTGCGTAGCAGGATCGAATTGATCCAAGTTTCCGAGAAGGAAACGAACCGTGTTCCGGATTTTACGATATGATTCTGAGACTTGTTTGAAGTTATCCATCGATGCCCGAACATCAGCTTGATAATCGACAGATGCCACCCACAAACGAAGAATCTCTGCTCCGAATTGTTGCATGACTTGGATTGGTGCAATCGTGTTCCCAATCGATTTCGACATCTTGCGACCTTGACCATCCAGAACGAATCCGTGACTGACGACCGCTTTGTATGGTGCTTTCCCAGTCGTTGCGACGGCTGTCGATAGCGACGAGTTAAACCAACCGCGGTATTGGTCAGAACCTTCAAGATAGAGATCCGCTGGACGTGTCAATTCAGGACGTGTCGCAAGGACACCGGCATGTGATGAACCAGAATCGAACCAGACATCCATGATGTCCGTTTCTTTTTTGAAGATACCGTTCGGACTTGCTGGATGTGTGAATCCTTCAGGAAGCAAGTCGACTGCTTCGCGCTCATACCAGACATTTGATCCGTGAGTTGCAAATAGATTCGCGATATGATCAATCGTTTCTGGCGTGACGATTTCCGTTCCATCTTCAGCGTAGAAGATTGGAAGTGGAACGCCCCAAGCACGTTGACGGGAGATGACCCAGTCGCCGCGGTCTTTGAACATGTTGTGGAGACGTGTTTCACCCCACTCTGGTACCCACTGGACGCCTTTGATCTCATCAAGGATTTCTGCACGGAAGTCTTTGATTGAAGCGAACCACTGTGGCGTTGCCCGGAAGATGACCGGTTTTTTTGTCCGCCAGTCGTGTGGATACGAGTGTTTGATGAATGACAGTTTTAAGAGAGCGCCTGCTTCTTCGAGTGCGAGACCGATTTCTTTGTTCGCATCTTCATAGAACATGCCTTCGAATCCAGGAGCTTCTGCCGTCATGACACCTTTATCGTCAACTGGGCAGAGAACGTCAAGCCCGTATGCTTGACCAATACGGAAGTCATCTTCCCCGTGTCCTGGAGCTGTATGAACGACACCCGTCGCTTCAGCTGTAACGTGGTCGCCAAGCATGACGAGTGATTCACGGTCATAAAGCGGATGTTTCGCTTTCACGTACTCGAAATCCGCACCGTTGAAGACACGTCCAATTGTCGCGCCTTCCCATCCGAGCGCTTCGATGACTTCTGGAACAAGTGTTTCCGCTACGATATATCCTTTTCCTTGATACTCGATCCGTGCATACGTCAATTCCGCACTGACAGAGATTCCAAGGTTCGCTGGGATCGTCCAAGGAGTGGTCGTCCAGATGACGAAATGATCCGTCGGCTCAAGGATGTTTTTTCCATCCATGACTTGGAATGCGACATAGATCGCAGCTGACCGTTTGTCTTGATATTCGATTTCTGCTTCAGCTAGTGCTGATTCAGAAGACGGTGACCAATAGACCGGCTTTTTCCCTTTATAGATATAGCCTTTGTTCGCCATGTCCCCGAACAAACGAATTTGAGCTGCTTCAAATTCTGGTTGAAGCGTGATATATGGATTGTCATAGTCACCGAGAACACCGAGACGTTTGAATTGATCACGTTGGTGATCGACTTGTTCGAGCGCATATTTCGCACATAACTCACGGAATTCCGCGACCGTCATCGATTTGCGGTCAACACCTGCTTTTTGAAGTGCTGTCTCGATAGGCAAGCCATGTGTGTCCCAACCTGGTACGTAAGGGGACTGGAAGCCATTCATCGATTTGTAACGGACGATGAAGTCTTTTAAAACTTTGTTTAATCCGTGCCCCATGTGGATGTCACCGTTCGCATAAGGAGGACCATCGTGAAGGATGAACGTCGGCTTTCCAGCATTCTTTTCTTGGACCGCAGCATAGAGATTCATCTCTTCCCATCGTGCTTGCATATCTGGCTCACGTTTTGGCAAGTTGCCTCGCATTAAAAACTCCGTTTTCATCATCAATAAGGTTTCTTTGTAATCCATCTGACCATCTCTCACCTTTCGCTTTAAAAGTACAAAAAAACCAAGCTCATCCCTGAGATAGGGACGAGCTTGGCTGAACTCGCGGTACCACCCTACTAATCCTGCTCGTATGTTCGACGACGCAGGACCGCTTAAGAACTCGCTAACGGGAGTGAACCGGCATGACTTACTGTTCGGCGAACGTTCAGTCATACACTCTAAGGGGATATCCCATCTCTTTCGTTGCTCGGGCTTCCACCATTTCCCGATTCGCTGTCAACTGTCCAAGATGCGACGTGTCCTTATCATTGATTTTATTTATACGACATCGTCGTCATTATACGCAACTGCTGGAACATCGTCAAGCGCTCCACGTGAAGAGAAATCAAATGCATCCCAGTCGTGGCTCGTCAATAATTCCATTTGAGCATCGATCAACACTTTGAAGCGATTGCGATAAAGTTCGATTTTCTTACGCATCTGTTCCACTTCGAAGTCCGTCCGTTGTGCCCGGCGTTGTGCCGCATCTTGCAATTGCTCTGCTTCGCGTTCTGCCTGTTTCAAGATCAAGCTTGCTTCTTTTGAAGCATTCGCTTTCACTTCTTCTGCCGCTTCCTGTGCGACAATAATCGATTTATTCAATGTTTCTTCCATCGAACTAAAGTAATCGACACGCGCTTGCATGTTTTGGATGACTTCCTGTTGTTGACGGTTCTCACGTAACAACAACTCAAAATCCTTGATGACCTGATCTAGGAATTCGTTCACTTCATCCTCGTCGTAGCCGCGAAACTTTCGTGTGAACTCCTTATTATGAATATCGAGTGGCGTTAATGGCATGATGAATTCCTCCTCCGCATTTTTTATCCTTTTAAAATACCGTATTGTAGTTTGATTCGATCCCGTTTCGTTGATCCGAGAATCGCAATCAGTTTGACGCGTCCCGTTCCACGTAAGGAAAGCAGATCCCCTTCTTCAAGCATGAAACTCACGTCATCGACTACCTTATAATTCACTTTACTTTCACCCTGTTTAATGAGCGTCTGTGCCTTTTGACGGGAGAAGCCGAGAATTTCACTGACGACAGTATCGAACCGAAGT
>NZ_DFQK01000032.1:495820-509481 GCF_002377745.1 Exiguobacterium sp. UBA3491
TGAGCTGACGAACCCGAGCGTCTCTTCCCACTCTTGTTCCTTCACTTTCAAGCGATCTTCTGCGTCTACGCGCGAAAGACGAATCTTCGTCTTACCTGCGCGTTCGACGTTTGCTTCGATATATGTCGCAACTTCGTCCGCGACAGCAAATTGCACTTGATCCTGGATGATGACGTCGCCGAACTTGGCACGTTTCAATCCGACGTTCAATAATGTACCGGTGACTTGACGATGAGATAGTTCAACGAATTTAGTAGGATAATGAATGCGATAAATGGAAATGTCAAAGTCATCCGCGTTGTATTCATAATAGTCTGGTGCGAGGATTGCTCGTTTACGTTCGGCGCCTTCGAAACCGCCCTCAAAAAAGAGGGCGCATTTCGAACCGACGAGTTCTTGTGTGATTTGCTGTTCACGAGGGTCTAGAAAATCCGTTAATTTAAACGTATACGTCGCTTCCACGTGATCAATCCAGTTCAAGACCGAATCGACGAATTCCCGCTCGCTTCCACGATAATGATCATATACACTCATACGAAGAAGATAGCTCGGATACCGGATTGTGCCAAGTTCAAGACGAGAAAGGCAACAATCGGCGAGATATCTAGCATGCCTCCGATAGGCGGGATAATACGACGGAAGGGTGCTAGGAATGGCTCGACCAACATCGCGAGCACTTGTCCGAATTTCGAATCACGGGCATTCGGGAACCAAGATAGCAGAATGTACACAATCATGACATAACTATAATATTGTAATAACGTACTTAATGTACGACCAATCGCGTACATCACTTGTGAATCCATACTTACCACCCCTTATGATTAATATCATCTTCTCCTAGAAGATTCGAGATGCTACCAGCCAACTCGACATTGTTTGGAACACAGAGGAGGGTATTCTGACTGATCGTCGTGATCGTTCCATCGAGAGCGAAAACGACACCAGATAAGAAGTTGATCATCTGTCGTGATTGATCTTTTGACATACGTTGCATATTGACGATGACAGCACGGTTCTGACGAAGATGTTCCCCAATCTCTTGGGCTTCGTTAAAGACACGTGGTTCGCTCAAGATGACCTGCGATTTCGTTTTTTTCGTCGCATGTAGCGGCACGATATTCGATTGTCTCACGCTGTCCTCCTTTTGAGTAACACTTGGGGTAGATTCCTCGTAATACTCTTCGTACTCTTGTTGTGAAGCACCTCTACCTTTATTTATTGTAGCATCATTTTCATATTCGAGTTCATCTAAATCATCGCTGTTGCCGAGAAATAGATTTTGCATTTTTGATTTGAAACCCATATCCATTCTCCCTTCTTCTCGTTTAGGTGTGAACGAGCGTCGTCCCGACTCGGACGAACGTCGCCCCTTCTTCGATGGCAATCTCAAAATCCGATGACATCCCCATGGATAACTCTGTACATGGAGCATACGACAATTTTTTTGCCTTGACCTCTTCTTGCAATGTTTTTAATGACCGGAATACCTCACGTACACGCGTCGTGTCTTCCGTCAACGGTGCCATCGTCATCAGTCCGATGACACGAATCGCGGGATACTGACCGATTTCGTGTAAGAACGACGGTACATCCTCCGGTGCAATACCTTGCTTCGATTCTTCTCCCGAGATATTGACTTGAATGAAACAATCAATGATTCGGTCCGTTCGTTTATTGATCTCTTCTGCCAAATGAAGACGATCGAGCGAATGCAGTACATCAATGGAATCAATGATCTGACGAACTTTACGCGTTTGTAGCGTACCGATGAAGTGCCATGTACAGGCGGTTCGTCCGAGCTCTGCCTGTTTTTCGAGCAATCCGTCCGGGCGATTTTCTCCAAGATGCGTTACACCGGCCTCTAATAATTCAGAAGCAACTTGACTTGAGACTGATTTCGTCACGCCAATCAACTGTACCTGCTTTTCAGAAGAACTCTTTTCACTTGCTTGTTCCATTCGTTTCATAACCTCTTGTACATTATCAAGAATTGACATCCAATGACTCCTTTACGATCAAACTTGCAAAGCGACCACCGTGGTCGCCGTGGCGATAAGAGAAGTAATCTTCCGCCTGACAGTGTGTACATAGACCTGTGTCAAGGACATCACCGACTCCACAACGCTCAGCTAGCGCAGCGTTCGTTTTTTGTAGCGATAACATCGCTTTTCCATCTTCCTTGCGTATGTAAGGAGACTCATCGAGTTCAAGTGCGTCGATCGCATCGATGACGGGTTGATCGACTTCGTAACAACAATCACGAATCGATGGACCAATGACCATCTGAATCGATGAGCGACTCGCACCTGCACGCTCCATTTGTTTGACTGTCTCTTCAACGATATTGCCAACAGTCCCCCGCCATCCAGCGTGCGTATTCGCGATGATTCCTGTCGTCGGATCACAGAAGACAAGCGGAACACAATCAGCGAAGAGCATCATCAATAAGACATTCGAATCGGTCGTCACCAATCCATCTGTACCCGGAATCGCTGTTTCGTAATCCAGAGAGCCGCGTCCGGAGTCAAGTGTCGTCACCTGTTCAACGTGATTCCCATGGATTTGCTGCGCCCAAATTGAGTTCTCAAGAGATAGATCAAGCTGTCGAGCAATGACTTGTCGGTTCTGAATGACGCCGTCACGATCATCGTTGACATGTAATCCTAAGTTACCGTTTCCATGTGGTGCTGCAAACTTCGTCGTAAAGGCGGCACGTACGGTACCTGTTGGTGTATCCCATTTGATCCATTGTCCAAACATGTCGATGCCTCCTTCGATTTTAAAAAAAGAGGCGCCGCTTTCGCGACACCTCTTGGTTTAGCAGTCGTGTCACTGGAACATCGATCAACGATTATTCCGGCGAAGGAAAGATGGGATGTCCATCGTTTCTTCGACATCTGGCGCTTTAGCTGGTTCAGGATTTGAGCTGACAGGCGTCTCTTCGACTTGTGGTTTAGACTCCTCTGTTGGTGGTGGAGTCGCTTGTTTTTTCTTCAACAGGTTTTTCATCATCTCTTGTGCGGATGGAATTTCGAAGTCGAGTGGTTCGTTTTCGAATTCCGTCGCGATGACTGTGACGATGATTTCATCTTCTAGGTTATCATTGATGACCGAACCGAAGATCAAGTTAACTTCCTCATCTGCTGCACTTTGAACGATCTGTGCGGCTTCCGTTACTTCATACAAGCTGAGGTTCGCACTACCCGTGATGTTCATTAGAACACCTTTCGCGCCTTCGATTGATGTTTCAAGCAACGGACTTGAAATCGCTTTTTTAGCGGCTTCCGTCGCACGATGTTCACCTGTTGCGACACCTACACCCATCAAAGCAGAGCCTTTTTCAGTCATGATCGTCTTCACATCGGCGAAGTCGAGGTTGATTAGACCAGGAACGGCGATCAAGTCCGTGATCCCCTGTACACCTTGACGTAAGACGTTATCCGCTTCTTTGAACGCTTCAAGCATCGGTGTGTTCCGATCGACGATTTCAAGCAACTTATCATTCGGGATGACGATCAACGTATCGACTTTTTCTTTGAAGTTCTGGACACCAGAAACAGCATGTTGCATCCGTTTACGTCCTTCGAACATGAATGGCTTTGTCACGACACCGACTGTCAATGCGCCGATTTCTTTTGAAATCTCAGCGATGACTGGAGCAGCTCCTGTTCCAGTTCCGCCACCCATACCGGCTGTGACGAAGACCATGTCAGCTCCTGAAAGGATTTCTGTTAATTGTTCACGGCTTTCTTCTGCCGCTTTTTTACCGATTTCCGGATTTGCACCCGCACCGAGACCACGTGTCAATTTTGCGCCGAGTTGTAATTTCACGTCAGCTTGTGACATGTTCAATGCCTGAGCGTCTGTGTTTACAGCGATGAACTCTACGCCTTGGACACCGTGTTCAATCATTCGGTTGACGGCGTTCGAACCGCCACCGCCTACACCGATGACCTTGATTTTTGCTACTTGGTCCATCATTTCATCAAAATGCAACATAAAAAGGGCCCCCTAATATTTTTTACTCATTGGATTTTTTTGTAGGCATTAACCAAAGAATTTCTCAAAGAAACTACTGAATGACTTTTTCTCTTTTGGAGGCTGTTCACGCGTTGGTCGTTCTTCACGAGCAGGTGATGCCTGTTCGTTCATGAGCAGTGCATCCTGCTCACGTCCGGATGCTACGACTTCTTTCTCTTCTGCCCGGTCGAAACCTGATTTCGATACGGCGCTTCTTGAGAGTACATAACGTAACATACCAGCTGCAACGGCGTACTTCGGATGACGAATACCAAGACTAGCAGGCTGATAGACATTGACGCTCTGCTTGAAAATCCGTTTTCCGAGCTGATCGATGCCAGGTAGTGAAGAACTTCCACCACATAAGATCAAGCCGCTGTTCATGTGAGCGTATCCCGCTTGCGTCATTCGTTTTTGAATCATCTCGAAGATTTCCTCAAGTCGCGCTTCTAAAACGAATCCGATCTCTGATTGTGGTTCGAAACGATGTTCCCCGTTGATCGTGACGTATGAGACTTTTTCCTCCGGATCACCGAGTGCTTCGAGTGCAACGCCGTATTCTTCTTTAGCGAGTTTCGCATCTTGGTATTTGCAGTTCATCTTGTACGTCAAATCACGTGTCAGATGATCTCCGCCGTAAGGCAACGTCGTCGAGTAGACGAGATCGTTCTTTTCATAGATGGAAAGCGTCGTCGTCTCATGTCCGATATCGATGATCCCAACACCGAGTTCTAGTTCATCAATCGATGCTGCGATTCTAGATACCGCTAAACTCTCCAGCACATATCCAGCAAGCTCTAAACCAGCCCGTTCAATGGAACGTTTAATGCTATGTAGGATCGTCTTCGCTCCGATGATGAGCTTCCCTGTTACTTCGAGACGATAACCAATCATTCCTCTTGGATCAGTGATTTCTGTTTGCTGATCAACCGTAAACGTCTTCGGCAAGACATCAACTACACTGAGTTCATTTGGAATTCGCATGACCATTGCGGAATGCAAGACATCTTTCACATCATCATCCGTGATTTCATTGTCCTCACCTTTGATCGACGTCATCCCCTGGCAATCCTTGACTTGAATGTGCTCGCCGGAAATAGCGACATATACTTCACCAATTGGTTCACCAAGTGTGCGTTCCACTTCTGTAACCGCTTGTTTAATGGCATGTACCGTTTGATCGATGTCAACGATGACACCTCGTTTAACACCCGCGGATGGTGCAGAACCTTCAGCAAGAACGTTCAGCGTTCCACCAAGTAGTTCACCGACGATGAGTTTCACCTCCGATGTCCCAATGTCGAGTGCGGCAATCGTACCTTTCGTTTCCATGGGAGTGACACCTCCACTTTCATAATACTAATCCTTTTTATTCCTAATTATATTCTAGGAATAGATCAGGCTTCTTCTCGTTTAAGTCTACACTATATAAATACTTACGAAAAGAAGTTATTGCCCGTCTTAGCGTCCTAATAGATTACGATTTGATGACGATTCGAACAAAGGTCGACGAATGAAAACACACGTTTGTTTTTTTATTCGTCAGTCCTTTACGAATCTTCTATTTTTTTCCTTTATATGGTTTGAAATAGATACCACCATCAATTGTAATCGTTCCTGTCTTTCCTTTTGGTAAGGCAGAAATGACCTTTACATATTCATTCAATGAATTGGAAAAGGCAGAAGTACTGAGCAAAACCGTGTTCCCATCCGTCATGAATAACTTCAGACCACCTTTGTCAGTCTTATCATTAGCGACGATCTCGGATATCCGGCTCCGTACTTTCGGCTCGATTTTAACAAGCTCCTTCGTCAATCGATTTAGAGATTGATCGGTGAAGCCAGTCAAGATCGGAGCGTCAAACAATTCTTCCTTCGACTTACCGGGAATGATCGTTCCATCCGCAAGGACGATCCGGTCTCCCGGTTTATCTTTCGCATAGGCAATCTCTTTCTCTTCCGTCACCGTCACGCGATATTGGTGCAAAAATTGCTTTTGCATCGTTGCTTCTTGAATACCTGGGACCTTCTCAATCCGTTCAAGAACGTCTTCCTCTGACACATTAAAGGCATGTGTCTCTTTCACCTTGATCCCGGATGCTTGCAAAATATCCTCTGATTTCACATTGACGTTACCATCAACATCAAATCGAGCGACCCGGGAATAGCTTGACTGCAGATAAAAGACGACACCGACCAATAGACCAATCAAAATCAGGACATAAATGAGTCTTCGGTTAGCTTTTTTGCGACGTTGTTCACGGATATAAGGTATCTTATCCTCGAGACTGCGGACGTTCTTGTCCTCTTGCGGTCGTCCGACCGCTCTCCGTTCCCTCACGTCTCATTCCTCCTCTATACGTAACAGTTCATTTCCCTATCGGTCTTTTCCTGCAATAGTTTAGTTTTTTTGTCCGGTTAGGCGTAACAATTCATCAACTAAGTCTCGTGATGCATTCGGCATACCGAGCGCAAGTGCTGCTTCAGACATCTTTTGTTGTTGCGCCAATGCTTTTTCACATGCATCAAATAACCGTTCACCTGTCAGTTCTTGTTCACGAATCAATAGACTCGCACCTGTCTCGACGAGCGATGAGGCATTGACTTCTTGATGGTTTTCCGTCACGTAAGGACTTGGAATGAGGACACTCGGTAACCCAAGCGTCGTCAGTTCTGCTAATGTACTTGCTCCCGAACGCGAAATGACAAGTTGACTAGCTTTTAGGATGTTCGGTAAATCATACACGAAAGGACGAAGTTGAATCCGTTCTGGTATGGAACCAACGCGTGAAACAATCGTATCGTAATGAATCTGACCCGTAACGAAGAGGAGCGACCATCCGGCTTGTTCAACTTTCGGCATCATGTCGACGACTGCTTCATTGATGGCAGGTGCACCTCGGCTCCCACCGTAGATGACGACGAGTGGACGCCCTTCCTCGAAACCGAACCGCTGACGCTCTTCCGTTGGATTGATTTGTAACTCCGCTACTTCAGAAGCGCGTGGGTTTCCGATCAGAACCGTCTTTGTTTCGTTTTTACCGAAGTGATGACCGGATCCTTTGAAGGATAATGCGACACGGTCCACATAACGCGCTAAAAATTTATTGGTGATACCGGGAAGACTGTTTTGTTCATGAACGAGTGTCTTAAAACCCATTTTTGCTGCCGTGTACAGAACAGGTCCACAGACGAACCCACCTGTACCGACGACAATATCCGGTTGGAAGTGGCGCAGTAGTCGGCGAACCCGTCTGACACTCTTGACGAACCGGATACCCGTCTTGACGTTCTCGAACGACAGCGAACGACGGATGCCAGAGATCTCAATCGATTCAAATGGAATTCCTGCCCGACGGACGATATCCGCTTCGAGACCGTTTTCTGTTCCGATATAGAGGACCTCACACGGCATGCGTTCTTCGAGCTCTCGGATCATGGCAAGTGCCGGATAGATGTGACCACCTGTACCGCCACCAGAGACGACGATTTTCATACTGTTGTTCCCCCTACTTCATGTACGGCACGAACGAAATGATCGCCGCGCTCTTCATATGTCTTATACTGATCCCAACTTGCGGATGCTGGTGATAAAAGAATGATGTCTCCAGGTTGTGATACTTCAAATGCTACTTTCACGGCTTCATCCATCGTCTTGACGACCGTTGATGAATATCCGTTTTCAGATGCAAGCGTTCCGAAGCGATGTCCGGTTTCACCCAGTCCGATGACATGTTTGACGTGCTTCATCGCATCGAGTAGCGGTGTCAAATCCGCTCCCCGCTCGAGCCCACCACATAACCAGATGATGTTTGTCGTGAATCCAGATAAGGCTGCTTCTGTCGCGACGTTATTCGTCGCTTTCGAATCGTTATAAACTTTTCGACCAGCAATTTCACCGACGAACTGTGTCCGGTGCTCTACTCCTCCGAATGTCCGTAGCACATGCTGGACATTCGCTAATGGTAAGTCGAATGGTTCGACGAGCGCTAAGGCCGCGAGGACGTTCTCAACATTGTGACCACCACCGAGAGCAAGTTCTTTGACGGGTAGAATACTCGATCCATTGATCGTCAATACATCATTCACTATTTCTGCATAAGCAGATTGACGACGTGAGA
Source organism: Exiguobacterium sp. UBA3491 (assembly GCF_002377745.1). NCBI lineage: Bacteria > Bacillati > Bacillota > Bacilli > Caryophanales > Exiguobacterium > Exiguobacterium sp. UBA3491. Next base: position 503,965 of record NZ_DFQK01000032.1, read on the forward strand.
ACAGGAGCGGCGTCACATTTGCTGTCTTACCGAGCTCGTTGACCGATGCATCATCAGCGTTCAAGATAAGCCGATCCGAAGATGTCATGTTTTTGAAAATCCGAGCTTTTGCTTCTCCGTATGATTCAAAATCACCATGATAATCGAGATGTGCCGGTGATAGATTTAAAAAGGCTGCTGTGTATGGTCGGAACTGATCGATCCCCATCAATTGAAAACTCGATAATTCAATGACGATGATATCATCTCGTTTCGCCTGACGTGCGATTTCAATTGCCGGGAATCCAATATTTCCTGCCAAATGCACACGTCGAGACCCTGTTTTCAACAATTCATGAACGAGTGTCGTCGTCGTCGTTTTCCCGTTTGATCCTGTGATAGCAATCCAAGTCGCATCTGTTGCGTGATACGCCAGTTCCACCTCTGTCCAAATGGGAATGTTGCGTCGTAATGCTTCTTGTAACAATTCGATATGATACGGAATTCCCGGATTCTTGACGATCAAATCGATGTCATCGAGTAGTGTGAGCGGATGCCCACCATAGACCGTTTGGACATCGAGTGATGCAAGCACTGCTTGATCACTCTCGGACGGTGTTTTCCCGTCATTCACTGTCACTTTTGCACCTACGCTCGCTAAATAACGAGCGGCTGCGATTCCACTTTTCGCCGTTCCGAGAACGAGCACCTTTTGATCATTCCATTGTCGTTGTTCCATTGTTGAATCGCTCACTTTCTCTCTTCGTTTTTATCACATAAATACGTAGGCGATGAATGCCATCAAACAGCTGATTCCTGCGAATGTACCGACAATCCGCCATTCGCTCCAACCAACCATTTCAAAATGGTGATGAATCGGACTCATTTTAAAGATACGTTTCCCTGTCGTCTTAAATGAGATGACTTGTAGAATGACAGATAGTGTCTCTACAACGAAGACAATGCCGATCAAGACAAGGAGAAGTTCTAGTTTTAAGACAATCGATAGACCTGCTAGTGCGGCACCGAGTGCAAGGGACCCTGTATCACCCATGAAGATTTTTGCTGGATGAGCATTGAATAAGAGGAATCCAATTAGGGCACCAACTGCTGAGAAGGCAAAACAAGCAGCAACCACTTCATCCGCGATGAACCAACTGTACAAACCGAAGAAGAGGAATGTCGGAATCGCCGTAAATGATACGAGACCGTCTAACCCGTCTGTCAAGTTGACAGCATTCGAGAATCCGACTAACCAGAACAAGGCGACGAACGGATAGATGATACCAAAATCAAGTTTGAAGTCTGTGAATGGAATCGACAGATACGTCGCGTCACTCGTAAATCCACCACTCAACCAAACGAATAACAATCCGACGACGATTTGCCCAATCAGTTTTTGCTTCGAATTCAAACCGAGATTACGCTTCTTGACGACTTTGATGTAGTCATCGATGAAACCAATCGCACCATATGCAAGTGTTAAAAAGAGTAACGATAACTGTGTCGTTGATAAATCACCCATGACGATCGCACCAAGAACACTGACCATCATCGCGACGAGAATGACGATCCCGCCCATCGTTGGCGTTCCCGATTTGACTTGATGCCATTGAGGTCCTTCTTCCCGAATTTCCTGACCGAACTTCAATCGGTGTAGAAACGGAATTGCCTTTGGCATAACAAGTAGTACAACAAGAAATGCAAGAATAAGACTGATGAATAATGTGATCATAGCAGACACCCTTTTTCAAAAATTAGTTTTCGTTCAGATAGGTCAATATCCGTTCGAGCGCCATCCCACGTGACGCTTTCAATAAAACGATTGTTCGTTCTCCAAGCAGCGAACGCAATTGTTCAGCAGCATCCTCAACAGTTGCCGCAAATTGGATTTGGACGGATGGGTCGCTGATTCCTTCAGCAATCCACGCGCCTTTCTCCCCTACTAGAATAGCATGTGAGACCGGTAACGTAATCCGCTTTCCGACCGAGGCATGTAACAAGCGTTCCTGGTCTCCTAGTTCATACATATCGCCGAGCACGAGAACGCGCGTCGTATACCCTTCTAATGCAGTGATTGTCTCAATCGCTGCATTCATCGATGTCGGACTTGCGTTATACGCATCGTTGATGACCGCTGTCTCCTCAAAGAGCAGTCGTTCCATCCGCATTGGTGTCAGTTCAACCGCGTCGAATCCTTCTTGGATCCGGGCATCCGTCACGCCAAGCGCGCGCGCTGTCGCAATCGCGTACGCTGCATTTCGGACTTGGTGTTTTCCTAACACAGGGAGATGAAAGGCAGTACCATCGTAAGCAAAGGCTGTTCCGAGAAATGTTGCTTCTGTCGTCTCGATCCGGTACGTATTCCCAATCTGATAACCGATTTTCTCCGCTTCGACTTCTGCTAGAAGTGGTTCATCCCCATCAACGAACAGATGACCTCCTGGTTTAAGACCAGACCGAATCTCAAGCTTCGCTTTGGCGATTCCACTACGTCCACCGACTTGCTCCGCATGGGATTCACCGATGTTCGTGACGAGCGCAATATCTGGTTCAGCAAGATTCGATAAGAATTCGATATCGCCAAAACCGTTCATCCCCATTTCCAGTACGGCGACTTCCGTGTCAGCCGGCATCATGAGAATCGTTAACGGCATCCCGATATCCGAATTGAAGTTCCCTTGTGTCTTATGTGTCTTGAACGTTGTCTTGAGTACACTTTCGACCATGTCTTTCGTCGATGTCTTGCCATTCGATCCAGTGATGGCAACGATTTTTGGCGCAATCCGCATTAAGTATTGTTTAGCGATCTCTTGCAAGGCAACCAGTGGTTCATCGACTTCTAAGAAAACGACATCGATGTCCGGTCGATCAATCCCTTTCTTCCATAAGGTGACGATCGCTCCTTGATTTTTTGCGCCTTCCAGGAAGCGATGACCATCGACGCGTGCTCCTTGAATCGGAACATAGAGACCATCTTCAAGATGTGCGCGTGAATCCGTTGCGAAGTGGCGGACGACCCGATCGTCTCTGACATCAAGATGCAGCCACTCAGCAATTTGCGTAATTGTTAACATGATATATACCTCCATTCGATGACAACAAAAGAGGACGAATGCAAAAGTCAACGAATGACTCCTGTTCGTCCTCGTCTTCCTGTAGAAATCAGGAAACTTGCCCCACCGTTATTCTTTAGGTTCAGCTAGTTCGACCGTCAACTTTCCATTTTCCTTCACTAGTGTACCAGTTCGAGCTGATTGTTTGGTTACAAAACCTTTACCGATGACATCGAGCTTCAAGTCATATAAGCTGACGAGCTTTTTGACGTCTCGCTGCGACCACCCCGTCAGATTCGGCATCTTAAATGTGTTCGCTGTCTTCAGCAAGACACGTTCTCCACTGACGAATTCTTGACCACGAGACGGAATCTGCGAAACGACCTCCGCTCCATCCCCAAGGATGATTGGAACAGCTTCTTGTTCTTTCGCCAAATCCGTTGCTTGTCGAGCGCTCTTCTTGATATAGCTCGGCGTAATCTTCGCTTTGACATCCACCGAATCTTTTTGCGTTTCCGGTTGAATGCTCCGGTACTGCAATGCTGTATTCATGACACTTTTGAACACCGGACTCATGATGAGTGGTCCTGACACCGATGATTCATTTTTTGACGGACGATCGACCGCGATGTACATGATTAATTCCGGATCATCTTTTGGTGCCATGCCGATGAACGAGTGAATGAATTTCCCTTGAATGTATTTCCCATTCTCAGAAATTTGAGCTGTACCGGTCTTACCGATGACACGGTAGTCTTTCAACTTGTACATTTGACCAGTTCCGATTTTACTATTGACGACCCCGTCCAGTGCATCCCGCGTCGCTTTGGCCGCCTCTGCCGAAATTGGTTTACCGACGACTTCAGTTTTCGCTCGGTACGGTGCTTTATCCGTATGATCGGCTTTTTGGATGATATGCGGTTTGACCATTTCACCGTCACCAGCAATTGCTGTTGCCCCTTGAAGTAATTGCATTGGTGTGACTGCAGTCGATTGTCCCCATGAAGTGATGAGCGCATTCAGCGGTTTTGACAAATCAGACTGACTGTTTACTTCTCCCGAGATGTCTATACCCGTTCGTTGGTCAAAATGAAACTTCTTAAAGTATTCTTTATACCGTTCGATCCCAAGTTTTTCTGCTGTCAACTTCGAGAACATGACATTCGAGGAGTGATAGACACCCTCGATCATCGGAATTGTGCCCCAACCAACATCATTGTAATCCTTGATGACCGTTCCTTTGTAGTTATAACTACCCGATTTATACATCTCGTTCGGACGGAAGACTCCCGCATCAATCGCTGCTGCAAGCGTAAAAATCTTCATCGTTGAACCCGGTTCGAATCGTGAGGATACGGCGAAGTTCGTAAAATCTTTCATGTCACGTAAATTCGGGTTGAACGATGGACGATCCGCCATGGCAAGGATTTCACCAGTCTTCGCATCCATGACGATACCCGTTGCGTTTTTCGGCTTATACGTGTTGTACATTTTTTGCATTTGTTTCTCAAGCGACTGTTGAATGCGATGATCGATTGTCAAGTACAGATTCGATCCATCCTTCGGTTCATTCGAGACACGTGAAGAACCTTGGATCAACGGATTACCACTCCGGTCTTTCTCGAAGACACGTGCACCGTAAGACTCACTCAAGGCATTATCATACTGTTTTTCGATTCCCATCTGCCCTTGTAACGCGACACGACCATTCTCCTCGGTGATCTTTTGGACGAATCCGAGTGTATCGGATAAGAAGATACCGTTCGGGTAGTATCGTTTTGGCTCTTCGATCATCCGGATTCCAGGGAGTTTTAACTTGTCGATCTTCTCTTTTTGATCGAGTGTTAAGTCATTTCCCTTTTTTCCGAATTCGATTTGCGAACGTTCTTTGTTCTCAATCAAATAGGTTTCCAGTTCCTTCGTCGTCATTCCAAGTATCGGTGCGAGACCTTCAGCCGTCTTTTTGAAGTCGACGATCGTCTCATCCGGATCCTTGACGCCACCTAGTCGGTAAATACCAATCAGGTGATACGACGGAACATTAATGGCGATTGGAGAACCGAGACGGTCAAATATTTCACCACGTTCTGCCCCAAGCGTCTCCTGAGACTCCCATCGCTTTTTCTCAGCATAGGCAATCATATCTTCCCCATGGAATTGTTTAGTTGTCGCTAAGTATAAAAATCGGCCAATAAACACAAAAAAGAGAGTAGCAAATATCACCATGATAAAGGCTACTCTCCAACGGGATTTTTTCAGTGGATTCATTTAGGAATCACCTTGATGTTCCCTTTACGCATATCAAGACCCTGTTCTTTTGCAATCTTATAAATCCGTTCCGGAGAGCTTAAGTTCGTGACCTCTAGTTGTAAACGTTCATTTTCTTTTTTGAGTGACTGTGTGACTTGGTTTTCTTTCGCTAAGTCACGACTGACATTGTACGCCTCGTTGTGCGTACTGATCGTCAAACTCCCAAATAACA
>NZ_DFQK01000032.1:509506-554540 GCF_002377745.1 Exiguobacterium sp. UBA3491
ACAAGACCACCAATCATCGCACTGTATAAGAATTTTTCAAAGGGATACAAGCGATACTTCGGACGGACGGCGACGCGACGTGCGATATCTTCCGTCTTCCGTGGTTCCTGAACAGGTTGTTGACGAACGGGTTGAACCGTTTGGACCGATTTACGAAGTGGTTCTGCCATTGGAATGCTCCTCTCAAGATTCTTTCATTTTTTCAGCGATTCGTAATTTTGCCGATCGAGCGCGACGATTATCATCTAGCTCTTCGACACCAGCTGTAATCGGCTTGCGTGTGACGAGTCGGAGTTCGGGCTCCATCTCGACCGGTATCATCGGCAAGCCCGGTGGAAGCTCGGGTAGTGATGATTTTTCTTTGATCGCTTGTTTACACATGCGATCTTCAAGTGAATGGAACGTAATGACACATAAACGTCCACCAACCCGTAATACATCAATTGCTTGGTGTACCGCACGGTCAAAGACGTTCAATTCGTCATTGACGGCAATTCGGATCGCTTGGAACGTCCGTTTCGCGGGGTGACCACCTTTACGTCGTGCTGGTGCTGGAATCGCATCCTTGATCAATTCGACGAGTTCGAACGTCGTCTCAATCGGTTGCTCTTCTCGTGCTTTTTCGATTTTACGTGCAATTTGTTTTGAGAACTTCTCTTCCCCGTATGTAAAGAAGATACGTACGAGATCATTATAAGACCATTCATTGACGACTTCATAGGCAGAAAGTGGAGAAGATTGATCCATGCGCATGTCGAGACGTGCGTCGTGATTGTAACTAAATCCCCGTTCCCCTTCGTCTAATTGTGGTGAAGAGACACCGAGATCAAATAAGATGCCGTCTACTTTCTCGACGCCATGTGCTGCTAATTGCTCTTTTAGATAAGCAAAATTACTCTTTATTAAAGTAAAGCGACCTTCATACGCCGCGAGACGTTCTGCTGCATGAGCGAGGGCGACATCATCTTGATCAAATGCGTATAGATGACCTGTCGTCAGTTGTTTGACGATCTCTTCGCTATGTCCTGCTCCACCTAATGTACAATCGACGTAAATACCGTCGGGTTTAATCGCGAGTCCTTCGATTGACTCCCATTTCAATACCGTTTCATGCTCAAACATGTCCTGCCTCACCTTTCACTGTCCTTGAAGGACGTTACTCTTTTTCAATGTATCACATTCTCTCATGAAAACGTTACGAAAATGAGACAGTTTCCTTGATTTATTTAACTTTTGTGTAATTTTCGCTAAAAAATCAAAAAAACCTGCTTGTTTCAGCAGGTTTAAAGGAAAATTTTCAGTTGTTCAGCCGCATTTGCCTCATAAGCGTTCCTTAAGTCCCGAACAAAATCAGGACCATGATGATTCAACCACGGTAAGATGGAGTGAATCCTTTCTTGTGGCGCTCCATCCGGTAGCAAATGATAGGCCGTTTCTTTATACTGTCGCGTCTGTCGATCAAATTGCCGCCGATCTTCTGCTAATAAACTAGCAATCGATTGTTCGAGTTGTTTCTTGATTTTCTCACTCTTACTCGAAGTTCGCAGTAGCTGATGTTCGAGCGAAAGAAATTCGGAGACGAAGCTATCTTTCAGCATCGTTGCCGTCTGCAGGCGCCCTGTCATCTGCTCTTCCGAATAGACGGGAATCGGAACGCCTGACCGGACGATTTCTTCGAGCGACACGTCAAGTTTCATAAGCCGTTTTTCATCGCTACGACGCACGAGTAATCCGCCCATACGAGGGATCAATAACGGCATCGTCCACTTCAGATGATGAAACAGTGGACGTAAGCGCGTCCAGTAAGCTAATTCTCCCGGTCCACCAATGTAGGCAAGCGTTGGGAACAGATAATCCTGCATTAATGGTCGGGTCACGACACTGTTTGAGAATCGTTCCGGACTGGCGTACAGTAACGCGATTAATTCAAGTTCTGTATACTGCTTCCCTTGTTTCGTCTCAAATCCGCTTGCTGTCGGATAAAGCAACTGACGACCGTGATCATCGATGAAAAGATGCGCGGCCTCCTCGTTCAAAAATGTGTCGGGTAATTCTTTTGTCTGTGTTATTCCGTCCGTCAATGCCTGTCTGAATTCCGCATTGTCTTGAATCAACCGTTCAAAAAACGGAATCTCGAGTTCACGGACAGGGTGTGTATCAGCATCAAAGAAGACGATATCGAAATCGATCAATTCGCCGATTAATTGTGAAAAAAACATGCCATACGATGTACATTCTTCAACGAGTTGTTTCAGCCGCGCAACTAATCGTTTCGTGTGGATCGTCTCCGGCATCGCCCGGAACGTTTCTTCAATGATTTCTAGAAGTGCCGGCTGATCAAAAGACAAGCGACTGACCGAGCGGGCAATCGTTTCCGCAGGGGCGACTGCGATTTTTCGCGTTTGAAAATCTGCTGTCGGAACATAAACATGATTGATCTCATCAAAATCGTGATCTTCGGTCGCGAGCCAAAAAATCGGAACGACAGGGCGATCAAGTGTCGCTTCCGCCTGCTGCGCGACCTTAAGACAGGTCAACAGTTTATAGATGGCATATAATGGTCCGCCAAAGATGCCGGTTTGTTGCCCTGTGACCACAGCTTGTGCCTCACCTGTACGAAGTTTCGCGACACGCTCCCGCAATCGCTCCGTCATATTTGGATTTTGGCGTTCGAGTTCGTCCGTTAGCGCCGCAAGATGCGGATAGTGACGCTCTTCAAGTAAGCGGCTTCTCGACGCTAAACCACTCGTTCCGAGGTGATCGACATATGTTAAGAATTCTTCTCGTGAAGCACGATGCATCAGCGAGTTGTCATCATATAAGGCTTCAAATGGTTGTACCTTCAAACAAAATCCCTTCTTTCTTACCTAACTCGTCAGCTGATGAACAGTTGACGTATACCGAGCACGAATAACACGAAATGAACGGGTAACGCTAGCAAGATGATGATCCGCCAACTGTGCCGAATCATTTGTCTTAAATCGACATCAAGTTGCCGAATCCGTTGCCAGAGCGCGTTCAACGCAAACACTACCAACACGACGATGACGATCCATCCTAAGTAATTTGTTCCGGTCAAGGCAATCAATGCGACATGAATGGCATATAGAACAATGAATGTCCCAACGTCGAGTGCGAATCGGACTGCCTTCCCGTGTTTTCGAAACAGAAGTAAAAAGATGAGATACAACGCAAGTAGGCTGAATAAAGGAAAAATGATGAAAACCGTCACTGCGGACCCTCCCTCTGTTTGATCTGTTCATAATAAAAAGATAAACGTGGCGTCGCAGTCGTCGCCTGACGTAACGCGTATCCAAGTATCGGTTCCACTTCTGTTTGGCGTCCTTGCTCAAGATCTCGTAACATCGAAGAACGATTTTTACTCGTGTTCTCCATGATTCGCTCGATTTCGGAATAAGTAATGCTATGATTCGGAAAAATCGTCTGCATTTCGTCAAATAATTGACGTGCTTCTTGTCGATAAGGCATTTCTAACAAGGATCCATTCTCAACACCGTAATATGCCGTCACTGGATTGATGACGACGTTGATGAACAGTTTCGTCAATAAGACCGCTTCCATATCCGACTCGAATTCAAAACGGAGCTGTATTGACGACAAGTTCGAAATTTCTTGATTTCCGTAGCGGATGCGTCCTTGTCCAGTATGCCTGACTTCAAACGGCGCAGTGCGCATGGCTCCATGTTCGACGACACCGAATAAGACTTGCGGCAATTGCTCTTTCCATTTCAAATGATCCATTCCATTTTGCAGGAACATGACGGGACACGTCAGCCGTTTGAGGAATGGAATCACACTTTTTATATCATACGACTTTGTCGCTACAAACACCAAGTCTTCTGACTCGAGTCGATCAATCTTCCGGATTCGTACAAGTCGACTTGCCTGTCCATCGCGAATGATCGAACGTTCCTCTTCTTGTTCTTGTCGAGTATAGAGCGTGACTGCATGCTCTTCCGATAAATAAGAGGCAAGCAATAAACCGATGGCTCCCGCGCCAATGATTCCAACGTTCATCTTCATCATTTCCCCTTTCATGAAAAAAGCGACCCCAAAACCGATTTCTCGATTCGAAGGTCGCTTTTATACCGATCAATCAGCTTACTTGCTGACGATTTCTTTACCTTTGTACGAGCCACATGCTTTACAAACACGGTGTGAAAGTTTCATTTCACCACAGTTTGGGCACTCGACCATACCTGGTACACGGAGTTTGAAATGAGTACGGCGAAGACGTTTGCGTGTTTTCGACGTTCTGCGGAATGGTACTGCCATCGTTGTCCACCTCCTTGAAAAAATACACTCGCCTTTACTTCAGAAATCAGGAATCCTGATCTTTTTTAAAGAACTGAGCGAGACCCGCGAGTCGCGGATCGATTTTTGGTTCGGTTTCCTCTGGATCCTCTTCAGAAAGAATCGTCCAGCCTTCCCCCTCAACCAACTGATTCTCTTCATCATCCCCATGCACTTGCACTGGCACATGAAGTAAAATCAATTCTTGCACGAGCGGTCGAAGATCGACCGTATTCCCGATCGGCACGTTGATGTCATCTGCTTCGTTCGAAACAGCATCAACCTCGAGCAGGAATGGCTCGATGGATTCAATCTCGAATGGATAAGCGACGTCATTTAGCGTCCGGGCATCCGGAAGCGTCATTTCGCCGGTAATCCGGAGATTGAATATTAATTGATTCGATGTAAACGATGCATTTGCACGAACGTGCACAGGTTGCACCGCCCGGATATCCGGATGGAGGGCGACTAGCTCATTGAGCTCGATCGTCTCGTTAACCTGAAGTTGACCCAGATTGCGCAATTTATTCAATTGCATCAGGGACCATTTCATCCGAATCACCTCAATTGCAACAATATGAATTATAGAGAGGACATCTTGTTTTGTCAATGTTTTTTCTTTACACTGAAATCGCTAGAGAACGAACACTTTTGGACGTCTTTATCCATATTACCGCACTTAATTCGGTTTGCAAAGGAGAAAGTTTTCATGAGGATGACAGCTATCATTTCAGAGTACAATCCGTTTCATAATGGACACTATTATCAAGCGACGACAGCACGACGGGAAACGGATGCCGACGTCATCGTCGCCATCATGAGCGGGACGTTCATGCAACGTGGTGAGCCCGCTTTTACAGACAAATGGACACGTGCTCAAGCAGCAGTCGCAAGTGGTGCCGTTGATCTCGTTCTTGAACTCCCCTTTTATTTTGCCGTCCAACGCGCAGATCGGTTTGCGCTCGGTGGGGTGACGATCGCTGAGACGATTGGTTGTGAGTCACTTTCGTTCGGAAGCGAATGTGGAGACATCCATCCCTTTTTGCATGCGGCATCGGAACAAATTGAAGAGACTCTTGCATATAAGCAAGCGTTACGTGACGGATTAACAGCTGGTCTTTCTTCTGCTCACGCTGCTAGTCAAGCGTTCAAGAGTGTCTCACAGACGCTTGATTTGACACAACCGAACAATACACTTGGTTATTATTATGCTCGCGCCGCGAAGACCGTTTCGCTTCATACAACCAAACGAATTGGAAGTGGCTACCACGACTTATCCACCGGGAACATCATGAGCGCCACTGCGATACGCGCCCATTACCAGACGCACGGTCAGCTGCTCGCACTTCCCGAACAGACGGAGGACGTCCTTACAAACGCTTCTTTCGCTCATTTTTCGCACTATTATCCATGGATTCGACAACGTCTACTAACGACTCCAGTACCCGAGTTGATGCGAATCGCTGGGATCGACGCTTCGTTAGCACCACGACTCGTCGAAGGGGCTAAACAAGCAACGACATTCGAGACCTTTCTGAATCACGTCAAAACACGTCGTTATACGCGTACAAGCCTGCAGCGTGCCATTGTCTATCTGTTGACCTCAACGACAGCAGAGGAGGTCGCACGGATTGATTATGATCATGTTGATTTCATTCGCCCCCTCGCTTTTTCAGAACAAGGACGACTGGCACTTAAGAGCATCAAAACGCGTGTCCCTGTTTTAAGTACGTTCACGAGCCATCCTTGGCTAACAAAAGAAAGCCAAGTGACAGCTGCATACGCACTGCCCTTGGCTCGCTACGACGCGTTACTCGAACACCGTCGTTTTCCTTATTTCGCTGGAAGTTCTTTTAAATAATCAATCGCATCTTCAACTGTCTTGATCGGAACGAGCTTCATGTTCGTTCCGAGTTTTTTGATGGATGGTTTTGCTTCTTTGTAGTTCTCTCCTGCTGGTACGAACATGATCTCTGCTTCTGCCTCGTCAGCAGCGACTACCTTTTGCCACGCACCACCGATCGGTCCAACTTTACCGCCTTCTTCAATCGTTCCTGTACCGGCAATCTTATGTCCTTTCGCCAAATCACCCGGCGTCAATTGATCATAGATTTCAAGCGTGAACATCATTCCTGCAGAAGGACCACCGACATCCTCGATCTGAAACTTAATAGCGGGGTCTGTCGTTACGTTTGAGATCGGTAATGGTTCATAAATACCAAGTCCGACACGTTTGACTTCTTTCGACAACTGATCCACTCGAATTGTCGTCTTCTTGATTTCCGATTTACGCATGAACTGAATTGGAACGACTGTTTTTGCTTTTTTCGATTGAATCGTCTTCATGAAGCCATCAAATGACGTAATCGATTTCCCATCAACGCCCGTGATCCGGTCTCCAGCTTTCAGTTTCCCTTCGGCTGGACCACCTGGAATGACACCCGACACATAGACTCCTTTAAAGTCGATATCGACCTTTTTATCAGCTAATTCATAGGCCTCGATTGTCGCATTATGTTGTGCTTCTTCCATGTATAGTTTCTGACGTGTTTCATACTGTGCGTCTGACTCTCCGTCGTACAAATAATCACTTACGCTCGACGTTTCGGAAAACGGTAGGAAGAGGCTTTCTACGAGGAAGTATGGGGTTGCTCGACGTTGGGCGATCGTCAGCATCATCAAATCGCCTGGCTCCTTGTCGCCCCCAGACACATCAATCAAATCTTCAGTCGATGTCGCATCACCTGGATAGGAGATGAAATACGGAAGTGGCACGAAAAACACGAGCAAGGCAGCAATGACCGCTGCTAAGGCCGGTTTCCAAGCTTTCATCGCAGTTCTCCTCTCGTATATCTCTGACGTAGCGCCTCTTCGACGGAAGATGGCACGAGATCAACGACGGAAGCACCGTATTTGGCCGCTTCCTTGACGATCGAAGAACTTAAGAAGGAATACTGATTATTCGTCATCATGAATAGTGTCTCGATTTGATCGTTCATCTTTTTGTTGATGGATGCGACCTGCATTTCATACTCAAAGTCCGAGACCGCCCGTAGACCACGGACGATCGCGGTTGCGCCGACTTCCGCTGCGTAATCGACGAGCAAACCATTGAAGGAATCGACCTTGATATGTGGTAGATGCGACGTCACATCTGCAATCAACTCCATCCGTTCCTCCACAGAAAAGAGCGGTTGCTTCGAAGAATTGTTCAATACGGCAACGATGATCTCATCAAAAATCGGAACAGCCCGTTCAATGATGTCTAAATGTCCGTTCGTGATTGGATCAAAGCTCCCTGGGCAAATGGCGATTCGTTTCATACGTGGTCTTCCTCCGCTTCCATGAATTCATATAACGTGATTGAGATGACAGCGGAATAACGAAGTCGACGAACGACCTCTAGCCGTCCGATCCGGTCCGGTAATACAACAGCAGAGTCATGTTCACACACGATGACACCATTGTCTGTCAGCATGTCGTGTTGCTCTATGTACGTGACGTGTTCCGTCAATCGTTCTTTTGCATAGGGAGGGTCTAAATAAATCAATTTAAATGGCTTTTCGGAGGCAAGTTCCGTCAAGGCGATCGTAACGTCTTTTTTCAACACACGTGCTTGATCCGTGTAGTGCGTCGTCTGCAAGTTATCTTGAATGGTCTGAATGGCTTTATGGTGTTGGTCGACGAATACCGCCTCATCGCATCCTCTCGAAAGAGACTCGATGCCAAGACCACCACTACCCGCAAACAGATCAAGCGCTCGTCCTCCATTGAAATAGGGACCGATGACGTTGAACAACGATTCTTTTACTTTATCCGTCGTCGGTCGTGTCTGATCCCCTGGTACTGCTTTTAGCCGCGTTCCTTTCCGTTCCCCTGAAATGACTCGCATTTCCTTCATTCCTTTCAACAAAGAAGCGACGAGGATGTCCTCATCGCTCCTTGGATTATGCTTCTTCTTGCATTTTACCTTTTTTATTCGCGAACGTCTCCGTGATGAACGGTCGTTCTGAACGTTTGATCGATTCGACGAACGGAAGAGTCGAAATGACTTCCATCACCTGTTCATGCTGATCTAAATCGACATACAGATGCACGTATCGTTCACGTTTAGACGTAAAGTAGACGTTCCCGTAACGGCGTAATTGACGGGATGCTTTCATCGCATTGACATAGACGATGAGTCCCACTCGTTCCTTGATCACGCCAGCCTACCCCCTTCATCTTCATTATCCGCTACAACTGCAACTTCCACCGGTCGAACAGCCTCCGGCACATCCTTGGTCAAAGAATGGATTCCCCGTTGGTACTTTGATTTGCGGTGATACTTCACCAGCGAGTTTCAGACTAATTTGTCCAAGTAGCGTCTCGAGTTGTTTTTCTGCTTTTTTAAACTGCGCGACTTCCTCTTGTAGATCAAGTCGACGTTTGACTTCATGGACCTTTTTTGTGATCGTCTGATAGTCCGGATGGTACCGTCCAAATCGTTGCACGAGTTCGTAATCTTCTTTGACTTGATGAAAGTCTCGAATGACGGACTGTGCCTCCACTGACTCTTGCTGTGCTTGTTTCGCACATCTATATGCTTGCCCCGTTTCACTTTGAGCGAGAGATCGAATGAGGTCTTCCGCTGCGTTGATGAGGTCAATCGTCTTATCGGTATATATCACAACGAATCTCCTCCTTAACTTTACCATCTTATCATAACATTTCTCTCCCTCCTAGCCCGTTGAATTGTGTATAATTTGTTCAGAAGGAAGGAATGAACTTTATGCAACTGCTCTCTTTTAATATGTTCCGGACGATTGGAATCAAGACGGAACATGCCAAATCAGATTATCACTTTGATTCCTTGAAAAAGATTGAACAGGCGGATGTCGTCTTGTTCCCGGAATACTGGCAAATCCACTCGATCATCTATGGAATGAAGAAGCCGATTTTTCCATCTGCTGCTACGTTCCACCTAGGTCATGACAAGATTGAGATGACTCGGATTTTTCAGACCGTCATTCCGGATAATATCCCTCGAACAGGCATCTACGGGAAAAATGAGTTCACGGTCGATCGAGTCTTACGTGAATTTTCGTTTCCGTTCGTCGCTAAGACAGTCCGTAGCTCGATGGGGCAAGGTGTCCATCTCATCAAAAACGAAGCGGACTGGAAGAAATACACGGATACCCACGAGACGTTCTACATCCAAGAGTACATTCCGAACGAAAAGGATTTACGTGTCGTCGTCGTCGGTGATCAAGTCCTCGCTGCGTATTGGCGCGTCGGTGGTGCACAGTTCTTAAATAACGTTGCTCAAGGTGGCGTCCTTGATTTCGATGATGTGCCACAAGGTGCAATTGATTTCGTGCTCGCGCTTGCGAAACAGCTTGATATCGATCACGCTGGTTTTGATCTTATCATCCGCGACGGACAATGGTACGTTCTCGAGTTCAACGTCTTCTTTGGTGGTGAAGGACTTAATCACCTCGGCATTCATGCACCAGATACGATCCTTGAGTACGTTGAACGAAAATACGGAAGTTCATGAATTCTTCAAAATGACTTCACAACTTTTACGTCATCGTTTCATTCATTATGGTATGATAGTTTGGAAAGACTAGTATCTACTAGCAAACTGGGGTATAGGGGGATTCAAACATGAAGTTTGAACAATATGGCATCGAAGGCAAGGAACTGAAGTTCGGTCTTCTTGAAACAATTATGGATCATCACCGTTTCGTTCGCGAAGGACAATGGGATTACGAACGTGCGATGTACGACATGAAATACGAAAAACAATCAACAGGCGAAGTATTCTATCTCCGTGTTCCTGTCTATGCGATCCAAGGCGAGATTGAAGACCGCCATGCTGTCGTCCGTATGATGACACCACTTCTAGGGAAACACTACTATCCACACGGTGTCGAGTATGATGAGACGTTCCCTCCGGAAATCGTCAAGGACTGCGAACGTCGTTTAGCAGCATTGCTCGAAACACTCGAAAAATAAGATCCACACGTAGAGGTTCCAAATTAAGGAGCCTCTATTTTTTGTTCTTCATTCCAAACAAAAAAGCTAACGACCTCGCATCATCCACGAAATCATTAGCTGTTCTGTCCACCTGATTGTTATTCTTTAATACGCGCGAAACCGCTTTTAACGCGCGACGAATTGTACATAAGATACGACATCGTCTCCGAGCTGAATCCCAAGCTGCTCGCGTACATGAAGATAAAGCGCGTGAAGTGACGTTGCCGGTGCATTGACCTTTACGCTAAATGCAATCTCTTCCCGGTCCATCCGTTTGATCCGGGAGTGATGGATTCCATAATCCTCGATCGCACAAGCAAGTAATTCCTCGATGGCTTGAATAGAGACGGTAACATCTCCTTGCAAGTACTCTTCATAAGTCATCTACCTTCACTCCTTTGCTAATTGTGTGACCGAAGACATGACCTCTTCTAAGTCGACCGGTTCATCCGGCGTCTTCGCCATCGAAGAGATCGCCCGTACTTTATTCTCACGGTCCAAAATGAACATTTGTGTTCCGTGAGTCACTAAGCCACTCTCAGCTTTTGAGTAATAGAAATTCAACTGACGTGTCAGACGATCGATGACGACTGGATCTCCCGTCAATACTTTCCATCCTTTAGCATCCGCTTCAAAGTTCGAAGCATACTTTTTCAGGACTTTCGGTGTATCCACTTTTGGATCAACCGTCACAGCGACGAGTTCGACGTCATTTCCGTATAACTCTTCACTCCGAAGCTTCTTCTCAAGCTTTCGGTAATCATTCAATGTCAGCGGACAAATATCAGGACAGTTCGAGTAGAAGAACGTCAACACTTTGACTTTTCCGTCTTCTGAATTGAATGATTTTCCGTCTACGGCATTCGTTAATTCAAATGGCGTCGGTTCAGCGATGACAGGTAACTTTTCTTTCATGAAGAAATAATAATATCCCCCGGCTGCCGCAACTAAGATGAGGACGACGGCAGCGACCGTCAAGTAACTGTTCTTTTTCAAGTTGGCTCCCCCTTAATGACTCCAGATCGCCCGGAATACGTTCGTCGTCTCACCCGGATCGTAGACGACATATAATAAGCAATACACGATCACACCGGTGATGGCCGTCAAAAACCAAATGATCGAAGCAACTGGTCCGATTTTACGGTGACGTGCAAAGTTCTTCTTATACGCGTGATAGAGTGCCATCAAACCGAGCACCCCACCTGATGTCGCAAGAAGGATGTGGAAGATCAAGAATCCTGTGTAGTAGGCTTTGACAGACTCTGGACCGCCAAAGGCTGTGTTGCCGAGCAGAATCGTCCGCAAGGCATACATGATGAAGAATAATAAAGCGAGTGCAGCTGCAATCGTCATCACGGTTTGGTGAGCTTTCATGTTACGACGCGTTTGGGCGATCAAAAACCAGCCAATCGCTACGAAAATCGCACTGATGACAATCAGCGATACACAAATCAACGGCAAATAAATCATGTTCCAACTTCCTCCAATTTAATCCGCTTTTGGTGTGAAGGACATGCCTTCATCCACGGCAGTACTTTTTGAACGGCGCACCCATGTAAAGAAGGTCAGTCCGAAGAATAGACCATACACGAGTTCTTGACCGAGCTTCATGAGGACACCACCAAAGCGTTGGTCCTCTAATAAGTCATCTGTCGTTCCGAGCAATCGTTCCAGGTTCAATCCGCTTAAATCATTGTTAGGCATACAGTAAGCGAGTACTTTCGCGAACGTCGCCGGATCCTGATACGCTTGATACTGAAAACTTTGACTGAAGATCATGAAGGCACAGGCAGGTGTCAACAACACACCGTTCGCGACGATATAGACCATCTTCTTCAGGTCAGACAAACTATCGTTTTCGTTGACGGGTGCAATGATCGGATACCACATCGTCATGCTCAAGAAAATAAGTGTTCCATGGAACAGACGGTGAACGGTATAGTTCGTCAGGACATAATCAAAAATAAATGGCATATGATAAAACGTAAACAAGGCATTAAAGACGACGAGTGCAATCAACGGCTTGACGAAGAAACGAAGAATCCTCCCAAGATACGGTATATTGAACAAGCGCTTATAAAGCCACTCTGGTAGTGCAATCAACAAGAGCGGCGGTGCGACCATATAGACGAATACCATCTGCAGCATGTGTGCTGAGAACGTGATATGTGCTAGCAGGTCTAACGGACTTCCAAAACCGATGTAAAAAACGATCAATGCCGCGAGCATCGAAAACTTTTGCCCAAGCGTTGTTTCCGGCTCGTCCGGACGACGCAGCTTTTCTGTCACGACAGCATATAGGATATACAATCCAACGAGTATCAACGCATAATACGGACTCCATAAGACAGTCCATTCGAATTGCGAAAGTGCTCCCCTTAAATTGCCTAACATATTTCTTCACCCCGTTCCTTTCTCTTACAAACTAAGATTACCGTTCCCCTATTTCATTGTAAAGGTTTCTCATAAAACGATTCCAAAATAAAAGACCATCCTGCTAAACGTTAGCAGAATGGTCACATTTCTTACCAGATCAACAGACGGAGTGTCGCGACGATCGTCAAGGCGACGAAGATGCCAAGACCCATCATGACTTTGATCCATGTGTTGCCTTTATTGTTCATATGCATGAACATGTAAAGCTGAAGGTAAACCTGAACGATTGCCATGATGATCAGGAAGCCACCAGCTGCCCAGTGCGGCATGAGATCAGCCATGACAGCACCGAAAGCGATGAGCGTCAAGAAAATCATGAGTGCGAAACTGATGAGTTGCAGTTGTGTCTCACGACCACGTTCTGCTTTCATCTCAAGCTCGATTTGATTGCGCGTAAGTTGCGGTTCGTGTTTTTCCATCTTATTTCACCATCCCCATGAGGTAGACGACTGAGAAGATAAAGACCCAGACGACGTCAATGAAGTGCCAGTAAAGACTTGAAACATAGTACTTCGGCGCATTCACGACCGTGATGCCACGGTTCCAGTTGCGGATGAGCAATGTCGAGATCCAAAGAAGACCGAATAAGACGTGCGCACCGTGGAAACCGACGAGAGTGTAGAAGGCAGAACCAAATGCACTCGACGTGAATGTATGACCGATGTGGTAGTAGTGATTGAACTCATAAATCTCACCCGCTAAGAATGCTAGTCCAAGAACAAGTGTGATAATCAACCACATTTTCATCTTCTTGACATCATTACGTTTCATCGCCATCATCGCAAGAACACTTGTCAACGAACTTGTCAAGAGGAGCATCGTCATGATGAAGACGAGACCCATTTCGAAGATGTCATAACTGCGTAGACCTTCTTTAGCACCGGAGTTATGAAGTCCGATGTATGTTCCGAAGAGAGAGGCGAACAAAGTCGTCTCTCCTCCAAGGAAGAACCAGAAGGCTACATATTTATTCTTACCCTCAAGTGTTGCTTTTTCAACATGATCCGGAATACCCGTGATCGGGTTGTTTGGTACTGAATGATGACCCATCTTACTTCGCCTCCTTTTCTGCTTCAAGGCGTAGATCTTCTTCGACGACTGATTTCGGGATGTAGTATCCTTCATCGTCGATCCAAGAACGGAAGAACATCGCGATGAATGTCATCGCAAGACCGATCAAGGCAATGACCAGACCGACAGTACCGTAATCTAGACGAAGAATGAATCCAAGACCTGCAAGGAACAGACCGACTGACATAACGAACGGCAAGATCGAGTTGTTCGGCATGTGGATATCACCGACTTCTTCCGAAACAGAGACTGTTTTGTTACCTGCCATTTTTTCGAGCCAGTACGTATCTAAACCTTTGACGAGTGGAATTTGTGCGAAGTTGTATTCTGGAGTTGGAACAGGAAGTGTCCACTCAAGCGTACGTCCATCGCCCCATACGTCGCGTTTTACATATTCTTTTGACATCAATGCGGCAACGATCGAGATGACGAGAATGATCGTCGACACACCCATGAAGGCTGCACCGATTGAAGAAAGTAAGTTCATTGTTTCCCAGCCTTGGTTTGGCAAGTACGTGAAGACACGACGTGGCATACCTGTAAGACCAAGAATATGTTGTGGGAAGAATGTCAAATGGAAGCCGATGAAGAACAACCAGAATTGAATTTTACCCCAGAACTCGTTGAGTTGTTTCCCGAACATGAGTGGGAACCAGTAGTAAAGACCTGCGAAGAGACCAAAGACGACCCCACCAACGATAACGTAGTGGAAGTGGGCAACGACGAAATAACTGTCGTGGTACTGATAATCGGCAGGTGCTACTGAAAGCATGACCCCTGTCATACCACCAACAAGGAATGATGGAATGAAGGCGACCGAATAAAGCATCGCGACTGGGAACGTCAACTTCCCGCCCCATAGCGTAAAGAGCCAGTTGAAGATCTTGACCCCTGTCGGTACAGCGATCGCCATCGTCGCTACTGCGAAGATCGCGTTCGCAACCGGACCGAGACCGACTGTGAACATGTGGTGAACCCATACCATGAATCCGAGGAAACCGATCAACATCGTCGCAAAGACCATCGTCGTGTATCCGAAGAGACGTTTACGAGCAAAGGTAGGGATGATTTCAGAGAAGATACCGAATGCCGGTAAAATCAAGATGTAAACTTCCGGGTGACCGAAGATCCAGAAGAGGTGTTCCCAGATGACGATGTTCCCGCCCGCTGCCGGGTCAAAGAAATGCGCTCCGAAGAGTCGCTCGAACGTCAAGAGGAACAATCCAACCGTAAGTGGTGGGAATGCGAAAACGATCAAGGCAGAAGCAACGAATGCTGTCCATGTGAAGAGCGGCATCCGCATCAGTTTCATACCTGGTGCACGCATGTTCAAAATCGTAACGAGGAAGTTGATCCCCCCCATGAGTGTACCGAAACCAGAAATCTGTAACCCGAGTGAGTAGAAGTCAACACCGAGCGACTCTGGTACTGTCGAGAGTGGTGCGTAAGCTGTCCACCCTGCGTTTGGCGCAGCGCCGAAGAACCATGAAAGGTTCAGTAAGACTCCACCAAAGAAGAACAACCAAAAACCAAGTGCATTTAAGAATGGGAACGCAACATCGCGTGCTCCGATTTGAAGCGGTACTGCTGCGTTCATGTAACCGATCAACATCGGCATCGCTGCCAAGAAGATCATCGTCGTACCGTGCATCGTGATCAATTGGTTAAAAAGTTCACCGCTGACGAAATCGTTCATCGGTTTAATCAATTGAAAACGAATCATTAGGGCTTCTACGCCACCAACTAGAAGGAAGAACAATCCAGAGATGATGTAGAGAATCCCGATTTTCTTATGGTCGACTGTCGTTAGCCAGTCCATGATGCCGCTTTTTTTCTGCGGCATACCCATAGTATGTGTCCCCACTATGATTCCCCCTTAAAAAATTATTGGAGCTTTTTGTCCAATAGATAATCTGCCAATTCGCTCAATTCTTCATCGCTGATCTTATCTTCAGAGAATCCAGGCATTTTTGTACCTTGTTTCTCTTTTTGTGGATCGCGAATCCATTTTTCGAGGTTTTCTTTATCATGCTTGAGGTAACCCGCGATACGCTGACGATCACCGAAGTTCGTCAAGCTAGGTGCGACTTTCCCGCCGCCATGACAGCTGAGACAGTTCTGGGCGTAGACTTGCTCACCAGTCGTCCAGTTCTTTTCATTCTTTTTATCAAGCTGTTTTGTTTCTGCTTCTTTTGCAGATTTCATGTCTTTCAACCATTTGTCGTAGTCATCCTGCTCCATCGCAACGACTTTAAAGTCCATCAATGCGTGAGAAGGACCACACAACTCGGCACATTTACCGTAGTACGTGCCTGCTTCTTTTGCTTGTAACCACATTTCGTTATCAAGACCTGGGTTTGTATCTGTCTTACCAGAAAGAGCCGGTACCCAGAATGAGTGAATGACGTCTTTAGACGTCAAGTTAACCGCAACACGTTTACCGACTGGGATGACAAGTTCTTGTCCTGTCGAAACACCTTTGTCTGGATATTCGAATTCCCACCAGTAAAGGTTCGCTGTAACGTTGATTTGTTCGTTTTTCTTCGCTTCTTTTGCATCCGCAAGTTCAACCGTTGTTTTGATCGTCGGAATTGCAAGAACGATCAAGAGAAGGATCGGAATAACTGTCCAGATGATTTCAAGCGTGTGGTTCCCTTCGACTTGCTTCGGAACCGTGTTATCACCTGATTTACGACGGAATTTCATAAGTACGTAAATATAAATGACGGCTACGATCGCAAGGACGAACAACATGACCCACAAGCTAAGCTTGATGATCTCAAGTTGCATTTCAGCGCCTTCTCCGCGAGGCTGTAGCGCAGACAATTCCGGAATTCCACAACCTGATAACATGAGTGCCATCAAGCCGATTGGAAGAAGCCGGAAGAGCATTTTTACTGATTTTTTCACAACCATCCCCACTTTCTTTGTCCCCAATTTTGTCTTTCGTAATGGTGTACGTGAATTATGTCAAATCGTTTTAGAAAGAAACGAGTACGACCGTCACGATCCAAGCCGTGAAATAAAACAGTGAGAAGAAGAACATCTTCGACGCCCATTTGATTTCGGCTTGTTCATCTTGGATCTTCAGACCTTTCAGTCCCATATAGAGCCAATATCCACCGAGCAATGCCATGACGATCATGTAGATGATGCCATAGTGTGCTAAGAGGAGTGATGATGGAATAAGTACTGCAATCCACCATACAATTTGTCGTTTCGTGATCGCGAATCCGTTTACGACAGGTAACATCGGGATACCTGCTGCCCGATACTCCTCTGTCCGTCGCATCGCGAGTGCGAGGAAATGTGGTGGTTGCCACACGAACATGATGAGGAATAAAATCCACGCATCAATGTGAAGCGTCGGAGTGACTGCCGCAAATCCAATGATTGGTGGCACAGCTCCTGATATACCACCTACGACTGTATTGATCGTGTGTGTTCGCTTTAACCACATCGTATAAATCACGACGTAAACGAATGATCCGATCAATCCGAAAACTGCCGCCACATGGTTGACGATCAACAACAATACCGTACCGGTCGCAAGAATCCCGAGTCCTAGCGCGAGTATTCGCTGTCCATCCATCTTCCCAGTAACGCTTGGTCTTCCCATCGTCCGTTCCATCTTATAATCGATGTCCCGGTCAATGTAGTTATTGAGGTAGCAACTTCCGGCAATGACTAATCCACTCCCGAGAAGCGTCCACAGTAACATCCACTTGGTTTGCCATAGATACAATAGGACATCATCCGTTATGTACGATGCCGCTACGACATACCCTGCGAAGACCGTAATCAGATTGGCACGGACGATCCCCATTTTTGCTAGGGTGACATAGTCCTTGAATGTGGGCTGATCCGCCTGCTCGATTGCCATATCCAGTGCCTCTCCAGTAACTTTCGCCATGCTGTTCCCTCCTTTTCACCATCTGCTTCCGTGTAGCACCTAGGCTTCACGTAATTTCTTCACAGAAATAACACAGACATGCCACGAAACGCCCTTTTCTCTATAAAAGATACCACATATTTAGGACCGTGACGTATGAAAATACTTTCGACATAATGAACAAAATGTGAAATCTATGTGATTTTCATCACAGTTCACCATATTTACCTAATACTAGAATAGCGTTGTTCTAAAAGATTGCAAGCGTTTCGAGACTTTTTATGCGATACTAGTCCTATGGAAATCCATGTATTTCGTATTTTTTAGAAAGGTGGTGTCCAAATCTTGAATCGAAAGCTTTCGATGTTTTCAGCCTTCGTCACGTTTACGATGATGATCGTCTTGCTGATGGGTGGGACAGTCACAAAAACGGACTCGGGAGATGGCTGCGGAACAGATTGGCCACTCTGTCATGGGGAACTCATCCCGACGAACCCAAGTGTTGAAACGATGATTGAATATAGTCACCGCGCTGTGACCGGAGTCGTTGGACTCCTAATCATCGCCTTATGTCTCTGGACGCTCGTTGCCTTTAAGGATCGATTAGATACGAAGATTTTTGCATTTCTTGCCTTCATCTTCATGTTGATTCAATCCCTCGTCGGAGCAGGAGCTGTCGTTTGGCAACAATCAGATCTCGTCATGGCGTTACATTTTGGTATCTCCTTGATTTCCTTTGCTGCCTTATTGATTTTAACGATATTGATCATGGAGCGTCCTGGTCAGGAATTCAGGGAATCTGTCCCAGCATTCTTGCGGAAGCTCTTGTACGGTCTGCTCGTCTACACGCTGATCGTCGTCTATACTGGTGCTTACGTTCGCCATGTTGGCGCTACATATGCGTGTGTGGGTTGGCCCGTTTGTTCCCAACCGTCGATGACGTTCGAAGCCTGGGTCCAAATGATTCACCGAATCATGGCTGGGCTATTATTCCTCTACACGTTGTTCGTTCATATTACAGCCATTCGCTTAAAACACCGGACGACGAAAATCGGCATGGCATTCGCGACGTTCTTCATCTCGTGTCAAGTTGCTACAGGTGCTTGGATCGTTCTCGGTGGACATGCAACATATGTACCGTTACTGCACGCCTTCTTGATTACGTGTTATTTCGGTGTCTTATCCTACTTGACGTATCATGCATTCCGAACACGTAAAGCAAATAGCCGTCTTCAATAAGGTCGTAAAAAAAGGATGTTCCTCCGCTGAGGAATATCCTTTTTTCATTACTTGAATCGAGCGATTGCACGCTTTCGCGCTTCATCATGTGCAACGATTGGTTCTGGGTATCCAGAGTCTTCTCGTTGTTGCTGCGTCGGTTCATGAATATATTGCTTCGACAGATCTTTGATTTCCGTGACATACTGCCGAATGAACTCTCCGTCCTTATCGAACTTCTTTGATTGTGTCGTCGGATTGAAGACTCGGAAGTACGGTACGGCATCCGTCCCGACCGATGCCGCCCATTGCCAACCACCGATGTTCGAAGCCGCTTCATAATCGACGAGTTTCTGTTGGAAATAACGTTCCCCTTTTTGCCAATCGATCAATAGATCTTTTGTCAGGAACGACGCGACAATCATCCGCAGACGATTATGCATCCAACCGGTTTGGTTCAATTGACGCATCGCTGCATCGACGATCGGATAGCCGGTTTTCCCTTCACACCAAGCCTTGAATCCGTCCTCGTTTTCTTCCCACTTGATTTCTCGGTACTGGGTGTTGACCGCTTGTCGTTTCGATTCCGGGAAGTGCATTAAAATCATGTAATAGAACTCACGCCAGATGAGTTCGGAGATGAATGTCTGCTTCCCTTTCGATTCTTTTGCATCTTGAATAGCTGCATAGACCGTTCGAATCCCGATCTCACCGGTCCGTAGATAACGTGAGAGTAAACTCGTACCGTCCATCGCTGGAAGATCACGATTCTCTTCGTAGTTTTCAAGCGATTGCTCGATGAATTTCTTTAAGCGTTGTTTCGCTTGCTTCTCACCCGGATGAAATGCCGCATCAGACTGTGCCTTTTTAAAATAGGCATCAATGAAACTATTAGTGTGCTGGCGCTTATGATAATGATCCCGTAGCGTTTGCCACTTCACATCATAGGGTGTTGGAATTTCTTTTTTCATGAACGCATTCTTATACGGCGTGAATACTTTATAGAACTTTCCATCCTGCTTTTTAATGTCATGTGGATGGAGCAGATGCCGGTCTAACAAGCGCTCCGTTTGTCGTTCCTTACGTTTTTTGATGATTCTCTCATCCCGCGCCTTGAATGGTTCGACATATTCCGCATTGAATAACAGAACGTCCGCATCATTGGTTGCATCTAAGAAAGCTTGTTCATCGCCTTCGATGAAGCGAATCGGCATCTCTTTTTCTTTACAATCATCTGAAAACAATTCGAGCGCTTGAAAGAAATATTGTTGCCGCGCTTCATATTCTCCAATGTAATCTGGATTGAGCCAAAAGACGAACTCGACTGTCGCTTTTGGATTTTCCTTCAGTAATTCAATCGCACGTGCCAACATGTGGTTGTCTTGTAATCGAAAATCGCTTCGAATCCAACAAATAATGTTCAACCGTATCCTCTCCCATTACATATTGAATGAAAAACAGGCAGCCCGCCGAGCGTGCGCCTGTTTTTCATTGTGACCTTATACGAATTCAATCAATAAGTCTTGACTCGCAATAGCTTCGCCTTCTTTAACATGGACGGCTTTGATCTCACCGTCTTCTGGTGCTTGGATCGTCGTTTCCATCTTCATCGCTTCCGTAACGAGAAGTTGTTCTCCTTTACGGACACGAGTGCCTGTCTCAACGAGTACCTTCAGCACACTACCCGGCATCGACGCACCGATCTGTTTTGCGTTACTTCGATCTGCTTTTGGACGGCTTGATGAACTTTCCTTAATACTGATGTCCTTGACTTCGACTTCACGAGGAACACCATTCATTTCATAATAGATTGTCCGCATCCCGTGATCGTCTGGCTGACCGATTTGAATCAACTTGAGATATAGTGTCTTCCCTCGTTCAATTTCGACCTCGATCGTTTCGCCTAGGCGCATACCGTGGAAGAATGTATTCGTATCAAGAACCGAGATATCGCCATATCGCGCGACATATGAACTGTAGTCCATGAAGACTTTTGGATAGAGCGCGTAAGCGAGAGCATCAAATTCAGTGACTGGTCGTTCAAGTTTCTCAAACAACTCATTTTTTATTGCATCAAAGTTGAGAGGTTGCATCATCTTACCAGGACGTTCCGTCAACGGAGCAGCTCCCTTCAAGATGGCACGTTGTACTTCTTGCGGGAAACCGTCCGGCGGAGTTCCGAGTTCGCCCTTCATCAGTTCAACGACTGAATCCGGGAAGTCAAGTCCACTTGCTCGGTGCAGTATGTCTTCTTCCGTCAGATGATGTTGGACCATGAAGAGCGCCATGTCTCCAACGACTTTCGACGACGGTGTGACTTTAACGATATCGCCAAACAACATGTTGACACGCGCATACATTTCTTTGACTTCAGACCAACGATCCGAAAGCCCGACCGCTTTTGCTTGTTGCTGTAAGTTCGAATATTGTCCACCCGGCATCTCATGATCGTAGACGGTTGGATTTGGTGCGATCATATCAAGTTCGAATGCTTGATACAAATGACGCACGTCCTGCCAATAGTCCGAAATCTGTTCGAACTTCTGTGCTGAGACGAGTGGTTGACGTGGATGACCACTTAGGGCATGAATCAAGCTACCACCCGCTGGCTGACTCGTCAGTCCTGACATACTTGATGCCGCGACATCAACGACGTCGACCCCGGCATCGATCGCACGCGCATACGTATAAATCCCGTTTCCACTCGCATCATGGGTGTGAAGATGGATTGGTAACGATACTGCATCTTTAAGTGCCGATACAAGCGCATAGGCTGCTTCCGGTTTCAAGAGACCCGCCATATCCTTGATGGCAATGATGTGAGCACCGCTCTCTTCCAGTTGTTTCGCCAGATTGACGTAATACGGCAGATGATATTTCGGACGATTCGCATCGAACAGATCCCCTGTGTAACAGACAGCTGCTTCCGCGATTTTACCTGTTGGCAAGACCGCATCGATGGCGAGTTGAATTGATTCCGGGTTGTTCAAGCTGTCGAAAATTCGGAAGACATCGACTCCCGCTTGCGCCGCTTCCTTGACGAAGGTATGGATGACATTGTCTGGATAGTTCTTGTAACCAACGCCGTTCGCACCGCGGAGTAACATTTGAATCAGGACGTTCGGCATCTTTTCACGCAATTTCATCAGACGAACCCATGGA
The DNA here is from genome assembly GCF_002377745.1 of Exiguobacterium sp. UBA3491. Classification (NCBI taxonomy): domain Bacteria; kingdom Bacillati; phylum Bacillota; class Bacilli; order Caryophanales; genus Exiguobacterium; species Exiguobacterium sp. UBA3491. Next base: position 531,621 of record NZ_DFQK01000032.1, read on the forward strand.
TCCTCTGATAAGAATCGATACGCAACATCAAATGTTGCCCCTCCCCATGCCTCGACTGAGAACAATTCAGGAAGCAGTTTCGCTTCCGCCTCTGCGATCGCAACGAGATCCTTCGTCCGCATTCGTGTCGCAAGTAACGATTGATGAGCGTCACGGAATGTCGTATCCGTCAACAAAACGTTGTCTTGTGCTTTCAACCATTTCGCGACAGCTTCCGGACCTTCTGCATCAAGGATCGCTTTTGCGCCTGGCGTGTAGTCTGCCGGAAGATTTTTTGGAATTCGGACGTCACGCGCAAGTGGTTTGTCCAGTTTTCCGATTCCCGGGAATCCATTAACGGAAACCTCTCCGATGTACGTCAACAGCTTCGTTCCCCGGTCTTGACGTTTTGGGAAGATAAATAATTCTTGTGTATCATCGATAAACGATGTATTGTAATCGCCGCTGACGAACGCGTGGTGTTTCAAGACATTGCTCAAGAATGGGATGTTCGTCTTAATACCACGAATCCGGAATTCACTTAAGTTTCGACGCATTTTCGCGACCGCTTGGTCATACGTCAAACCGTGCGTCGAGATTTTAACGAGCAACGAGTCATAATACGGTGAAATTTCTGCTCCGACATAGGCATTCCCACCATCAAGACGTACACCAAAGCCGCCTGGTGAACGATACGCTTTAATCTTACCTGTATCCGGCAAGAAGCCGTTTTCTGGGTCCTCTGAAGTAATTCGGCTCTGGATCGCAAAACCAAGCATCTTAATCTCTTCTTGTTGTGGAATGCCGACAAGGTCGCTATGTAACGATTCGCCTTCAGCAACACGGATTTGAGTCTGAACGATGTCAACGCCTGTGATCATCTCCGTAATCGTATGCTCGACTTGTACACGTGGGTTGACTTCGATGAAATAGAACGATTCATCTTGTGTGACGAGAAATTCGACCGTACCCGCATTTTCGTATCCGACATGTTTCATCAACGTGACAGCCGCGTCACAGATCTTTTTACGCCCTTCTTCTGAAAGCGTGACACATGGCGCCACTTCGACGACTTTTTGGTGACGTCGTTGTACGGAACAGTCTCGTTCAAACAAATGAATGATGTTTCCATGTGCATCCCCGATGATTTGGACTTCAATATGTTTTGGTCGTTCGATTAATTTTTCAACGTAAATTTCATCCGAACCGAATGCTTTTAAAGCTTCAGATTTCGCTCGTTCAATCATGTCTGAAAGCTCTTCTTCTGTCCGGACGACACGCATACCACGTCCACCACCACCAAGCGATGCTTTGACCATGAGTGGATAGCCTGCTTCTTTTGCGAACGCATACGCTTCATCAATTGATGAGATCGGACCATCTGTTCCTGGAATGACAGGAAGACCCGCTTCAATTGCAGTCGTCCGTGCCCGTACCTTATCTCCGAACTTATACAGGTGATCTTCTTGCGGCCCGATGAAGATGATTCCTTCTTCGCGGCAACGTTTGGCTAGCTCAATATTCTCAGAGAGGAATCCATAACCAGGATGGATCGCATCACATTCGGCTTTTTTCGCTGTTGCGATGATATCTTCAATGTCGAGGTAGGCTTCGATCGGTTTTTTTCCTTCTCCGATCCGGTACGCTTCATCGGCTTTATAACGATGAAGAGAACCCATGTCCTCTCGTGAATAAATAGCAACGGTACGAATACCGAGTTCCGTCGCTGCACGGAAAACGCGAATCGCGATCTCCCCGCGGTTTGCTACGAGAATCTTCTGGATTTTAGTCAACTGATGCTCCCCCTTTAGTTAATGAGCTCGTGGCACTCATCGAACGTGCAGTTTGCACTTCTTTATGATAAGCCACCCGATATTTGTTTTGCATAGAAATGTTTGCCATTACACCAAGCATCGTACTCATGACGAGTAACGATGACCCACCGTAACTGATGAATGGCAAGGTGACACCTGTACCTGGAAACAGACCAGACATGGCTGCAATATTGATACATGTCTGGATGAAAATAATACCGGAAATCCCAAGTGCGAGCATGCTCGAGTAAAGTGAGACACACCGGTTAGCGATGATCGCCCCTTGAATCATCAGGTAAAACAATAGACCGAGTACGACAAGGACCCCGATGAAGCCGAGTTCTTCCGAGATGATCGACATGATGTAGTCGGTTTCAGGTTCTGGCAGATAACCATACTTTTGAAAACTATTCCCAAGACCCACTCCGAACAATCCCCCATGGGCAATCGATATGACGGAGTTGATGAGCTGATATCCCTTACCTTCTGCGTCAAGAAAGGGATTCAAACTCGCTTGAATCCGTTGCATCTGATTATCGGAAAAATTGTTCCATGCGTACAAGAAGATGATCGGAACGGTAACGACACATAACATGATGTAACCACTCGGTAATCCTACTGCAAATAAAATCATCGCCGTGATGAGTAACAGAATGAATAATCCGCCGTCATCCGGTTGCATACGAATGATGATCGCGTAAGGTGCAAGTAATACGACCATCGGAATCAAGATCCAGTCCGAGAAACTAAGTAAAATCCGTTTTCCGGGGGACGTCGCTGGAATTTGACGATGGATGAAGTGATGGACAATCCCAATCACGCCATCCATCTTTCCTTTGTGCTTTTGATCAAAATAACTGGCAAGCCCGACGACGAGCACGAATTTACAAAGCTCGATTGGTTGAATCAAGAAGATACCGAAGTTCAACCAGGCGCGAGCTCCGTTTAGGGGAACCGAAAATAGTGTTGCCATCAGCATCAACCATGTAATCGCGTACAAGAGTAAACGAATGATTGGTCCACGAAATACTTCATGATTCACTTGCGAAACTAAAAGGAACAGCACGATGGCCATCGCATCGAACATCAACTGCTTCTCAAAGAAGGACGTATTCGCATAATCGCCACCGTTCCACACGCTGGCACTATAGACCATGACTGTACTGATCGCCATGAGGATGAGCATCGTAAAGAAGAGACCGTAGTCAAAAAATGCTCGTTTTTCTTTAAACTTCGCTAACATATGTACACGTCCTTTTTTTCGTTTTCTAAAAAAAAATACCCAAACGCCGCATTTCACGTTTGAGTAGAAAATCAGCACGTCTCCGCATCATGTAAATCAGATAATTGCTGTTCAAGTGATTCGAGCAACTGTTTCCCTTCACCCGCATCAATCAGTTCAAGACGTACCGCAAAATCAATCTGACGGGACAATCCGAACATTTGTGTATCCAATACTTCCTCGTAAAGAGGACATTGTGGCATCGTTAAATTCGCAAGCTGGACCTCGATCAACCGGCGGATTTTTTGTGCATCCGCTTCTAGTAGCTCAAGAGCGCGCTGGCGATGAACTGTCTCGATTTCAGTTGACAATCCAATCCCTCCTCATCAAATGACGCGTTCCTGTTATAGCTAAACTTTACCTTACTTTCGCCAACAATTCAACGTTTCGGTATAATGGATTTGTTGGACTTACACATTTAGGGGGTATAACAATGATTTTTCCGATTAACGGTAAAGTACGGCACCAGTTGACGATTGATCCGACAGTTTGGATCTTTGATGAACGAAAGGTTGCGATTGAGAAGATTGGCCAACCAGCAGATACGAGCGAACAAGAGGCGTACTACGCGAAAATGGGGGCAGCGTGGGATAAAGGCATCATGGAAGGCAGTCGTACGGATCATAATCGTCCGATGACACGCGCTGAAAAAGAAGCCGCGCTTCAAGGGTCATTCGCCATGGCGCTCGCACCGTTCATCCGGAATGCTGAACTCTTACCGGAAGCGACCGCTATTCGTTTCGAAGGTGAAGAAACGGTCGAACTTCCACTTGAGAAACTCGACGAAGTGTACCTGCAGTTCTCACAAGACGGCAAAGTGTTATCAGATGGACCCGTTCACCTGTTGCACGGACAACGGATCGTCAAATCTATTCACACGGTTACCGTCATATAAGGAAAACGTGGTGCGCCAGAATAGACGCACCACGTTTTTTATAATAAGTCGGCTGCGAGGCGCGCCAGATTCGAGCGTTCCCCTTTGACGAGTTTGACGTGTCCCGTCATCTTCTCATTTTTAAGGCGTTCTACGGCGTAGGATAAACCGTTCGAATATTCATCTAAATACGGGTGATCGATCTGTTGCGGATCCCCGACTAACACGATTTTCGAGTTTTCACCGACACGTGTCAAAATCGTCTTGACTTCATGTTTCGTCAAATTCTGCGCTTCATCGATAATGATGAATTGCCCCGGCATGCTCCGTCCTCGAATATATGTCAACGCTTCCAGTTGAATCGTCTTCATTCCCGCGAGAATGTTACCAAGTTCGTCTCCTGATCCCGTATTAAAGAGATGTTCGAGGTTATCATAGATCGGTTGCATCCACGGACGAAGCTTTTCCTCCATCTCACCTGGCAAGTAGCCAATATCATTTCCCATCGGCACGACTGGACGAGCAACGACCAGTTTTTTATATTTATGCTCGTCTTCTACTTGCAGGAGCCCCGCAGCGAGTGCAAGTAATGTCTTTCCGGTACCTGCCTTCCCAACGAGTGTAACGAGCGGTACATCGTCTCGAAGTAATAACTCAAACGCCATCCGTTGTTGAACGTTTCGGGGAATAACACCCCAGACTTGATCAACATCGATCGAAAGTGCCCGGATGATCGGCAAATTCTGATCAACGACAGCAATCGCAGAGGCTTTTGACATATTACTTTTTAGAATGATGAATTCATTCGGTTGCACTTTTTCCGGCAATACATCAACTGAAAGTCGTTTATCCTGATAGAAAGCATCGATATATTCCTGATCGACGGTCACTTCGATGAATCCTGTATAAAGACCAGTCAAGTCAGCGATATGATCCGTCATATAGTCCTCAGCGACTAATCCATACGCATCCGCTTTGACGCGGACTAAGATATCTTTTGAGACGAGAATGACATCTCGTGGGGTCGCTTCAGTTTGTTGTTCCCGATGAATCGACCATGCGAGCTCGATAATCTTGTTATCGTTCGATTCATGCGTAAACGGCGAACCTTCATGAATGGAGTCCCCAATATCGACGCGAAGAATGCCACCGTTTCCGAGTGGCACTCCCGCATGAAGCTGACCAGTTTCCCGTAATTGGTCTAAGATGCGAGCTGTTTCTCGTGCATTACGTCCAACCTCATCCATGTTGCGTTTTTTTCCATCTAGTTCTTCTAGTACGATCGCTGGTATGACGACGTCGTGCTCCTGGAATTGGAAAAGAGAAAGTGGATCATGAAGCATGACATTGGTATCAAGTACGTATATTTTTTTCATTCCATCGTTCGCCCCTTTAGAGTCGAGTTTGTGATGAATGTTACGCTTTTAGGATGCGATGAACGAGTTGATCCAACCGTTCGGCTGCCTGTTCATCGTATGTTTTTTCGATAGTCGGTCGTTGTGTGACAGTTGCTCCGTAAAACAAGATGTCACGCACCTCCTCAACGCGTCCCTCATAAAAAGCGAGTGGCAACGGAAGGTCTTCTTGCGGCGTAAACGCCTTGACGTCCGTACACGTTAAGCTGTACGTCGACTGATCTGCAAAAAAGATCAACGTGAAGACCGGATGTTCTCGTAATGTTTTAACGAGATGAGAATCTGCTTCGATTGCAAAACGAACCGTTTGCGAATCCGTCGCATGTACCCAACTGATTGCATGTGTGATGGGCCAATGTTTGGATTGATCATGCGTAATCAAAAAAACGAGTGGTAATTGCGATAGTGCTTCTAGTTGACCTGAGTTAAGCTGTTGTTCAACTTTATTTGCCATGACATCACCCCCTCTACGACTTAGTGATGATATTTCGAGATATACTTCTCGTTTCCCTTTTTTACATCTGAATAATCTTCTAATATGATATACTAAGAAAAAAAGGGAGGACCTGACATGCGAGTGAAATGTACGATTTGCGATAAGCGTGAAACGATTGATGATTGGTCCTTCACGGCGAAGCGATTACGCAATAAACCTGTTCGTGTCCATATCTGTGATGAGTGTCGATCACGCGTAGAAGAACGGACACTTGAACGCCACGCTTCTGGACAATTCCATTTATACCCGACTTGGGAAACGAAACGAAAACACTGGTAAACAAAAGGTCTGCGGGAAAATTCCCTGACAGACCTTTTATTGTTCATCGATTGATTCGAACCAATCGATCATCATCTGCCGATGGATTCCCTCTTCCGTCCGTATTATTTGTAATATAGTAAATCGATGTCTCGTCAATCCAGACATCGCGAATCCGACCTTGGTTTTCGACAATCGTCTTGACTTGCTTCGTCTCTAGATCGATGGTTTGTAATCGTTGCCCGACAAGTGTTGCAAAATAAAGTGTATTCTCTGCTGTTGCAACTCCACTTGGTGCAACAGATTGTTCTCCTACTTCATACCACGGCGTCACCAGTCCGTCTGCTTGCTCTTTCCCTTCAATCGTCGGCCATCCATAATTCTTTTGTTCGATTCGATTGATCTCATCGTGCCCACTTTGCCCATGTTCGCTTGCATACAGTTGATCATCGACGAAAACAAGTCCTTGTGGATTCCGGTGACCGAGACTGTAGACGTATCCTTTTTGATTCCCCTTGAACGGTTCTCCTTCAGATGTGATGCGTAAAATCTTTCCTGCCAATGAATCAATGTCTTGCGCCAGTTCAGGATTTGCTGCGTCTCCTGCTGTGACGTAGAGTGCACCTTCTGGACCCCACTCAAGTCGTCCTCCGTTGTGAATCGTCGCTCCCGGAATATCGTCGAGTAACACACGCTCTTCGACCCACTGATGGCCTTCTTCTTTGATTGCAATGACACGATTGGTCGCTTGATTTTGTTTTGCATACGTATGATAGACGTATGCCGTCTTATTGTTCTTAAAATCAGGGTCAAGTACCATACCGAGTAATCCACTTTCTCCTTCAGCAATTACATCTTTCTTCAGTTGCAAGCGCATCCTCTCATAATCACCTTGTTTTCCTTTGACGATTGTTCCTTCGCGCTCTGTAATATAAAAAGTCTCTCCTTCGCGAACGATATTCCATGGGGCGTTTAGCTCTTTAAATACGACTCCTTCTTGCGTTTGTGATGATTGCGTATCTTCTTGATTACCTGAATCCTGTTGATTGTTTTTTTGTGTCTTCTGATTGGTTTCCTTTGTTGACGATTCTTCTGACGTTTGTGTACAGCCGATCAGAATACCCGCTAACAGCAGGGGTATGACATACCTTATTTTCACTGTTTTCTCCCCCCTTTTAGTATCCCTGTTCCCGCTACGCTTTAAATCATGCATCTGAATTAGCACAAAAAAAGAACGAACCTCCGAAGAGATTCGTTCTTTTGATTCATGACATGCTTCCGTCAAGAAGCTGTCCGTTCACGTTCACGCTTGACCATCCACATCCGGAAGCGATAAATACCAAGCACGAAGACCATCGCAAGGAGTACTTCAGGAATCGGCCATGTCCAGAAGACAAGCGTCAATGCTGCCGAGAAGACGGCGAGCAAGAGATAGACGATCAGTGATTTCCACCATGCTAGTTCCTTTGCAAATCCTAACTTAAAGACGACAAGCGTCAAGATGACGACAGTGATCATTAAAGGATAAAATCCCGTTTCGATGTTATTCGGATCACTTCCGACACCGAGAAGTTTCGCGATGAACGGAATATCGTATTTCGGAAAATCAGAAGCAACGGCAGCTTGTGCATTCATTGCCAATCCCCCTATTCGTTCAAGACTCAATCTTTACCTAGACGACGACGTTTTTCTTGCTTTTCACGTTCGTTTTTGTTCAAGACTTGTTTACGGAGACGAACCGATTGTGGTGTGATTTCACAGTACTCATCTTCATTCAAGAATGTCAACGACTCTTCAAGTGAGAAGACACGTGGACGTTTAAGAACGTTTGTTGAATCTTTTGCAGATGCACGCATGTTCGTTAATTGTTTTGCTTTAACGACGTTGACAGCGAGATCGACATCACGGTTACATTCGCCGATGATCATACCTTCGTATACTTCAATACCAGGCTCGATGAAGATCGTTCCGCGGTCTTCAAGAGCTGAGATCGCGTAAGCAGTTGCTTTACCTGTTTCGATTGAGACCATAACTCCACTACGACGTCCACCGATATCCGCTTGGATGAACGGACGGTATTCTTCGAATGTGTGGTTCATGATTCCGTATCCGCGTGTAGCAGAAAGGAATTCGTTACGGTAACCGATCAAACCACGTGAAGGAACGATGAATTCCATTTTTGTTTGACCGTTGTCCATTGTTTGCATGTTCGTCAATTCACCTTTGCGGAGACCGATCGATTCCATGACAGAACCTGTGTACTCTTCTGGTGTATCGATGACGACGCGTTCGAATGGCTCGACTTTGACACCTTCTTCTTCTTTGATGATAACTTGCGGTTTAGATACTTGGATTTCGTATCCTTCACGGCGCATGTTCTCGATCAAGATCCCGAGGTGAAGCTCCCCACGACCAGAAACGATCCAGCGGTCCGGTGAGTCTGTGTTTTCGATGCGAAGTGAAACGTCTGTTTCGAGTTCTTTTTCAAGACGCTCTTCGATTTTACGTGAAGTAACGAGATCTCCTTCACGACCAGCGAATGGCGAGTTGTTGACGATGAATGTCATTTGAAGCGTTGGCTCATCGATACGTAATAATGGGAGTGGATCAACGTGTGAAGTCGGGCAAACTGTTTCACCGACGTTGATGTCTTCCATACCAGCGATCGCAATCAAGTCTCCTGCTTTTGCAGTTTCGATTTCGACACGTTTTAGACCGAAGTAACCGAACAACTTCGTGACACGGAAGTTCTTCGTTGAACCGTCAAGTTTTGAAAGTGAAACGCTATCGCCAACTTTGATTTCGCCACGGAAGACACGACCGACACCGATCCGTCCGAGGTAGTTATCATAGTCAAGCATCGTAACTTGGAACTGAAGTGGCTCCATTGTGTTATCGACAGGTGCTGGTGTATGCTCAAGAATTAAATCAAGAACGTTCGTGATTGTATCTTCTTGTTTATCTAATTCAGGTTCAAATGAACTTGAGCCGTTGACTGCCGATGCATAAACGACTGGGAATTCGAGTTGATCTTCGTCAGCGCCGAGGTCGATCAAGAGATCTACGACTTCGTCGACGACTTCAAGAGGACGGACCATCGGTTTGTCGATTTTGTTGACGACGACGATTGGTTGAAGTCCTTGCTCGAGTGCTTTTTTCAAAACGAAACGTGTTTGTGGCATACAGCCTTCACGTGCATCGACAACGAGGATGACGCCGTCCACCATACGCATGATCCGCTCAACTTCTCCACCGAAATCGGCGTGTCCTGGCGTATCAACGATGTTGATGCGTGTGTTTTTGTAGTCGATTGCAGTGTTTTTCGCAAGAATCGTGATTCCACGTTCCCGCTCGATGTCATTTGAGTCCATTGCGCGTTCTTCGACTTGTTCGTTCGTACGGAACGTACCAGACTGTTTTAAAAGCTCATCGACTAATGTTGTTTTACCATGGTCAACGTGAGCGATGATCGCAACGTTGCGTAAATCATTTCGTACTAAAGTTGTCATAGGTGTGTACCTCTTTCTATTCATTTAAATAAATCTTATCATACTTTCGGTCAACTTTAAGAGTATAGCACAGGTAGAGTCCTAATTGGCAATGACTAAGATTCGACATCATCTCGAAAGCCTTTTCATTATTCTTCATTCACGCTACACTGTTAACGTACTCACGGGTAGAGGGGGAAAAAACATGCGTCTACTATTTTTGTTACTTGCCATGCTTGCAGTAGGATCCATGGCAGCCATCGGCATTTTCATCGCGGAACAAAACGTAGCGATGACGATTGCCTCTGTCGTCTTGATGATAGTTGCGATGGGTGCCGGATTCGTTTTAAAGGCACGTTTGCGCAAACAAACATGACTGGGAAGGTTCCTTTCGTTTTTAAACGAAAGGACCTTTTTTCAACCCTCTTGTGTTTGTACGAACGTCAATACATCTTCAACGAATGTCTGGCTCCCTGCTAATACACTCGTTTGCTCGAGAAACGACATCGGCTCTCCGGTAATCGTCCCAACACGTCCACCAAGCTCTTCAATCAATAACTGACCGGCTGCATAATCCCAAGGCATGTTACGCATCGTGATATATCCATCAACGCGTCCGGCAGCCGTCCATGCGAGTTCAAGGGAAGCTGCACCAATCGCTCGTACACCTACTGCGTGTCGCACGAGTGGAGCAAGACGATCCGTGTTAATTCGACGGTTCGGCGTCACCCAGGTAGCATTCATACAGATGATCGCTTCCTTAACGCTCCGTTCTGTCAGTTGAGGTAACCGAATACCGTTTTGATAAGCCCCTTGTCCTTTGATGACATGAAATAGCTCGTCAGCCATGACATCATAAACAAATCCGTACCGTAATTCCCCTTCCATCATGATCGCAATTGAGATGGCGAACATTCGCTTTTGACGGATGAAGTTCATTGTTCCGTCGATCGGATCAACGAACCAAATCGTACCTTCGAGTGTATCGGGTCGAGCGATGCGCCCCTCTTCACCATAAATATGATGATCCGGATAGCGATCTAGAATACCTTTAATCAATAAATCCTCGACGGCTTGATCAATCTCCGTCACTAAATCACTTTTTCCGGTTTTCTGTTCAATGTGATACGACACATCAATCTTTTCGCGAATGTATTTCCCTGCTCGCTTGATCAAGTCTATCGCATCCAACTCGATTTGCATCTTCCTTCACTCCTTCATCATCGTTTCCAGCTTCTTCTATAGTAACAAAAAAAGAAAACCAGCGAACGATTCGCTGGTTGAAGTAGTGATATTTTATTATAAGGTAGAGAAAAGGACGTTGAAATCAAGCTTCAAGACGTACCATCTCTTGACGATATTTTTCGAGGCGCTCTTTACTTGCACCAACAGCTTCTGCGTCACTTGCCACCATCGCATCATGTAATGTAGCAAGCTCATAGTCGATTTCGAGACGCAATACAGGAATGCGTTTTTCTGCATCTTTTCTCTTGTATGCTTCTATCACTTGTTTCACAGTAACCACACTCCTTCGCGGGATAAACAGACGTTTAATTTGTCAGACAATTGCGACTTATCAGTGGATTGAATCAATAATAGTACGATTCAACTTAGATGTAAAGCATCTAATTTTAAAAAATACAGTTTCACATATTTGTAAGGATAACGTCTTGTATGTAGTATATAGCCGCTTCCCTTCCACTTTAAACAAATGATGATCATTTTCCGCACATTTCCAGTCCGTATAAAAGATAAGACTCCTATACGATCGCATAGGAGTCTTATCTTTTATGATGTCATTATTTTTTCATGCGCACGATTGGATCTTCTTGGCGTTTTGCCTGTTGCATCGTCCGATAACTTGAGCAACCTGTCTCTTCCATATAAAACTGATCCCACTGTTTTTCCTCGGATTTCGAGGTGACGATTTGCTTAAATTCCCGATATGCCTCGAGCAAACGTTGTCGTTCTACACCTGATTCATACGCTTGTTCGACTAAATTGAAAAAGTCGATGACTTTCACGATTTCTTCCGTCGACCAATCGGAATTGAGCGGATAACTCAATGCCATCATTCCCACTTCCTTTCTGCACTTTTCTATTTTACACGGAAAAGAAGCATAAAACAGTTGCAACCGTTCGAAAACTTGTTATAGTTAGCTTGTTTGATTGTATTTTTATTCGGTTTTAAGGGGGGAAATCTGGTGCAAACAAAAAGCTTAACACAGCTCGATACACCTTTATTCGATGCGCTACTCGCGCATGCGAAACGTCAACCAATTCAATTTCATATTCCCGGTCATAAAAATGGTCAAGGAATGGATCCAGCCTTTCGATCGTTCATCGGTCAGAATGCGCTCGATATCGATTTAATCAATATCGCTCCCCTTGATGATCTTCATCATCCAAAGGCAATCATTAAGGAAGCTCATCAATTGGCAGCTCAAGCCTTCCATGCCGACGAAACGTTCTTTTCCGTACAAGGAACGTCAACCGCAATCATGGCAATGATCATGAGCGTCGTCGGACCTGATGATAAAATTCTCGTTCCTCGGAATGTTCATAAATCGGTGATGTCAGCTATCGTTCTTTCTGGTGCGCACCCGATTTTCATTCATCCTGAATTCGATGAGACATTTGGTATCGCACACGGTATCACACCAAGCGCGGTAGAACGTGCCCTTGCACTTCATCCTGATACAAAGGCAGTGCTCGTCATCAACCCGACTTATTTCGGCGTTGCTGGCGACTTGGAGAGCATCGTCAAACTTTCCCATAGTAAGGGTATTCCGGTACTCGTCGACGAAGCACACGGCGTCCATATCGCCTTCCACGAAGATATGCCATTATCTGCGATGCAAGCAGGAGCTGATCTCGCAGCAACGAGTGTCCATAAACTCGGTGGGTCACTCACTGGAAGCTCTGTTTTAAACGTTCGCCGGGGTCTTGTCTCTCCAGATAAGGTCCAAGCGGTACTCTCGATGTTGACGACGACTTCAACATCCTATCTACTGCTTGCTTCTCTTGACTGCGCACGGCGCCATCTTGCAATCAACGGTGAAGCAATGAATCGTCGGGCACTCGAGCTCGCGACACGGATGCGTTTCGGATTAGCGAAGCTTCCTTATCTCGCCGTTTTCGGCGAATCCGATCTTCATTCAAGTGCGACGTTCGCTTTTGATCCAACGAAAGTGCTCGTTTCCGTTAAGGGACTTGGTATTTCTGGTCACCTTGTCGAAGAGTTTTTGCGTGAAGAACATCGGATCGAAGTTGAACTTTCTGATTTAAATAATATCCTTGTCATCATCACTTCTGGTGACTCGGAAGAGACAATCGATGCATTCCTACATGCGATGTCTTTACTTGTTGCACGCTATCAGAATAATGGCGCTGAAACGACTGATCACTCAATCGTCCTTCCAGACATTCCAGCGCTCGCTCTCAGCCCACGTGATGCTTTCTATGAAGAAACAGAGACAATTCCGTTAGTCGATGCGGTCGGACGGATTTCAGCTGAATTCATGATGGTGTACCCTCCTGGTATTCCCATCTTTATTCCTGGCGAAATGATCACGGCAGACAATCTTGCCTATATTAAAGAAAACATTGAAGCTGGTCTTCCGGTTCAAGGTCTTGAGGATCATTCGCTCGAGACGATCAAAGTCATTCAGCAATCGAATGCAATTCGGTGAAGACAAAACAAAGCAGTAATCCTTACTAGATGAGGATTACTGCTTTTTTAATTGGATCGTTTCATTCTGCATATTCATCGTTTGGCGAACAAGGAATGAATGCCGCTAATGCTTCACCAATTAATGCAACATCCTCTTGCTCAATTGCAAAAGTACGAACTAAAACTTCTCCATTCAACACATCCTGTTGATCAAGTAACGCTGACTGACCACCGGTTAAACTAACGACGAGTACTTTCCCAAAAAATTGTCCTGTACAGATGACAGCGAAATCATAGCGAGCGAATGCGGTCGTCCAGCCTACAAAGCGAACCTTATCCATCTCTGATACGTAATACAGCTCCTCTAAGGCAGTCACGGATTCCATATGCGTCCACCCTCTCCATTTTTTACTCTTTTCCTTTTTTGAATCAAGACAAAACAAAAAAACACCTCATACACGGTCGGCTCCCCGTGTATGAGGTGTTTCGAAATTATTTAATGATGTGAATTGGGCTACCGATTGCAACTTCAGCAGTTTCCATTGCGATTTCACCGAGTGATGGGTGCGCGTGGATTGTGAGTGCGATATCTTCAGCTGTCATACCAGACTCGATTGCGAGTCCCATTTCAGCGATCATATCAGATGCGCCTGTACCAGCGATTTGCGCGCCGATCAAGAGACCATCTGATTTACGAGTGATCATTTTCAAGAAGCCGTCTGGCTCGTTGAGTGCAAGTGCACGACCATTCGCAGCGTAAGGGAATTTAGACGCGATGTAGTCGAGTCCTTCTTCTTTCGCTTGTGCTTCAGTGTAACCGACAGTAGCGAGTTCTGGGTCTGTGAAGACGACTGCTGGAATCGCGCTGTAGTCGAGGTATGCAGGGTGTCCTGCAGCTGCTTCAGCAGCAATTTTAGCTTCGAATGAAGCTTTGTGTGCAAGTGGTGGTCCTGGAACGATATCACCGATTGCGTAGATGTTTTCGTTTGAAGTACGGCACTGATCGTCGATTTCGACAAGACCACGGTCGCTGACTTTGACTTCTGCCATTTCAAGACCAAGATCACCAGTGTTCGGACGGCGACCGACAGTGACGAGGACGTAGTCCGCTTCAACTGTTTGTGCTTCACCGTTGACTTCGAATGTTACTTTAACGCCATCTTCCGACTCTTCCACACTTTGAGCAAGTGCTTCGTTGTGGATCGTGATGTTACCTTTTTGTTTGAGCTTTTTCTTAACGACTTGCGTCATAGCAGGCTCGAAACCAGAAAGGATGTCTTTTGTTCCTTCAAGAATGACGACTTCTGTATCGAAGTTCGCATACGCTGTACCAAGCTCCATCCCGATGTATCCGCCACCGATGACGATGAGTTTTTTCGGGATTTCAGGAAGGTTCAATGCGCCTGTTGAAGAAAGAACGCGTTTTGACCATTTGAAAGCTGGAAGTTCGATTGGAGTCGAACCTGTCGCGATGATACATTTCTTGAATTTGTAGGGAGTCGAAGAATCTTCGTTGATGATACGGACTGTATCTTCTGATTGGAAGTAAGCTTCCCCAACGACAGTCTCGACTTTGTTCCCTTTAAGAAGACCACTAACGCCGCCAGTCAATTTATTGACGACAGATTGTTTCCAAGATTGAACTTTCGAGAAATCGACAGTTGCATTCTCAGAAGTGATCCCCATATCGCTTGAACCTTTAGCGTGCTGGAAGTTATGTCCTGCAGTGATCAAGGCTTTTGATGGGATACATCCTACGTTTAAGCAGACGCCACCGACGTTTTCACGTTCAACGATTGTTACTTTCATACCAAGTTGCGCGCCGCGGATTGCAGCAACGTAACCACCAGGGCCAGCCCCGATTACGAGTAAATCTGTTTCTTGTGCGAATTCACCTACTACCATTGCTTATCCCTCCATGATGAGAAGTTGTGGGTCGTTCAATAGGCGTTTAACTAAGTTAAGCGCGTTTTGTGCAGTTGCACCATCGATGAGACGGTGGTCGAAGCTGAATGAAAGTGCAAGAACTGGTGCAGCAACGATTTCGCCGTTTTTAACGACCGCTTTTTCAGCGATACGACCGATACCGAGGATTGCAACTTCTGGGTGGTTGATGACTGGTGTGAACCATTGACCGCCAGCAGAACCGATGTTAGTGATCGTGATTGATCCGCCTTTCATCTCGTCGCCAGAAAGTTTTCCGTCACGCGCTTTACCAGCAAGGTCATTGATGTTGTCAGCAAGTGCGAAGATCGATTTACGATCTGCATCTTTAACGACTGGTACGACAAGACCGTTGTCTGTATCAGCAGCAATGCCGATGTTGAAGTAGTTTTTGTAGACGATTTCTTCGTTTACATCGTCGATTGATGCGTTGATTGCCGGGTATTTTTTAGCAGCAGCAGTCAATGCTTTTACGACGAACGGAAGGTAAGTCAATTTCGTACCTTGAGCAGCCGCAACTTCTTTGAAGTTTTTACGGAGTGCAACGAGGTTCGTAACATCCACTTCGTCCATGAGTGTTACGTGTGGAGCTGTATGTTTCGAGTTAACCATTGCTTTCGAAATCGCTTTACGGATTCCTTTGATTTTCTCGCGTGTTTCAAGTTCAGGTTGAGCAGCAACGTATGGCTTCACTTCTGTTTTTGGTGCAGAAGCAGCTGGTGCTTTTTCTTCTGTTGCTGGTGCATCAGAAGTTTGTCCACCGTTTGCGAATGCATCGATGTCTTCTTTAACGACACGACCGTTGTCTCCAGAACCTTGGACTTCACGGATGTCGACACCTTTTTCACGTGCATATTTACGGACAGATGGCATCGCGATGACACGTTCTGATTTATGGATTTGAACCTCATTTGGTTTGTCTTCCACTTTTTGATCCGTATCTTGAACGTCTTTCGCATTTTCTTCAGCTTTTGGTTGCTCTGCTTCTTCAGAAGGAGCAGAACCTTCGCCTTCGACTTCGAAAGTGATGAGGACGTCGCCAACGACAGCTACGACACCTTCGTCAACTTTTACTTCTTTAACAGTACCATCAACTGGCGATGGAATTTCAACGACTGCTTTATCGTTTTGTACTTCAAGAAGAACATCATCTTCTTTGACAGTGTCGCCCGCTTTTACGAACCACTTTACGATTTCACCTTCATGAATACCCTCACCGATATCCGGCAATTTGAATTCAAATAAACCCATTTGAATATGCCTCCTTTTAGTTCACTCTTCTAGTCGATTGTTATCTGTAAAAACGGAAGCAAGGAGAGAATGCACCCCTCTCCATATTTTCCGAAATGCTCTTAGAAATTGTAGACAGTCTTGACTTTTTCGACGATATCTTTGTGATCCGGAATCCAGACGTCTTCACCTTGTGCGAATGGGAAGATCGTATCTGGAGCAGCAACACGAAGAATTGGCGCTTCGAGGTCAAGGATTGCACGTTCTTGGATTTCAGTTGCAACCATTGCAGCGATACCCGCTTGTTTTTGTGCTTCTTGAACGACGACGACACGGTTTGTTTTCTTGACAGAAGCAAGAATCGTATCGATATCGATCGGGCTGATCGTCATCAAGTCGATGATTTCGACGCTGATGTTTTCTTTTTCGAGCTCTTCTGCTGCTTTAAGTGAAGCGTGCACCATCGCACCGTAAGTGACGATTGTTACATCTGTACCTTCACGTTTTACATCAGCTTTTCCGAGTTCGATCGTGTAATCGCCCTCTGGCACTTCACCGCGGAATGAACGGTAGAGTTTCATGTGCTCGAGGAATACGACTGGATCGTTATCACGGATTGACGCGATCAAGAGACCTTTTGCATCGTATGGTGTTGAAGGAATGACAACTTTAAGTCCTGGTGACTGAGCCATGAGTCCTTCGAGGTTATCTGCGTGAAGTTCCGGTGTTTTAACACCGCCACCGAATGGTGAACGGATTGTTACAGGCGCATTGTATGTGCCACCTGAACGGTAACGGAGACGCGCTAGTTGTGCTGCAACTGAATCGAATACTTCGAATACGAATCCGAAGAATTGGATTTCCATGATTGGACGGAATCCTGTCAGACTGAATCCGACAGCAAGACCACCAATACCTGATTCCGCAAGTGGTGTATCGAAGACACGGTCTTCGCCGAGTTCATCTTGAAGACCTTCTGTCGCACGGAATACCCCACCGTTTTTACCGACGTCTTCACCGAACAAGAGAACTTGTTCGTCGCGTTTCATCTCGACGCGCATTGCGTCAGTGATCGCTTGGATCATCGTCATTTGTGCCATGGGTTATTTCGACTCCTTTGCTGTATACTCATCAAGCTGCTCTTGCAGGTTTAGTGGAAGCTTTTCAGCCATCACGTTGATGAAATCTGTAACTTTTTGTTTTGGTTCTTTGTCAGCTTGTGCAAGTGCTTCCTTAACGTCAGCTTTAGCTTGCTCGATGACTTCGTTCTCTTTATCTTCGTTCCAAAGACCTTTTGCTTCCATGAAAGCACGGAAACGGACGAGTGGATCTTGTGCTTGATACTCATCATCCATGTCTTTTGTACGGTAACGTGTTGGATCATCACCAGCGAGTGTGTGTGGTCCATAACGGTAAGTCAATGTTTCGATCAATGTCGGAACACCGTTAAGTGCTTCTACGCGTGCTTGTTTCGTAGCAGCGTATACAGCAAGAACGTCCATACCGTCGACTTGGATACCATTGATACCAGCAGCAACAGCTTTTTGAGCGATAGTTTTCGCCATTGATTGTTTTTCGACAGGTGTCGAGATTGCGAAACGGTTGTTTTGAACGACGAAGATTGCAGGTGCTTTGAAAGCTCCAGCAAAGTTCATTCCTTCATAGAAGTCCCCTTGTGAAGAACCACCATCACCTGTGTAAGTGATCGCTACTTGTTCTTTACCGCTTTTCTTAAGACCGAGAGCAACACCAGCCGCTTGAACGATCTGCGCACCGATGATGATTTGTGGCATTAAGACGTTAACACCCTCAGGAATCTGACCGCCTGTGATGTGACCGCGTGAGAACAAGAATGCTTTGTAAAGTGGGAAGCCATGGAAGACCATTTGTGGAATATCACGGTATCCAGGAAGAATCCAGTCATCTTTATCCAAAGCGAATTGCGTACCGATCATTGACGCTTCTTGTCCAGCTACTGGAGCATAGAAACCAAGGCGTCCTTGACGGTTAAGTGAGATTGCACGTTGGTCCCAGATACGTGTGTATACGAGACGGCGCATTAATTCCGTAAGCTCTTCATCCGAGAGGTCTGGCATAGCGTCTTTATTGACGACTTCACCTTTCTCGTCAAGAATGCGGAACGTTTCAAAGTTTTCTTCCACGTTTTTAAACATGTTTACGTTCATCTTTTCCCCTCATCCTTTCACTGCGTTCAGCGAAATATTCCTCTGACTGATTTGCCCACATGACAATAGTGTCCAAAAAACGAAGTCCCGTGTGACTATCCTTTGAACATGTGTCTGTGTACCTATTCAGTTGAGTAAACTGTATTATCATGAATCGACACGTTATAGTGTCTTGTTCATTACGTTACAAGTATAAATCTGTAACACCTTAAAATCAAAGGAAATGTTTTATTTTTTTCGCGATTCACATTGTGAATTCAATCACAAAACTAGAATATTCCATCTTCTGTATCATTCGATATTTTCCTACTGTGTTAGTTGTCATCATTCCCCACTTTCCTATGCTATACTTTTTGTAGATGAAAGGAGTGTTGTTCATGATCACCATGAATGAAATCGTACGCGAAGACGTTCCTGCTCTTCACGAACGGTCAGTAGAAGTGACCTTCCCTCTCAGCGATGAGGATAAGGAAACGATGCGACTCATGCGCGAGTTCCTCGCTAATAGTCAAGATGATGAAATTGCGAAGAAATATGACCTACGAAGCGGCATTGGACTTGCAGCACCACAAATCGGTGTCAACAAGCGTATGTTCGCAATCCGCTTACCGGATGGTGACGATTTATTGGAATTCGGTATTTATAATCCAAAAATCATCAGTCATTCCGTCGAGCAGACGTATTTAACAGGCGGCGAAGGATGTTTGTCCGTCGACCGTGAAGTCGAAGGACATGTACCGCGCTATATGCGTATTACCCTAACTGGCATCGATCATAACGGAAATCCGGTAAAATTACGTTTAAAAGGTATGAAAGCAATCGTCTGTCAACACGAATATGATCATTTAGATGGCGTCATGTTCTATGATCGGATCGATAAAAAAGAACCATTCAAGGAATATGGTTCTGCCACATAATATAAAAATCCTCGTTTCCGTTTCCGGAAACGAGGATTTTTTCGAATCAGACTTCCATGATGATCGGCATGACCATCGGATGACGTTGTGTTTTTTCAGTTAAATACGGTGTGAGCGTATCATTGATGACTTGTTTGATGTCCGTCCATTTCGTGTTACGGTTCGCAAGCGATTGATCAAGCGAGCGCTTGAGTAGACGTTCAGCATCTTTAATCAAATTACCTGACTCACGCATGTAGACGAAACCGCGCGAGATGATATCCGGTCCTGAGACGAGACGATTCGTTTTAGAGTCAAGCGTCACGACAACGACGACAAGTCCCTCTTCTGAGAGAATACGGCGGTCTCGTAAGACGATGTTACCGATATCACCGATTCCTTTTCCGTCAACATAAACGGCGTTCGCTTGAATCTTCCCAGTGATAGCGGCTGCATTTGCATCTAATGCCAGCACTTCACCGTTATCCATGACGAAACAGTTTTCTTCCGGTACACCAGCATCCATTGCTAGCGACATATGCTTCTTCAGCATCCGGTATTCTCCGTGAATCGGCATGAAGTATTTCGGATTCAATAGACGCAACATGAGCAACTGCTCTTGTTGACTACCATGACCTGATGTATGGATGTCATTTAATTTACCGTACATGACATCCGCGCCAGCTTTGTACAACTGGTTGATCGTCTTTCCGACTGAGACGACGTTCCCCGGGATAGGTGACGAAGAGAAGATGACGAGATCATCTGGAATGATTGAGATTTGACGGTGTGTTCCGTTTGCGATACGGCTAAGGGCCGCCATCGGTTCTCCTTGTGAACCGGTACAAAGGATCGTCAACTCGTTTGATTTATAACGCTTCATCTCGTTCGGCTCGATGATCGTACCCTTCGGCGCCTTGATGAAGTCAAGTTCTTGACCAATCATCATGACCTTATCCATGCTACGTCCGAAAACGACGATTTTTCGTCCTGCTTCAACAGAAGCATTGACGACTTGTTGGAGACGATAGATATTCGATGCGAATGTCGCGAAAATGATCCGTCCTTCCGCCTTACGGAAGATGTCTGAAATCGTTTCCCCAACGACACGTTCGCTCATCGTAAAACCTTCCACTTCAGCGTTCGTAGAATCCGATAAGAGGCACAAGACGCCTTCCTTACCAAGTTCAGCCATTTTCGCTAAATCAGCAGGTTCTCCGACCGGTGTGAAATCGAACTTAAAGTCCCCTGTATGCACGATATTGCCTTGTGGTGTCTTGACGACGACACCGAACGAGTTCGGAATCGAGTGTGTCGTACGGAAGAACGAGATACTCGTCTTCCGAAACTTGATGATCGAATCTTCATCGATTTCATGAAGTTCTGCATTCCGAAGCAAACCGTGTTCTTCTAGTTTGACTTTAATGAGACCCATTGCAATTTTTCCAGCGTAAATCGGTAAGTTTACTTGTTTAAGCAAGAAAGGAAGACCGCCAATATGGTCTTCGTGACCATGCGTGATGAAGACCCCTTTGACCTTATCTTTGTTCTTGATCAAATAAGTGTAATCCGGAATGACATAGTCGATTCCGAGTAATTCATCCTCAGGGAACATGACACCCGCGTCGATGACGATGATTTCATCTTGGAATTGAACGACATACGTGTTCTTTCCGATTTCCCCGAGTCCACCGAGTGCGAAGACGGCGGCTTGATGGTTTTTGACGAACTTCATTCGAACGTCGCAACCTTGAAGTCAGGATGTTGTTGTTCGTATGTCAAAAATTCTCCACTAACTTCGCGGATGAACTCAATGTTGATCTCTTTGAGGTGGTCAATCGTTGATCGCACGTCACGAATGCTTTCCCCTTCTACATACATCGTTTCTGTCCGTTCACGAACAGGTGCTTCCGAACGAAGCGGTTGGTAAAATACTTTAAAAATCATGTCTAGCAACTCCTTATCAGTACATTGTTTTTTGTCCTTAGTACAGTATACACGATACATGGACTATTTTTCATCCTTATTCCGCATGTTCCCTTCCGGCAACACGCTTTTGGTTATGCTATACTTTCACATGAACAGGTCATTTCGACCAATTAAAAAGAGAAGGTGAAACCATGGCAAATCAGAAAGTCGTCTTTTTCGATATCGACGGAACCTTATTGCATGATGGTCATTTCGTTCCGGAATCAACAAAACAGGCAATTCGTCAACTTCAAGAAAACGGTGTGTATGTAGCACTCGCGACTGGACGCGGTCCCGCAATGTTATCTGGGATTCGTGAGTTGCTCAACATTGATACGATCATCGGTTACAACGGGCAAATTGTGGTTCATCAAAACGAAATCATCTACAAACGTCCACAACCTAAAGTCGATCTGACACATTTGACGCAACAAGCAAAGGAAAACGGACATACGCTTGTCTATCTTGGCGAAACAAAAGGTTTTACAACGAAATCAAATGATTTTCATGTCGTTGATTCGCTCGGTGATCTCGACATGCCGTTACCGCTTCACGATGAAGAAGCCTTCTTGTCTCACGATGTGTTCCAAACGCTTGTCTACTGTACGGCAGAAGAAGAAACAGATTACATCAAACGTTACGATGCTTTTGATTTCATTCGCTGGCATCCCCATGCGATGGATGTCATCAACGTCGGTTCCTCGAAAGCAGAAGGCATCAAACAGTTCTTGAAATTGACAAACATTCGCCGCGAGGATACCTTTGCTTTTGGAGATGCTCTCAATGACCTTGAAATGCTACGCTATGTCGGGACTGGTATTGCAATGGGCAACGGACTTCCGGAAACAAAAGCCGCTGCCGATTATGTCACGAAACCTATTCTTGAAGACGGTATCGCACATGGACTTAAAGAATTCCAACTCATCTAATAGATAGATGTAAAGCTGAGGCATGCCTCAGCTTTTTTTAATTCTTTACTTTATGAATCGCGCGTTCTAAGCGATCAAGATCTTCATTCTCACCAATGACGACGAGATAATCGCCTTTTTCAATGACTTCATCTGCCTGCAAGGAGATCATGACATTTTCACCCCGTTTGATGGCGACAACGTTTGCTCCATATTTACTTCGTAAGTCGAGATCAATTAAGGTTTGTTTTGCCATCTGATCACTGACTTTAATCTCAACGATTGAAAATTCTTGTGATAAGTCTAAGTAATCAAGGATATTCGAACTCATCAATCCGTTCGCAATCCGAACCCCCATATCCCGCTCAGGGTGAACGATGAAATCCGCTCCGATTTTTCGCAATACTTTTTCATGGTAATCATTCGTTGCTTTGACGGTGATCGATTGTACACCAAGCTCTTTTAAGATCAACGTCGTCAAGATAGACGCTTGAATGTTCTCCCCAATA
>NZ_DFQK01000032.1:554588-556751 GCF_002377745.1 Exiguobacterium sp. UBA3491
CGATGACATGATCAAAGTTTCGAATCCCCAAACTTTTTAAAACGTTCTCATCGGTCGTATCGGCAATGACAGAATGTGTCGCAATCCCCATGAATTCGTTGACACGTTCCTCATCGGAATCAATTGCCAAGACATCATAGCCGTTTTTCGATAATTCGCGGACAATCGAGCCACCAAAACGCCCTAGTCCGATTACTGCAAACTCTCCATTCATTTTCACAACTCTCCTTCACAATCGCTCTTCCTTAGTAGTGTACCCGATTCAATTTAAAAATACTATAAACGCCTCTGCGAATCGCAGAGGCGTTTATCCATTCATTATTTTGATGATTTTCCACGTACATAATCGTTATCGAACAAGAAGAGCCGTAAAATCAAATACAACGCCGGAATTAAGAGTAAAAGTCCGAAGATGAAAACGACGACGAGTGCGGAAGCCATCGTTTCGTTTACGACTGCTTTGTTGATATCGATATATGGATACAAGATATACGGCAAGTGTGTATATCCGTAACCAAACCACGCGACTGCATATTGTAGCATGACCGCGACGAACGCGATGCCATAGTTTTTCTTCATATAGACGAGTGTCACGGCAATGAGGAAAAATAAGAAACTAGCAGCGAACCACCACCAGTTGCCGTTTAGGATATTTTCATAATGCCATGCTGCTTGGTTCTTCAGTCCAAAGAAGACGAGCGCACAGACGAGGATTGTTGGTCCACTCCAGAAGAGTGCCCATTTCCGAATAAGCGGCGTAGCTCCCTCATCTTTCGCTTTATCCGCGTAGAATAAGAGGAACATCGCGCTGATGTATAAGACAGATACGATAGCGAGCGCTACGACCGTCCACGAGTAAAAGTTCGAAAATAATTTCGTTCCTAAAAACTCAACTGTATCATTCGTTTTGCGGATGAAACCACCTTGACTGATCGTCAATGTCGTCGACATCGCAGCAGGAATCAGCAACCCTGTCGCTCCATATAAAAATGTGTAGAACATGCTGTCATTTGATCCATAATTGGCGAACGCATAAAAACTACCACGAATCGCAATCAAGACAAGAACAATTGACGCTGGTACGAGTAGTGCCGTACCGAAATAGTAAGCGGAGTCTGGGAAGAACCCAACTAGTCCTACGAAGAAGAATACGAAGAAGACATTCGTTACCTCCCAAACAGGAGAGAGGTAACGAAGAATCAATCGATTCGTCAGATGATCCCGCTTCGTATATTTTGAATAAAAGGCGTAAAATCCAGCACCGAAGTCAATTGAGGCAACGATGAGATATCCGTACAGGAAAGTCCAAAGGACCGTGATCCCTAGTGTTTGAACGTCCAAATCGTTCCCTCCTTACTTGTTATCATCCACGAACATTGCTTCACCGCGTGCATGGTGGTTTTCAGCAAGTTCTTGAAGTTCTTTTCCAACCGTGTTTTTCTTAAACATCCGTAATAAGACGACCGTACAAATCGTGCCAAGCAACAAGTACAAT
Organism: Exiguobacterium sp. UBA3491; assembly: GCF_002377745.1. NCBI lineage: Bacteria > Bacillati > Bacillota > Bacilli > Caryophanales > Exiguobacterium > Exiguobacterium sp. UBA3491. Next base: position 556,084 of record NZ_DFQK01000032.1, read on the forward strand.
GCACTGAATAAAATGAGCATCGGACCAACCGCTGTTGAAGTCGTCGCCGCGTCCGCTGTTCGCATGATACCGTAAAGCGTCCAAGGTTGACGACCAATCTCAGCGTACATCCATCCCGCTTCGATTGAAATCATCGCTAACGGACCACCGATGAACACCCCTCGTAAAATCCACTTATTATATGGATTCAATTTTTTCAATCGGAATGCCAAGATGAACAAAGCAGAGATAGCAGTCAAGTACATCCCAATCGATACCATGATATCAAAGAAATAGTGGACGATCAGTGGTGCTTGATCTTCTTTTGCGAATTCGTTTAAACCGATGACTTCCGTATTCGGAGCCCCACCTGCAAGAATTGAGAGCGCATATGGGATTTTGACGGCTCCTTTGATTTCATAACTGCCGTCTTCTTGCTGATCAAGTATCCCACCAAAAATCAATTCTGCTTCATTTGTCGTATCAAAATGCCATTCCGCAGCTGCTAGTTTTTCTGGCTGGTATTTCGCTAAATATTTCCCTGAGAAGTCACCGACAAGTGCTGTCGAGAACGCGAAAATCAGACCAGCCATGACAGTGAGACGAAGAGCTTTCTTATGATATGCCGTCTCTGCTGCTGAGAGTGTCTTTTTGCGAAGCAAATGGAACGCCGCGATTGCTGCCAAGAT
>NZ_DFQK01000032.1:556789-578766 GCF_002377745.1 Exiguobacterium sp. UBA3491
CCAAGATAAAGGCAACAGTCAAGTAAGCTGAAACGATGACGTGTGTCGCCTTCGTCGGTGTCGCTGTATTAAACATTGCTTTTAATGGTTCGATTTGCGTCAACGTACCATTGACGATCTTAAATCCTTCTGGTGAGTTCATGAAGGAGTTGACTGTCGTGATGAAGAACGCTGATGCTGTCGCACCAATGACGACTGGAATCCCAATCAACCAGTGCAACCACGGATTTTTGAACCGGTCCCACGTATACAAGTAAATACCAAGGAAAATCGCTTCAAAGAAGAACGCGAACGTCTCCATAAATAGTGGCAGAGCAATTGTTTGACCCGCTACTTGCATGAGTGACGGCCAAAGTAATGATAGTTGCAAGCCGATTGCCGTCCCTGTTACGACACCGACCGCTACGGTAACGACGTATCCACGCGTCCACCGTCTTGCTAATAAGATATAATCTGGATCTTTGCGTTTCAGACCTATGAATTCAGCTGCCAGTACCATGAGCGGTACTCCGACACCAATCGTCGCGAAAATAATATGAAACGCTAGTGTGAGCCCTGTCAACAATCGACTGAGCACTACGGGATCATTGAACATGTATTTAGCCCCCTCTTCCTAAAACATACTTCTCTATATGGTCTATAACCGTATCATAGAGAACATAACCCTTTGTGTCTGTTTATAATGTTTGATGTAACAAATTGTTCACATATACACGTGATTTTTTTCACAAAATGTTCGAAAACTCTTATTCCTACATATATTAAAAACTTTCCCATTCCTGAATTCGAAAGGGAAAGCTTTATATCCTTTATTATTTCATAAAAACTTTTAAACATACTCTCGGAAATAATGGTCAAGTAAATCAATGACAAAAGAAATGGCTGATTCATCCGGGTTTAATGTTGGTTGATGCAAACCAGATGTCGGATTATCGACGCCGAGCCAGAACATCATCCCTGGGATCTCTTTCAGCATGAAACCAAAATCTTCCCCTGTCATCGCCGCGTCACATTCGATATAGTTGGCATTCATCTTTACGAATGATGAGAATTTATCCACGATTTGCCGGTCGTTGACGACTTCATAATAGCGATTACCGAATTGCAGATCGATTTTAACACCAAACGAAGCTTCGATTCCTCGAATGATGTCACGGACACGACGTTCGAGTTTTTCCATGTCTTCGCCGTTTAGCGCACGCATCGTTCCGTCAAGAACCGCTCTACCGGCAATGACATTCTCACGAATACCTGCATCCACTTTCCCAATCGTGATGACACTACAATTCATCGGATTAATGGATCGACTGACGATCGTTTGCAATTGCATGATCAAGGCAGCTTGCGCAACAACTGTATCAATCGTCAAATGAGGAAAAGCCGCATGACCACTTTGACCATAGATCGTGATATGAACTTCTCGAGCACTCGCGAACAGTACGCCTGGACGACTAGCAATCGTACCGACTGGATATTCCGGTGCAACGTGAAGACCATACATCTCACTCGGACGATATTTTTCAAATAACGGACTTTTAATCATCGGCTCCGCCCCGCCCGGTCCTTCTTCTGCCGGTTGGAATAAAAAGACGACATCATCCATGACTGGTAGTTCAACGATCCGTTTCATCAACCCTAAAGCAATCGAGGCATGCATGTCATGACCACATGCATGCATGAACCCTGGGTGTTCTGAGCAATACGGAAGCCCTGTCGCTTCTTCAATCGGTAACCCATCAATATCTGCGCGATACCCGATCGTTCGGTTTCCAGTCAATCCTTTCACTCGAACGAAAACACCCGTTTCGAACGTGTCATATGTGACACGATCTGGCGGATATGCACGAATTTGTTCCAATATAAAAGCTTGCGTCTTAAATTCCTTGAACCCGGGTTCCGGTATTTTATGAAGCGCGCGCCGCATTTCAATGGCGTATTCCATCTGACTGACTTCCTCCTTCTTCTTTTACGATGTCCCAAAAAGCTTGGACTTGTTTTAATTCAAGCATCGACTCCGTGGACAAGATCCAAGTATCTCGCTTCAGTACTTTTCCGGATGATGTCTTCAACGGAAGCTGCATGACTTCATTCGATTGCTGAATCGTCGACTCAGGTAAGATCGCAAAACCGATGCCATGTAACGCCATCTGTTTGCATGTCTCGATTTGGTCGACGACCAGTGTCCGAGATGGGGGACTTGCGAACCGATCTTGCCACCACTCTAAAATTTCTTGATAGTACGTCGAATCACTTTTGAACTGGATGAACGGGCGATCCGTCACACGCAATTGTTCAATCGACGTCAACTCACTATCAACTAGATAGAGCGGGTCTGAAAAAAGGCGCTCTTTAACACCTTTCCAGTCCGGGTTTCCACGAATGATCCCGATATGAAAGTGTTCCTCTAACATATGACGCATCATCTCACTTGACCATCCGGTGACCAACTGGACACGCACATGCGGATAACGCTCGACGAATCGTTTTAAGACACGGGGAAGCCAATATTGCCCCATGATGGAGGCGACAGCAATTCGAAGTGTTCCATACACGGCTCCCTCTTCTGCTGTCAATTCACTTTTTAGTTCCAGTTCCTTCCGATTCATCTCTTTTGCGAGACCAATCACTTTTTCTCCTTGCGGTGTGATGCTTAAGCCACGCGATGAACGAATGAATAGTTTGGTTCCCCAGCGTCTCTCAATCGCAACAAGACGTTGACTAAGCGCAGGTTGTGAAACGAATAATCGTTCAGCAGCTCGCCTCATATTCAATTCTTCCGATAAAGTGATCAACATTTCCATTTCCGACACTTGCAATGTGAGATTCGACTCCTCATGATATAAGATGGCATTAGTTTAACACGTTAGAAAGGACGATACATATGACACGCTATCATTTTATGTTCATCATCTCAACGATTGCAACGCTTGGCAGTCTCTATTTTAGTGAAATTCGTGGATTCATCCCTTGCCCTCTCTGTTGGTGGCAACGACTATTCATGTATACGACAGCCTTTTATTTACTTATTTCCTTATTCCGGTCGAAAACGATCGATCCACTCTTTGTACGCCTATATGTGCTTGCCGGCTTTGGTGTCGCCTTGTACCATGTCATCCTTGAGCGTTTACCCGATGGCGAAGCGTTATGTTCGAGTGGCTGTCTCATCAAATGGGTCAACTATTTCGGTTTCTTGACGATTCCGATGATGAGTCTCATTGCCTTTACATTACTATTAATTCTGGCGTTCTATCCAGCACGTTCGAACAATGAAGCGTAAGATATGAATCTTTGGTCAATACAAAGAAGGAGAAGTCAATTCGGCTTCTCCTTCTTTCGTCATTTTACATCACGTCCATCGATTGAAAACACTTACGGCGCTTGAGAACGCAAGCTCTGAGAGTTGTCCCGTCCCTTCACACCAGTCTCCGACGAAAGCGACACCTGCATGTCCCGGAATTTGAGTCGCAAGAGGACCTTGCCCCATTTTCCATTTGATTTCTTGTACGACTGCTCGTTTAATCGTTCGTTCTGCAACGATACGTTCTCTCCAGTCTGTGAAATGAACGTCAAGCATCTGTTCGATTCCCTTTCGAACATGTCCGATATAATCAGGATCCTCAAGTCGATCGTGTTCAAGATAAGCGATTGCTTGAAGGACTTGACCATCCTTTGGTGCGAGGCTTGCATCATAATGCGATAAATCCGTGATGAACGCTCGATGCGAACGGTCGTAGATGTATGAATACGGTGTTTGGATATAAGGCTGAAGTCCGAGATCATACACGAAAACTTCGACGGGTTCATGACTCGCATGCGGTGTCACGAATTTTTGGATCGTCGTTGGAGTCGCCATTTTTAAGATTTCACGTGGTGGTACGGCAAAGATGATCCGTTCCACATTCCATTCTTGTTTTTTTCGATCACGTACCAAGAATCCTGTCGTAGTCAATTCGACTGCTGTTATTTTTGTTTTTTTCAAGATCTCTCCGCGGTTCTCTAGGATGATCCGTTCCAATTCCTGTACTAACCCTTGCCAACCCCCTTCGATGTATGAGACAGGCTTTCGCGTCCGAAAAAGCTTTTGATAATACTCGAAATAGACATCTGATGGAATTTTTTCTGGTTCTGCCGTAAAAAAATTCGTTGATGCCAAATCAAGCATCAACTGTGCCACTTGTTCATCGACGCGTTCTGTTTTTAACCATTGCCCGATGGATTGTTGCGGATTCCCTCGTTCGACTCGTAAAATCGTTTTAATAATCTCCCATGTAAAACGTACTTTGTTCGTTCCTTCGATGACTTCTGTTTTCAGTAGTCCCCAGGCATTCGCAGGAACAGCCGTCAAATGACCTGAAAATTCATATTTCGCACGACGCGCTGAAAAATCAAGCCACGTCACTTCGATACCGAGTTGTTTCGTTAATTTGCGAAGAATTGATTGATCGCGTCCATAAATCGCATGGGCACCGTAATTAAATGTAAAGCCCTTTACGGTTTGAGAGGTGGCACGTCCTCCGAGTAATCCAGCATCCCAGAGCGTGACCGGTGTTCCTTGTTTTGCAAATAATGCCGCTGCTGTCAATCCGGATAACCCTCCACCTATGATCCCAATCGTCATACTCTCGCCTCCTCAACCATCGTTTCTCTTCTTTTCCCATAACGCCCGGAGAAGAATCGAAGAACATGAAAAAAGACATGATTTCAATCATGAAATCATATCTTCTTATTTTTGATTATGCTTTCCACCATTCATCAAGTGGTGAGACGGGCATATGATGCTTATGTCCAACACGTTTATACTGCGTCTCTAACTTTTCTTGACTTGCTTCTGAAATCGACTTACCTTCCAAATAATCATCAATTTCTTCGTATGTCATTCCGAGTGCCACTTCGTCTGGTAGTGCCGGACGATTTTCTTCAAGGTCTGCTGTCGGAACTTTTTCAATCAAGACTTCTGGGGCGTTCAAGTAACGTAAGAGTTGTTTCCCTTGCCGTTTATTCAGTCCCGTTAATGGCGTTAAATCACATGCACCATCCCCATGTTTCGTGTAGAATCCCGTCACGAATTCGGCTGCATGATCCGTTCCAACGACTAAACAGCCATAATGAGCAGCTAAATCATATTGACTCTTCATTCGTTCTCGCGCTTTCGTATTTCCTTTGCTAAAGTCTGAAAGTTCTGCACCTGTCGCCTCTTCGAATGCCCGCATCGATGCTTCGACCGCTGGTTTGATATTCACACGAAGCGAATGATCCGGTTGAATAAAAGTCAAGGCTGCCTGTGCGTCTGCTTCATCTTGTTGTTCACCGTAAGGCAAGCGGACCGCATAAAATGAGACATCTTGTCCCTCTTCTTTTCGCAACTCTTCAACTGCCAGTTGGCATAGACGACCTGCGAGCGTTGAATCTTGTCCCCCGGAGATGCCTAATACGAATCCCTTCGCCCCTGTATGCTTGAGATACGCCTTCAAGAAGGCTACCCGCTCGTTTACTTCTTGGGCTGGATCAATGATAGGTTTAACGCCTGTTACTTGGATGATTTCTTGTTGCATGAATAAATTCACTCCTTCACATCGTTTTGATCGTCATTTTGAATCAATCATTTGTTGATCCGTCGTTTGTTTTGCATTTGCTCCTTTGAACTGGCGGATTGTCGATACGCGAATTTCCTTGCTATCACCTAAAGAGGAGATCGGTAATTCCACCGTGTACTGTTTCGTTTCGCGTTTTGTGAACGTATCCTTTTCAATCGCTTGCGTGAATACTTGTTCTTTCTCAAAATCATACGTTACGTGTTGTTTCGCATCAATCAATTGAGCCTGAAATCGTTGCGAGGAAGGGTATGTCACGTTTACACTGTGATCATTTGGATTTGTTAAGGAAATGTCTAATTGCATCATACTGTCTTGCTTTGTCGTTTTGACTGCAATCTGAATCGGTTCGTTCATGGTTTTTGTTGCCTGTTGTTTCTTTTCTTGGCAACCTGCTAAACAAACAGTAAGCAGCAACAGAATGAAAACGAGACGTTTCATTTCATCCCTCCTTTTATCTAATCAATTTTATCACAAAAAAAAGCGAGAGAGGATTTCCTCTCTCGCACATTTCATCTCTTATGCTACAGGTAAAGTAGATGGATTCATCTTGAATGAAAACAATTGCTCTAAACCTGTCGCAAACAGTTCGTCACAGATATCTTCTGCCGCGTTTGCTGGTGCGACCAATGTAATCGTACGACTGTCCATTGTTTCGATCGTGACATATACCCCTGTTGTTGTCCGTTCCTTGTATCCTACTGCTAAATCAGTTTCAGCGAAAAGTAACATATCCCCGATTCTCCCCTTTTCTCATTCATATGCCAAGCCAAAAGATGACCTACATGCTTCGAATTCGTTGTTGTAGGTTTACTGTATCAAAGAGATGAAAAAAGAAGAGAATAGTCATTCGACATTTCATTTCAAAACAATATTCCAGTTCAAACAGGGATATTTTGGAATAATCTACATAGTTGTTGCATGCAAGCGTTTTTACGAGCGTTTCCAACACATTTCATTTCGATTTCAAAAAGATGACAACATAATTTTGATTATTTTACCATCATTTTTAGATAACAGGGAAAATATACCTAGACAATCGATGGCTCATTTTGTCGAATGATTCTTTCACACAATATTATTTTGAGTTCTCATGAACTTTCATCTATCATTCGATTCATTTGTTGCCAGACCGTTCCTAGTGCTTCTTCCCCACTTTCGATTCGAGTCAAGGCGAGTTCCGCCTGTAAAGCGACTTCATATTCTCGGTCTCGGCTCGCTTCACGCAGTCTTGGAATCGACTGTTCTGTTCCAACATCGAACAGGAATCGAGCAGCCCGCCAACGTACTAGTTTATTTTTATCCGTCAAAGCCTCCATCATCATTGGTTCAGCCTCTGGCATCGCCCAATCCGAAATCGTATCACCTGCTGTTCGTCGTACGATACCTGATGGATCATGGAGTGCACTTGTCAGATACTCTAGTAATTCTTCCCGATGTTCTTCGAACATCCCAAGCTTTACGATTGCTTGACGACGAATTTGCATTTTTTCATCCTGTAATAATCGTGCATACGCCGGAACCCATTCCATTTCAACAGGCAGTTCATCGAGCGCCGCGAATCGTTCTTTCCAATCAGACGAACGAATAGCTTGACCACTAAAGGCAATATCTTCCCCTGCTGCGAGCGACTTGAGACGTTCGATACGTTCGACTGGATATGCGATCTCAATCTCATTCGCTACTTCACGCAAACTTTCGTCAAGGTCACCGTATCGAGGTGCTTGTTCCACCCAGCGTCGATCGCTAATGACATTCTGAACGAACGGTTGGACGAATAGCGCTGCTTCTCGGAATCGTTCTGGCAACCCTTCTCGTTTTTCTTCTAAGCCTTTCACACCTTTGATTTGCATTGGTACGCCTAAAATGAACTGTACAAATAAATGGACTGGCTCATACTCAGCATCTGTCTCGTGCTGTTCAACGTCATTTAACGTTTCACCGAACGCACGTCGTATATCGATGACAAGCGAACGCCAATCATATTTCGGATAACGCTCGATCGATAAAAAGTCACTGACCTGATAAACAAACTTAACGCCAGGTATTTCAAGTAATCGCTGAATGTGTTCCGGTGCGCCAAAGGCATGCTCGAATGTCTGCCCCTTTTCCGAAAAGACCTCATCAACGATGACTTTCATGTTATTTGGACTTGGTGTTGGTTCAATCGCTACGATTTTCATGTGTATCCCCTCCACTTCTATCATTTCAGATATCTAATCTGAAATGCAAAGCAAATGCCCTACAGACATGACCGTAGGGCAAAAACTTACTTGAATGCTTCTTCGATAATTGCAACGAAGGCATCCGGTGTCTCAAGCATCCCCATGTGTCCACTGTCTGTTGACCGATGTATGAGATGATCATTTGTTGGTGCAAACGCACTTTCCTCTGAGATCAATGGATCCTTCGTACCATGAATGATGACACCTTTTACGTTTGCTTTCGTTAAAGCTTTCGTCATATCCCGACGATCTCGCATCGCAGAGAGTGCACGGATGGCTCCTTCGACGGTCATCATATACCCAATTTCAAGTGCTTCAGCAACAGCGAATTCATCGGCTCCTTCCGCAAATAAGGACGGAACAAGACCATTGACAAATTCTCTTACTCCAACTTCTTCGACGCGCGTGATATTTTGATTTCGTTTTTGTTTCGCTTGTTCATCATCTGCTTTCGCCGTTGAGTAAACGAGACCATATCCACTGATTTGGTCGGCATACCTTTCCACGATTGCAGCCGTGATGTACCCGCCAAAAGAGTGACCAACGATGATCGGCTTTTCAACACCACGTCGCTCTAGATCATCCATGACCCATTCTGCGAACCCCTCAATCGTATCAGGTCCGACATCCAGTCCTTCATGTCCTGGTAAACTCAACGGTAAAACTTCAAAAGAATGTCGTAAATTTGCCTCTACCCGATTAAAATAATCTGTCCCTCCTGTAAATCCATGTAGGAGTACAAGTGTTTGTTTTTCCATTGACTACCTCATCCCTTCCACTCAGATGCGAGCATACGGTACATCGTCAAGTTCATGAAACGACCATGACTATATGCATAATCTTCTAATAATCCTTCTGCTTGAAACCCTAATTTTTGAACCAATGCATTGGAAGCAAGATTCTCAGGTGCTACGAGAGCACTGATACGATGGAGAGCGAATTCCTCAAATCCGTAAGTCAGAACAGCTCGAGCCGCTTCGGAAGCCACCCCGCGTTGCCAATACTCTTGACTGACTTCAAAGCCAATTTCAGCTCGATGGTATTGGGAAAGCCAGTTATGAAAACCAATCGTACCGATCAATTGATTCGTTTCTGCATCAGCAATTGCCCAGCGAATCGCTTTACCTTGTGTAAACTGTTCCTTGAAGTAACTGATGACATTTTTTGCTTCATAGACTGTCACAAGCGGATCTGATCCGTAATAGTACATGACTTCATCATCTGATAGGATTTTAAACAATTCACGTGCGTCACGGTTTTCGAGCTCACGTAATACGAAGCGCTCGGTTCGCAATTCCGGGAATGGCTTTCGCAAGCCCCACATGCTCCATCACCTCTCTTTATGCTTCTCTATGTAGTATGCCCGTTTTCAGGAGTAAATATCCTTTCAGGCAATTCGAAGTTTTGCTACTATTGAATTATGAATGAGTTAGTCACGGAAAGGAAGCGAAGTGGTATGTCAAGTGCGTTACTTTACTTATATGAGGACGAAGAAAATCAACGCTTGACGATGTCAGGGGTGCATTTCTCTGATTTCGCCGCAGCCGTCGATTTAAAGCGTCCTTTGCTTATTTCAGGAAGTGATTTCAAGCAGACGAAACAATCGTTTCGGACAATGCTACATTATATCGAAGCGCATGAAATCGAACAGTTTTCACAATCCACGGATGTGCAGCGTCATCCATTGATCGCTATTGATATTCGTTCCTCCCATTCACTCGACGTATTAACGGATGTCGAAATCGCGGAATTATTATTTCTAATGCATATGAAACGTGGAATGCCACTTCCCTTCCTTGATTCGATTGAAAATGAATTGGTCTATTTTAGCGAGCATGACGGACTTCATGCTTCCGTTTACTTAAAAGACTGGGCAAGCGTCGAACAATTGATTGCTGATCTTGTGCAACGAAAATTCCGACAGCACGCACGATCCGTTGCCTCTGTTGCTTTAACAGCTGAAATCATGATCCATATCCGTCATTTTCTCGGAGAAGGGGTCCTGATTGATTTCGAAAGCGCAAAGCGATCAGTTTTTTCAAGAAATATTACGATTCCTGTCTATGTGGCTGGCCGTTATGAAGACATGAGCGTGTTACATGAAGATTTTGAAGCCGAGAAAGAATCGATTCTTAGACGTGGAACGCTTGTGTGCCGAAAAAAGAAATGGAGTTTTGAGTTAGATTGACCTTTAGCATCTTTTTCTTTTAGAAAAGGATGCTTTTGTTCTATTTGAATTTTAAATGATGATTCCTTCTTTACGGTTATTCTGGACAATGTGACAATATCGTTAAAAAATTTTTCGAATTTTCACACAAAATAAGACTAGCATCTTGTGAGGACTTCGCTATAATGAGGATAACCTTTTTAAGATAGAAGTTAGACCTGTTTTTTTGTAGGGATGGTACTGGAATCAGCAGAAGGAGGAATTCAATATGGATCAGTTAAAAGTGAACGGAATTGGCTCATTCACGAAATTTGCGACGAACGGGAACATCCTCAAATTAAAGGATGCGACACTCGGTGAAGTGAAACTGTCGCTGAATGAAGCGAGTTCAATGACCATCGCCCCTGTCGATGAAGAAAATGGACTTTTCGTCATTAAAGGGCAACAGCAGGAATCGCTTGTTGAACTGACGTTACCACGTCAATCCTGTGAGGTCGTTCACGCTTGGCTCCTCCATAAATTGAAACGCCATAAAAAAATACGCTTGATTGCGACAAGCTGACATTTGTATGAAAAACCTTAACTCAAGACTTCCATTCTTGAGTTAAGGTTTTTTTCTGTTTAAAAGCTTCGGTGATAAATTTTCAGAAAATATTGTTTTCTTAGATTCTTCATGTTATCCTTAGAAAAATTCAAACAGGAGGTTTTAAACATGACATATACATCGCTCATCCAAGTACGACTGATTGTGATTATGACCAGGGACTGAAGATTCATTTCTCGATTGAGAAGATGAAGACCAGGCCCTTTTCGTCATTTCGACAAGGCGTCTGATCACACGACGCCTATCCACGCACATCGTGGATGAGGCTTTTTTTATTGAAATTAGAATGAATGGAGGACAACACATGTTTAAGACAAAAGATACGTTCGCTTTAGGATTTATGATCTTCGCATTATTTTTCGGTGCAGGTAACCTAATCTTCCCACCAGAACTCGGCGCCCTTGCAAGTAAACAATTCCTCCCAGCCATCCTCGGCTTTATCGTGACAGGTGTTGGTCTTCCGTTGCTCGGCTTACTTGCTGTCGCATCCATCGGAGGCGGCATCAAAACGCTTGCTGCTCCTCTCCCTCGTTTTGTAGGTGCTGCCTTGACGTTTGCTCTCTACGTTGCCATTGGACCTTTCTTCGGAATTCCTCGGACATCGGTTGTCACGTATGAGCTCGGTGTTGTACCATTTCTCGGTGCGCCTTCACAAATGACATTAGTTCTCTCATCAAGTCTCTTTTTCATTGCTACGCTTTACCTCGTATTGCGTCCTGGTAAATTACTTGAAATCATCGGACGTTTCATCACACCTTTATTGCTGATTGCACTTGCTGCGTTAAGCATCAGTAGCATCGTCTCACCACTTTCAAGTGTCGCTTCACCAAGCAAAGCCTATGAGACGACAGGTCAAGCATTCATCCAAGGTTTTCTTCAAGGATACTTAACGCTTGATGCACTCGGCGCCTTAGTCTTCGGTGTCGTGGTACTTCATACATTAAAAAGTCGAGGCGTTCATGAACGAACAGCACAATTTAAAGTCGTCACTCGTGCTGGAACGATTGCTGCGGTTGCTTTGACACTCGTCTATATCGGACTCGGAATGATCGGACGTAATACATTTGCCGCAATCGGAAAAGTCGATGGTCCGACACTTCTTCAGCATTATGCGAATACAGCGTTTGGCTCAATTGGTTTAGCTGTACTTGGTCTTGCGATCCTACTTGCCTGCTTGACGACATCAGTTGGTCTCGTCACCGCATTTGCAGAATATATGATGACTCTTTCTGCACGTATCACATTAAAAACAGCAAGTATCTTCACGACTGTTCTTGGTCTCACAGTATCTATCGTCGGATTACAGACATTGTTATCAATTGCCGTTCCCGTGTTGATGTTCCTTTATCCAATCGTCATCGTCTTAATCGCACTAACATTCATGCGTCATCTGTTCCGTCGCAAGTCGGTCGTTTATCAGTCCACTCTTGGAGTAACGATTTTCTTCTCACTTTGTAGTGCGTTAAACCAACTCTCTCTTTTCCCGGGAAATCTCAAAACCTTCTATCAATCACTTCCTTTAGTGGATCAAAGTTTAGAATGGTTATTTCCGACACTTATCGCCTTTGGTATCAGTTCATGGTTTGGACACGTTTCCACCGCTTCAGTCACACAAAAACGCGCTAGCTAGTGATTCCGTTTTCGTAGCTATGGTATGATGAACAAAATGGTTATATTAATGGAGGCGTCATATACATGGATAAGATTGCTTGGATTACCGACAGCATGGCTTTTTTCGAGCCAGGAGAGGCTGAAAAAATCGGAGTCCATGTGATACCGACATTACTCATCTTGAACGGGGAGTCTTACCGGGAGTATGTCGATATCTCGATTGAACAATTGAATCAAAAAATGCAGGATGATTCGAAAATTTCACCTACGACTTCGCAACCGTCTTTTGGTGACTTCGTAACTCTATATGAACAGTTACTCGAAGACGGTTATGATTACGGATATGCGATTCACATCACGAGTGGCTTAAGTGGTACCTACTCCAGTTCGGTCGCTGCAGCTGAGGCTGTCGGTTTCCCGCTCTATGCGATTGATTCATACACGGGTGCTGCCAATCAACAAGAACTTGTCCGGATCGCACAGCGACTAGTAGCTGCTGGTAACGATCCAAAGGAAGTCATGTCGACACTTGAAACGTTTAAACACAAATCGCATTTTTATTTGATTATTGGAAATATGGAGACGATGCGACGTAGTGGTCGAGTTTCAGGAAGTCAATTTTTATTAGCGAACATGCTCAACATCAAGCCGATCGTTCAATTTAATGAAGAAGGACAGCTTGTTCCTTTCAAGAAGGTACGCTCGATCAAAAAAGCATTTAAGGAAATGATAACCGAGATCACTTCTAAAGTGACAGCACAAGGAGTCTACGATCGAACGCTATATATCGGTCATACGCTCGCTCATACTGCTGCTGAAGAATTGAAACGTTTGATTGTAACGGAACATCCTGAAATCAACGTTCGTATCACGCAATTCGGTCCTTCCATCTTGGCACATGCTGGTGCTGAGACGGTCGGCGTGTTCTGGTTCGACGACATTTCTCTACCTACAACTTGATACCTAACATTAAAAAATAAAGAACCGGACGGCCTTAAAAAGACTGTCCGGTTCTTTATTTTGCTTCGTATTTACGAAATAATTCTTCTAGCAACATCGCTTCGTCCAACATACGATGAATCGGTTCGTGCGGAAGTGCGATTTGATTCGATAATGTGTCGGAAGGATATACATCAAACGACACTTGTTCCATCTCAATAATATACTCAAGGATAGAATCAAGTGAGCTTTCCTTTTTAAATTGACGAAGCCAGTTTTCATATCGACGATCTACTTTTCCCTCTTTCAGCAATATCTCTCCACTAGCAATGATTGCCCATTTAGGCGGCGCATCGATTTGGAAAAGTTCCAACTGCTGATATTCTTCCATCGTTCGTTTCGTCACCGGAATGACACCGTTGATTGAGACCAATCGTTTTAATCTAAGATGCGCTCGCAACGTCATGAATCGCGGTCGTCCGGCGACTCGCTCAACAAGCAAGGTCGGTTTATCAATGGAACGCATCGTTTCTTCATCAAATAATAAACTATGATCTACATCTAATACTAGCATTAAGACACTCCTTTTTTTCTGCGGGAGACGATGAATGCATAGGAGCTACATAAAAGAATCACGGCAAAACAATAACCACCGATGACGTCTGAAAAATAATGAACGTTTAAAATGATGCGGGAAGCTCCCATGGCAAGAAATAACCCAATCGTCAACACCGATACGATTACTTTGCCAGTCGTTTTTAAATGCCGGAAAGCGACGACAAGAAATCCTACATATACAGCGAATGCCATCGCGGAATGACCACTTGGAAAACTATAGCCAACACCACCAACTAGCTCATTCAATGAAGGACGTTCTCGTACGAAAGCGAATTTGACGACTTGATTCAACGCTCCTACAGAGATCGCCATCAATACATACCAAATACTTGCGATACGATCTCGCCACAAGACATAACTCACTACTCCAAGTAACACCGTCATTGTCATCGCCCCAGGACCAGAGCCTAGTTGAGTGAACCAAGAGACATAGTCCCCTGGAACATGTTGAGACATGTACGACGATAATTGAGCGTCAAATAAAAAATAGCCCGTCATTCGAATCGAGACGGCGATGATCACGAACAAGACGACAGCGATGGATGCACCCACCCACGCCGCTCTTGCCCCCCGCATTAGTATGTCCCCTTACGTTCTTCTAATTCTTCTGCTGAATAATCTTCCTTATCCCGCAAACGATGCGCCAAACGCCCTGATGCATTTGCTGCGATGGCTGCAACGATATCGTCCATGAACGTGTTGACTTTTCCGTCCCCAAGCTTCGTATCGAGTTCTTTGATGATCCCAACCTTCGCCTTATCCAAATATCCGAATGTCGTAACAGCGATAGAACCGTACGTATTGACAGCACCAATCGCAATCGTCTCATCTACGCCAAATAGCCCTTCATCGCTTTGGATGATGGACAGGAGGGGTTCTGATAATAACCCTTTTTCCGCCAAGATATCTAGTTCTGCTCCGACGAGAATCGCATGTTGTAATTCACGTTTTTCAAGAACACGTTCCACTGAACTGACACATGTTTCAATTGTCAGATCCACTGTGTATGGGGCCTGCATTTGGTACACGATCTCAGCGATCGCATGAATCGTCACCCCGCGTTCATGTAACTTGTCAATTGCTGCTTGTTTGACCTCTTTTGAATGTGTTTTCTTCATGACTATATCCACCTCTCCAACAAAGTACTTCATTAGTATACACGGATTCCAAAGCTCCTCTCAAACTTCTTTGACATCGACGCCAGAATCCGTCATGATTATTTTGTAAAGCGTTATCATTTCAGGGGAAAGTAGGGGATTTTCGATGAACATCGGGGTTGTATTGTTTCCATCGAAACGCGTTCAAGATTTTGCCAATTCATACCGAAAGAGATATGACTCGAAGTATTCACTGATCACACCTCATATCACGCTACGGGAGCGGATGGAAGTCGATGAGACAGAATTAGACCACATCGTGACGGAGTTAAATCGAATCGCGTCCGAAACGAAGCCTGTCAATTTGCACATCCAAGGAGCTCGTTCGTTCCATCCGACGAACAATGTCTTGTTCCTTAAAGTAATGCCTACGGATGAGTTAGAACAATTACATCGCGCTTTGCATACGGGACCACTCGAACATAAGCCGAAATACGATTTCTTGCCACATATCACAATCGGTCAAGAACTGTCGGATGTCGAACTGTTCGATGTACTAGAACGTCTCAAGATGGAAGATATCCGTTTCCAAGAGGACGTCACGAAAATGGCTTTATTGTATGAACTGGAGAACGGAGCTTGGAGTGTCTATGAGACATTCCGCTTCACAGGTCAATGAATGATTAAACTTCCCGGTCGAAGCTTCGACCGGGAAGTTTTAGTTCTGGTAATACACCGTATGCATTTGCCTGTTCTTCTAAAAAGTCGTCCGCTTCGTGTTCGCGGTAAGGGTCAGTTGGGCGTATCGGTTGAACTCGAGCGACTGGTTCAGTCTTTAGCTGTGGATCGACACGTACTTGACGATTGACATATTGTACGACTGTAAAATCGATTGCGTTCATCCTCTGCACTTCCTCTCTCCTTCAACATGTTCATATTTGACACTTCCCCGATCCAGCACAAAAAAAACCAAGCCCCCTTCTCAGGAAAGCTTGGTTCAATCTGTTATCTATTAAAGAATGTGGAATCCACTATCGACGTGAAGGATTTCTCCTGTCACCCCACTCGACATTTGTGAAAGCAAGAACAGTCCACTTTGACCAATTTGTTCTGTCGTCACGTTACGATGAAGTGGCGCGCGTTCTTCGATGCTATCAAGGATTGAGTTGAAATCGCCGACACCTTTTGCGGATACTGTCCGAATTGGACCAGCTGAGATCGCATTGACACGAACGCCTTGCTGACCGTATTCAGCAGCGAGATAACGAACGCTTGCATCTAATGCGGCTTTCGCAACACCCATGACGTTGTAGTTCGGAACCATCTTCTCACCACCGAGGTACGTCAACGTGATGACGGATGCATCTTCCGTAAAGAAATCTTTCGCCGCTTTGACGACTGCTGTTAAGCTGTAGGCTGAGATATCAAGTGCTTGCGCAAACTGTTCACGCGTTACCCCAGAAAACTCACCGCGAAGCGCTTCTTTATCCGCGAATGCGATCGAGTGAGCGATCCCTGAAATCTTACCGTGGTCCGCATGAATCGTTTGGAAGACCTGTTCAATCTCTTCGTCACTCGTGACATCACACGTATAATAAGAAGCCGGTCGTGATAATTCTTGTCCTAATTTTTCAAGTGGTGCCTTGAAACGTTCTCCGACATATGTAAATGCCAGGCTTGCTCCAGCAGCGTCGAGCGCACGTGCGATACCCCATGCAATCGAACGTTGATTAATGACGCCCATGACGACGTACGTCTTGCCTTCGAGTGAAGGATAAATATTCATGATAAAGTCCCCCTTGAATTAGTACCTGGTAATAAAACCTATCTTCAGGTTACAAAAACGTAACGCTTCTGTCAACCATCGCTCTTGATATTGCGGATTTGATAAATTACGGTAATATAGAAAGAGATAGAAAGTAGGGATGAAATGAATCGATTCAAATCATTTACACAACGTTATGATCATACGTTGCTTTTTTTACTCGCCTGTCTGATGGTCATCAGTATCATCGCCATCTATACAGCACAACCTTCGCTTAAAGGTGCGATCAGTGCCATCAACTTCTCTGCCAAACAAATTCAATGGTATGTCATCGGCTTCATGGCGTTATCCGTCGTCATTTTCATCGATTATGAACAGTTGAAGCGATTCCACTGGTTTTTATATGGAGCAGGTATCGTGTCATTGATCGGTCTTGTCGTTCTTCGAAACACACCAATCGTCACTGAAATCAAAGGGGCATACGGTTGGTATCAATTCCCCGTTATCGGTACGGTTCAACCGGCTGAGTTCATGAAGTTCTTTTTGATCGTGACGCTCGCTGCCGTCATTACCGAGCACAATGCGCGTTATGTTCAACATGAAAGAGATCTCTTGTTACTTATCAAGTTAGTCGCGGTTACAGCCTTGCCGCTCGGTCTTATCATCATTCAGCCCGATTTAGGGATCGGTTTGATTCTATGCGTCATCTTAGCATGTGCGATGTTGTTATCCGGACTAAACTGGAAATGGCTTTTGACGATGTTCGGTCTGTTCGCAGGAGCCGTCATCATCTTCTTTTACCTGTTCTTTTTCCAAAATGATTTACTCGCAACCTTTTTCCCAGGTCACGCGATGAACCGGATCATGGCTTGGTTGCAACCGTTCGAATATGCGGATGATCTGTCGTACCAGCTCGTCCAAGCAATCAACGCTACAGGTTCAGGGCAAATGTTCGGCGTTGGATACGGGAAACTGCAAGTGTTCGTTCCGGAATTGCATACAGACTTCATCTTTACGACGATTGCCTCTCACTACGGTTTCATCGGGGCTGCCATCGTCTTGATCGTATTGTTCCTGTTCGTCTATCGGTTGATTCAGATTGCTCTCGAGACAGCGGATCCATTTGGTACCTATATCGTGACAGGATACGTCGCGATGTTTACGTTCCAAATTTTCCAAAACATCGGGATGACGATTGGTGTCTTACCGATCACAGGCCTTCCCCTACCGTTCATCAGTTATGGTGGATCAACGATGATCGTAAACCTCGTCGGTCTAGGATTGATCATGGCAATCGCCTCTCAATCTCGGATTTCCATGTTCGATGAAGACTAAACACAAATAAAAGGCAGTGGACCAAGTCCATTGCCTTTTATTTGTGCACTTTATCATTCCAGTCGGAGATCCTCAGGAAGTGGTGCTTCAAAACGAACCTGTTCTCCCGTCGCAGGATGAAGGAACGTTGCTGACGCACTATGAAGCGCCTGACGCGGAAGTAACGGGTTCCCTTGATACATCGTATCGCCAATCAAAGGATGCCCAAGAAAAGCAAGGTGGACACGAATTTGGTGTGTCCGACCTGTCTCTAGTCGGATATCGAGTAATGAGATTTCTTGGTCAAAGGCTCGAACTAGACGGCTATTTAAGATATGTGTGATGGCTCGTTGACCATCTGGTCGTACCATCCGTTCCATGAAGGAATGATCAGTTTGACCAATCGGTTGATCAATTGTTTGTACCGGTACGTTTCCGGGTGCATACGCTAAATAATGTCGTTCTAATTCATTGGATCGTTGCATGAGACTCATCCGGTGATGGGCAAGCCCGTGTTTTGCGAACAAGACGAGACCACTCGTGTCTCGATCGAGTCGATTGACGATATGGATCGCATACGGAATTCCTTGTTTTCGATAATAACCAAGAACATAATTCGACAATGAGTGTTCCGGATGCAATCGTGAGGGAATCGATGCCATCCCCGGTGGTTTATTGACGACGAGCAACCAATCATCTTCAAACAAAATATCGAGTTCCCCTTCTGTCGCCACCATATCCGGTGCTGGTGTCTCTTCCGGGAAGAAGACGTGGACGCGGTCACCCACGCACAAGACGTCGTGGACGTTAACATGCTGACCATTACGCGTAATATCCCCATGATTTTTAATCGATACTAACATTTTCCGCGAAATCCCTAAGCGGGTCGTACAAAAATGACTGACACGCCAGCCATCCTCGATGTCAGTCACCATCTGTTGTAGCTGAAATCCATTCATGTTTCCATTTCCTTTACTTTAACGTCTTTCGTCTGCCAGGAAAGATTCCCGCACCCGTTGCCAAAACGGGAAAGAACGAAAACGAGCAAATTTCACTTTTTTATCTGATACCCGACACCGGATCGATGTCACATTTTGATGGACAATCGAAGCATAGTGGTCATAGGTCATCTGAAAATCAATCGGATTGACGGGACGAATTTCGACATCATGATGTTTCGGTAACAACATCGGTGAGCCGATCGTCCGGTAAACACGATTATTGATCGAAGCCATTTCTGTGATTTGGATCGCTTCGAGTGCCGGGTGGACGATCGCACCGCCGAGCGCCTTGTTATATGCCGTCGAACCAGAAGGTGTCGATATACATAACCCGTCACCTCGAAACGTCTCAAAATAGTCGCCTCGAATCGATAAATCGCAGACGAGTGTTTGATTGAAACTTTTGATCGTACACTCGTTCAAAGCAAGCAGTTGATTATGCGAGCCATCCGCATAGTCAATTGATAGTTCAAGCAGCGGGTATTCGACCGTCGCTAAATCCTGCTTCGCGATATGATCAATCAACTCATCCATCTCTTCAGGACGCCAATCCGCATAAAAACCAAGGTGTCCTGTATGAATCCCTACAAGGGTAATCGTCTCTACTTGATCGAGATACGAATGGAACGCTTGTAACATTGTCCCGTCTCCCCCGATTGAGACGACGATTTCCGGTTGACTGACATCAAGCACACATCCCCGCTCCGTCAACGCCTGCTCGAGTTGTTGTTTTAGCGCATGAGAACGCTCATCATCACGAGCCGTGATTGCAAAACGCATGGTCATCCCCCTACTCTTTTAATCGTTCCGACGCCTTAGCGTCGCGTTGAAAGACGAGTTGCGCGTCTTGGATTTCTACTTTCAATTGACTCATCTCCGCATCAAGCAAAAATGCCGCTTCTGCCGCCCGCCGCAGGCGCTCACGCGTTTCTTCCGGAATGTTCCCTTGGTACTTGTAATTTAACGAGTGTTCGATCGTCGCCCAAAAGTTCATCGCAAGCGTCCGAATTTGAATCTCGACTAATGTCGGTACTTCACCTTCGATCGTCTGTACTGGATAAGCAATGATGACGTGATACGATCGATAACCACTATCCTTCTTTTGAGTGATGTAGTTACGTTCCTCGACGATTTTAAAATCACCGCGCGAACGTAATAGTTCAAGAACATGAATGATATCATCGACGAATTGACACATGATTCGTAATCCGGCAATATCCTGCATATCTTGTTCCAATGATTCACGCGCAATTGCTTTTCGTTCTGCTTTTTGAAGAATGCTTTTTACAGGTTTGACCCGTCCTGTGACAAATTCAATCGGTGAATGCTCTCCCCGTTGCTGAAATTGTTTACGAATCGCTTTTAGCTTTACTTTCAACTCATCGACCGCGATTTGATACGGCGCAAGAAATAAATCCCAATTTTCTTTTGTCATCTGATTTGTCACCACTTTTAATCGAATAGTATTGGTTCAGTGCCTGTTCCTACCTCATTCATGTTATCATATTTTCAGACATTCAACTAGAAAGGCGTGATTCCGATTAGACAAGAATTGGAAATCGAATTCAAGAACTTATTGTCTGAACAAGAATATCTATCGTTATTTACCCATTATGCGTCAACTAAACAACCCATTTGGCAAGCAAATGATTATTTTGATACGCCTGATTTCGAACTTCGAAAAAAAGGTGCTGCCTTACGGATACGTGAAAAAAAACAAGGACTCGTCCTTACTTTAAAACAACCTCATGAAAATGGATTGCTTGAAACACATGTCACACTATCAGCAAGTGAAGCGGAAGATCTATTCAAATACGGTCTGATTCACTCCGAAGAGATGAATCACCAGTTGTCGTCTTTTGACTTGCAAGGTTCGTTGGAACATTTAGGACGTTTAGAAACCGAACGCATCGAGACGGTGCTTCCAGAAGGCTTACTCGTCCTTGATAAAAGTCGCTATCTCGGACATACCGATTATGAGTTAGAGTTTGAGGTCAGCAACTTCGAACAAGGGCAAAAGGATTTCGAGCGACTTCTTTTAGCACACGATATTCCGCAGCGCAAAACTAAAAATAAAATCGTTCGCTTCATGGAACGTAAAGCGCTTACTTGAATTTTCGTGTAGGACTGAACAAGCAAAACCTTTGCTCTTTCTTTTTTTTCGTTGCTAAAATAGGGTAACGATAACAACAGGAAGGGGTGAACGGATGGAACACGCACAATGTAACGGATCTTATTGTTCATTGGACGAACCATCGATTCAACAACCGACGAAACCTCTGGAAATCTATCATTTTCTAGATGTGACACAAACGGACGGTTTACGGTTGATACCCGTTCTCAAGAAATTAGAGCTAGAATATGGTCATCTTTTTCGTCTCCGCACGATTGCTACGATTCCTTGTGCTCCTTCACGTTCCGCGTGCGATATGTCACCACTCGTCATCCTAAAAGCAATCGAGCTTCAAGGAAAAACGTTTGGTATGCGGTTCATGCGACGCCTTCGGATGCTTCATAATGTCGAAGGTGAGAGTGCTTACAGCCGTCCATCATTGATGCGGTTAGCCGAAGCATTGACAGAGTATGGTCTGGATTTAGGTGAATTCCACCGTGATGTCTCGTCGGACACGATTCAGCAAATGCTTGAGAAAGAGACTGAACTAGTCACGGAATGGGATGTCCGAATTCTTCCGACACTCGCTTTCGTTGGAGATGAGGAAGCCATTAAGGCTGAAGGACCTTATGAGTATTTGGTCTATGTTTCGATCTTAAGTGAACTGCTAGATCATACGATTGAAAAACAACCGAAGCCACCACTTGAACAATTCTTGAGACGGTATGAAACAGCAACTACGGCTGAAATCGCCTTTATTTATGACGCTCCTGAATCCCAGATTGAACACGAACTAAAAAAACTGGTCTTACAACAGAAATGTGCTTCTCTATCGTATTGTGATGGAAAAGTATGGCGTCATTTAAAAGATTCAGCACATGCTTAATACAAAAAAGGACAGTGGAAGCTGTGAACTGCCCCATAAAAGTTGG
>NZ_DFQK01000029.1:0-50012 GCF_002377745.1 Exiguobacterium sp. UBA3491
TTATGTCCCAGCCTCTTTCTTTAATTTTTACCCCGCGTAATTAAACAATGGGCCACGCAATTCAAATTCATACGTTTCGCCGTCGACGATGCCGACGATTGCGTCACTTTCGATTAACTGGTGCAGGAAGCCTGCCATTTCAGCCGCCGTATGATATTTCTTAACGTTCTTGCTGTAGTCGAACCCTACTTCCCCGCGCGAACGATCGGCGAACTCTGTCTCGGTCGCAGCTGGTGCGAGCACTTTCGCCCGGAGTTTTGCGCCGCCTTTTTGCAGTTCTTGCGCGAGTCCTTCCGTATAGGCACTGACATAGAACTTCGTCGCGCAATACGTGACCGCGTTCGGTACAATCCGGTAGCCGCCAGCTGACGAGATATTGACGAGCGTCGTTCCTTCGACATCATGATGGTCGCGGACGAACAGACTCGACAAAATCGTCAGTGCCTCGATGTTCAAGCGGAGCATCTTTTCGATTTTCCCGAGATCGATGTCCTGGACGAGATCAAAATCACCAAACCCAGCATTATTGATCCATGTTTCAATTTCAAGTTCATTTAAGCCTTCATAAAGATCATGAACGTTTTGGTTATCAGAAAGGTCGATCGACTTGAGGATGACATCACTGTCTGGTGAAATCTGTTTGACTTCATCCCGAAGTTTTTCGAGTTCAGACGTCCGGCGCGCGACGAGGACGAGTGACCTTCCTTTTCCTGCGAGTAGTTTTGCCGTCTCATACCCAATTCCTGAACTTGCTCCTGTAATGACCGTGTACTTCATCTAGCATATCCCCTTTTCGATTTGGTATAGTCAGAGTCTAATCCTTAGAGTGAACTCTAAGTCAAGTAGAAAGGTGAGATTCATGTATACGATTTCTGAAATCAGTCGACTGACGATGACGAGTGCCCATACGATTCACTATTATGAGAAAGAAGGATTACTGTTTCCGAAGCGCCAGAATGGTCAACGACGTTATGACGACCAAGACGTGACGTGGCTTCGATTTGTCCTCCGCTTACGTGAAACGCATATGCCGATCGAGCAAATCCGTACGTATGTGTCACTGTTTCTTGCTCACGGCGAGCAGGATACGACCCTCGAACGCCTTGCGTTGCTTGAAGCACACCATGCAAACGTCTTAGCTCAACTGGCAGCATTACAAGAAACGGAGCGAATGATCGCAGAAAAAGTCGACACCTATCGTCGCCTCCATCCTACGATTCCCGCTCCTGATGTCATTCAATCCTCTGAGAACGCTTCCGTCAACTGACGAATGACGCTTTCGCGTTCGTCAGTCGTCAATGCAAGAAAACTATCGCCGATATTGATTTCCGTTGCGCAGCCTTTTTCTTTCTCGACAAGATAGCCGGCGATACCAACTTTTCCGTGCAACTGGATTTCAATCAATTTTTCCTCGACGACTGCTTTATCTGCCTCAAAGTAAAGATGAAACATGTTTGAGACCGGCTCAAGGGGACGAGTCGAGATGCCTGGTATCGCATTCAAGCTGCTCGCTAGTGCTTTTGCGGCTACATAGTNNCTCCGCCATCCGGTCTTTTCGTTGTTCATAATAATGATCCGCGGATAGAATATACGGATAGAGACTAATCAAATCACCGCCATAGCGACGTTTCCAGATGCGAGCCTCGCGACAAAATGCTTCCGGTCCGGCTAAGATCGCTCCTGCGACGCCGCCAAGACCTTTATAAAAAGAGATATAGACACTGTCAAATAACTCTGCGATTTCTTTTGCCGATGCCTCATAGTACGGTAAGATTTCAAGTAGGCGTGCCCCATCCAAGTGCAGACGGATTCCTTGTTCCCGTGCATATGCACAAATGATTTCAAGTTCCTCACGCGACGGAAGCAGTCCGCCGAGTTCGCGTTGTGGCAGTTCGAGTAACAGGCAGCTGACGTCCGGCAAGGCTTTGACGTCGTCTATCGTCATTAAGCGATCGACTTCTCCGACTAGTACTGGTTTAATCCCGTGTAATTCCTTCAACCCATCCTGCTCATGAATCTCGAGGTGACAAAGGGGATGGTAGGCGACCTTACGATTATTCCGTTCATCAGACCAGATCCGTAACGCAATTTGTTGCGCCATCGTACCGCTCGGAAAAAAGATCGCATCGTCGTGCCCGAGTAAGTCTGCTATCTTACGTTCGAACGTTTTAATCAATTCGCCGTTTCCATACATATCGCTTGGTTGATCGGCAGAAACGATTTGCAACGCTTCTTGTAATATTCCGATGGTTCGACTTCCGTGTCCGTCCAATCGTTTTGTCGCTTTTTGGTAACTCGATCGTAAATCCATACTATTCATTCCTTTCTCAATCAATGACTATTTTTTGAAAAAATCAAAATATTCCATCTCCACTTTTGCTATACTGTGTAGCGAACGTCTGTTAGTCGTACTCGTCAAAGGAGGTGTCCCTATTGTGCAAACGCTCCGCACTCGCCTGTTGCTTCTTATTTCAATCGTCTGTCTTCTACTGCTTGCCATTCAACAATTCGTCCCGACATTCTATACATCACTGCTTGGACGAATCGATCCAGCAACAAATACATACTGCATAGATCGCTGTGGTCCGAAAGCATCGATGTTTAGTGCAGTCGAGGAAGGAACCTCATACGGCGGAGACGGAAGTACTGTCACGATTAGTGAAGCCGATCCTCCTACTCCTTGGTTCCGGACCGGGTTTGACTCTTCGGTGACGACACCTCCTTATCTTCTCATCTTATGTCTCGTTCTCCTGTTTTGTAGCTGGTTTTTATGGCACTATCTCCAGTGGTTGCGTCGTCCGCGACTTGATGCATCGGGTCATGTACTTCCACCACGCTTCCCGATTTTCGTTTATGAGACAAAAGACCTGCCTGCTGACACGATTCGAAAACAACTCGTTCGTTTTAATGAGCAACTTCCGTTTTCATTACAGCGCAGGACACATGAGACCGTGACGGAATGGTTCGACCGAATCGCTTTTCCATCACCTGTTGATCCGCTTTATTTTGAAGTGCGGTACGGAAAGGTACCCGTCATCTCCACTCATCAACTGACCTTCTTCGTCCAAGCTATGGAACAATATTTAAAGAAATGCCATGTCCAGTCTTCGATTTCTTGAATTATTCTCTCCTTCCGCCCTGCTCATTGAAGCTTGGCGTTTTTTTTTGCGGAGTTTAAGAGGATTTCTTGAAAATAGATTTTGGATGATTTCAAAAATCGAATTGACTTTTTTTCAAAATCAGACGATTAGTTACCAGAAAAATGGGTAATATAGACTATAGTAGAGAAAGAGTTGATTTACCAGGAGAGTGAGGTGAGAAAAGTTGATTAGTGCACAAGAAGCCTATTACATTAAGAAGGAATTGAATGAAAAATTCGAGGATCCACGGATTTCCTGTGATTTTTCAATCTTTTCGCTTGAACCGTTTCAACTTCTCTTGCACGTACAGGAAGATGTTGATGAGCTCAGTACTGAATTACGATATGGCTTAAGCCGTAAGATTCGTTCCCAGCTCACACAACTTAATGCGCGTGTCGGTGGTGAACCTGTCAGGACGGTTTATGTCATATCGGCGCCTCTCATTTCCGATCGATCGTATTGCGTCATCCTACAATGAAAATCCCCCGTGTGAGAAGCAAACACTCACGCGGGGGATTTTATCGTATTCACCCTGCCAAGTCCCCAATCTGATTCCGTCCGTTCTCTTTCGCTCGATACAGTGCTTGATCGGCTTGGTCGATGATTTCCTTCTCTGTCGTCTGTGCTTCGGGTACAAGTGACGTCAAGCCAAGACTGACGCTGACCCGGCAAAGGGGTTCGTACTGCTCGTGTGTGATGTTCAAATCAAGAATGTCCTGTCGAATCCGTTCTGCGATATGACGGGTTTCTTCTATGCCACGCGTCAGTAAAACCGTGAACTCCTCTCCTCCGTATCGTGCGACTTGTCCATGCCGAGCCTGCCGTTTTATGACGCGAGCCACTTCCTTCAAACATTCATCCCCTTTTAAGTGACCATACGTGTCATTGTAGGACTTGAAGGCATCGACATCAATCAGTATTAAGGAGAGCGGTGTCCGCCCTTGTTTGGCTTCTTCGAGAAGCTTCTCCAATCGTTCATCGAACGCTCGCCGATTCGGGATGCCAGTCAATGCATCATGCAAGGAACGATGAATCAAGACTTGTTTGCTGCGTTCCATTCGAAACGTCTGGATGAAGGCAATCAAAACAAGAACAGCGATGCTCGCGACGACAACGATGACCCATTTCGCAGCACTCGATGCTTGCTCGGAACGTTGTGTTGCTTCCGCAATGATTCGGTTGACGTCTGTCCGCAAACGGGCATCAACCGGTCGGAACGTTTCGATGAACTGCATTCCTTGATATCGTCTTGCCTCTGCTGAAGCTCTGTCACCGTCCTTGACGAGTTCAAATTGCGTGTCGTAAAACTGCGTCGCCGTCTCGATACGGGGAATTGCCTCCGTCCGAACGAGTTTTCGCATGATGGGATGGTTCGCATCGAGCCGGTTCAGCCGCGTGATCGTTTGATCCAGCTGATTAATCGTCCGTTCATACTGTGCTAGATCCGTTTTGTTCGGTGAAAGGATGTAACNNCTCCGGACACTGAGTTCTAAATTCAACAACGCTGGAAACAGTTCTGCTGCTTCCGTCGAGATTGGAATAGCTTCTTTTAAGATACGGGCGTTTTCTCGTTCGATTTTTAGGAAAGCTTGATAGCTCCAAACACTTGTAAATAAAAGCGCACAGAGTGCCAAAAACAAATACCGTTGCAACGTTGACCATTTCACAAGAAGACCGACCTTTCTTTCTCTATCTACTTGACTAAAGTCTATTTCTTCTATCAGTATCTTGAAGTCAAACAATTAGTCATTTGTATGAAATAATGCCCGTTGCTGACACAATCCAAACGCTTCCCGACCGCTCAATCGGTTAAGGATGTGTTTTCCAGCTGTTCTTGCGACTGACGTCGTCTTAATGCCCTCTCGGTCACGTCGTTATTCTTCCACCAAGCGACGAACAAACCGATTACCCCAACCAGACCGGTCACGAACCGTTCGACGTCATTCGATGACACCGGTAAAGCGGTAAATCCGAGCGTCGGTAAGAACAACTCTAGAAAGACATAGAGCGGTATCATGAGGCGGAGCCATGCTTGAAAACGAATCATGGCGACACCGGAAAGAGACGACGCCATGTTTGCGGTCCAACAATCCCGTCAACCACAAGTCGAGATGTCTGCTGGAACGCTTGGATGGCTCGCGTCAAACGTATATCAAAGATGCCTGTCACCATCAGACCCAATCGCTTCTCAATCGCTCGGACGAGTTCCGGTGCTTGAATTCGTTCGCGTAGATAGTGTCCTGGTTTTGGCACGTGATGCCGCGCAAGACTGACATGATCGTACAATTCAAAATGTGGATAATCGGGAAAACGGGACCAATCGCCTCCCCAGTCCATTCCGCGCCGTTTCATTGCCGCAACGATTCGGCGAAGTCGCGCGTCCGGTGGAGAAAGAAATAATGCACCGTCTTCGTAAAGGAACACGTCAATTGCAACACCAAAATTATGGTTTGATTGTCCACCACGGGCTTGCGTCACGATCGGTCCTTGGGTCGTCCGTCCTTTTGCGTATAACGCGTTCTGTTCCGCAATGCTCCGAAAACTTTGGGCTATACCGAGTTTGATTCCATGCGGATAAAGCTCTTGAATCACGTCACGGGCAATCCGGACGACCGACGGATGCATGCCGGGAACGGTTAGTTTTTGATTCGCGCGTCGCAGTAATTCTTCTAGTTGCATCAGGCTCCCTCCCTAGTCAATGTATGTAATAAAGCAGCAATCTCGTCATCGTCAGGAATGACTTGTCGTTCCTGTTGTTTTGCTTCGTAAGCGCGTTGTGCTTTTTTTTCACGTTCTACCCAATTCGGTAATTGAAATAATGAGTTGTTCCTTCTCGAACGTTTGGTTACTTGTTTCGGACGTTCTGTCGCGGATCCGGTTGCAAGACGCTTAACGACCTGTTCAATGTAACCGAAATGACGACTGTTCGCCCGTCCCGCTTCTTCAATTGCGTACTGGATTCGCTCGATTGGATGTTCGTTCGCAAGCAACAGCAACTCTTGTTCGATTCGTGGTGACGCCTTTCCGAGATTCGACTCATACTGTTGCACCAGTTCCTTTTTTAAAGACGTCTTCTTCAAGACTTCTTCTTCGGAGTCAGCAGAAGTCTCGGGGGCAGTCGTCTCGTGACTCGCCGGGGATGGCGTATCGACACGGGGCAGGACACGATAAGCATTCGAGGTCTGTCCTCCGTGTTTCGTGAACCGTTCGACTTTCTCGATCCGACCACTTGCGATCAAGGACTGGATACACGACTTGACTGTCGATTTACTGCACGGAACAGCATCGGCAATCGTCTGATAGGACGGAAACGCTTGACCATCTTGACCGCTGAAGCTTTCAAGGATCAGGTAGATCATTTTTTCATGGACGGACGCGAATGCCGTCCCGCTCCGTAAGAGCGTATGGGGAACCGGAAGATATGGAGCTTGCATGGTGATTCCTCCTTTCTAGGAAATATGACAGGAAGAAATCGAGGATTGTTCGAAAAGAGTGAAGAAGATATTTTTTGAGAGGAGTGACAGGATGAACGAACTATTCACCTATTATCTACAAGAACTTGATCGCTATCATCCGGAGGGGTTGATTCATCATCTCGATCATGACACGTGGTCGATTAGTCAAATGTACGATCATTTGATCGTCGTCAGTCATGAGTATTTGGATGAAGTCGAGTCGTGCCGGTTCGCACCCGTGACCACGTCCGGGAAGTCACCGTTCGGCGAACAGTTATTTGCTGTCGGTGCATTTCCGGCGACACCGATCCGGTTACCGGATGCGATGAACGCCCCACCGAACGAGACGGATCAGGTTGAACAATTACGGACACGTTGGTTGCAGCTGATTGATCGTCACGTAACGCTCGCAACGAGTGCTCAGTCGACACCTGTTGATCAAAAGACGCAACACGGTGGGATGGGCTGGTTGAACGCTGCCGAGTGGTATGCCCTCGTCTCGTACCATCTCGCGCATCACCGGAATCAAAAACGACGACTCGACGCTGCGCTAGCCAAGTGAACAGGAAAAAGCGCTCTCCGCATGCGAAGAGCGCTTCGATTCATTTTAAGACATCCCAATTCGAAAAGTGTCGTGCCTCAAGATCGAGTTGTTGTTCCTCAATCCAGCGGAATGCTTCAAGTACGAGCGGTGACGCATTGTCGATTGAAACTTCACTCGCCTTGACCCAACGCGCACCGAGTGAGTCTTGTCCGACGAATTGCTCGGGAATGCCAAGCGTTCCACCGGTCTGTCGAACGAGATAAAAGACGGCGATATGATGGACTTCATCGAACTCTCGCCAGTCCCACGGGAGCTTGAAGTCAGCGACGCCGATCTGTCGTTCGAGTGCTACCTCAAGCCCTGTCTCTTCCGTAAACTCACGACGCATCGCCGTAGCGAGCGTCTCCCCTTCTTCTAGGCTACCCCCTGGTAAATCATAGCGATTGATATACGGTCCACCATTTTTATCAATGACGAGTAAAGCATCCTCTTTCATTAATAAGCCATAGACTCCAAATGCACGATGACAACGAATCGTTTTCATTCATCATACCTCCCTTCACTTCTCTTTTACATTTTTTATTTTTTATCACAATGACACTTAAACATATTGATATCTAAAGAACGCGGTAATGCGGTTAGCTTTATATTAATCGTTACAAAATCAGTATAAAGTCTAACGTAATAGTTCGTATCTCATCATACACTTTACATAGATCACTAAATGAAAAGTCATATGGAAAGAAGGATTGCTACCATGAATCCCCCGAAGTTAAGTGTTTTTTTACTAAAGTCATGCCTATTTGTACTATCTCTTGGTCTACTGGGTTTAGCGGGCTATGCAATCCCTACATTGCTGAACGGAATCAAGAGTTCAATCATTTTTGAAAAACCAGGATATGTCGTATTGATCGTTGCTTATATTGCTCTTATACCGCTAATGACTTCTATTTTTCACGGTTTCCGCATTTTGAGCGTCTTTACAAAAAGGCAGGACACGGCTATTCGTATTTCTTCATCGTCGAATAGCATTAAAAAGGCATTCCTCGTGATTGCTGTTTTAGCGGTTTCTATTCTCCCTGTATTCTTTTATATAGGTCAGTTAGACGATGCTCCTGGATTAGTGCTTGTAGGAATAAGTATCGTCATCATCCCACTAGCCATCAGTGCCTTTTTTAATTGCATGCAATACATGATGAAGAAACATATTGTTACTTCATGAATGAATCGTTAACAGATGAACGAATGTCCCTTAACACGGCTTGAATTCGGTACTTTACCGGACTCAAGCCGTTTGTTCATTGTTTAAAGTACGCTTGGATCACAAACGAACGTTCAGCGACTTCCATAACGTTACGTAGACGACGATACTCTCACTACAGGATATTTCAATGAACTATATCGAATTACTCTACTAAGACGTGACAAACAGGTGGACCCCTAGCTTTAATGATAGGATCAAGAGAGTCAACGTATAGACTGACTCAAACGTCTTGAAACAAAAGGGAACAGACTAAATGCGTAATATCGCGGTTTTTTTTATTGGGTATCCTTTCCATCATTCCTATTCATGACGGTCGGGATGAAAGCATCTAAATAGCCGTCAAACGGCTAGAATTCGAGACTATAGTTGTCGTATGTATAAGCGGCTGCGTTAGGACATATCCATCCCACGAATAGTGCGGACGTCCGTCAAGTTTCCGTGCCTCAATCATAAGACGTTTTATTTTTACTTCATCCCTCCCTTTTCCTGAAGCTTTCTTATTTTACCAAATGCTTTCAATCGAGCAAGGCTTTTCCTGAATCTTTAACATTTTGAGTCTCTCTCGTTGACATCCCTTATCAAACTGCTATCGTGAAAGTATCATACTCAAGGATGTGGAACTCATGTTCATTGCCGAGTTGTTATTGAATGCCTGTATCGCCTTCACCGGCTTTTATTTGATCGCTAAAATCATCTATAGTCAACGCCTCGCATCGAGCAGAATGAAGTCCCTCATCGTTGGTCTTGCGACCGGACTACTCGGTGTGCTATTGATGTTCAAAGGAATTGCCGTCAACGAATCGTTACGGATGGACTTACGTCATTTACCGCTCGTCCTGCTCGCTTTTTATGGCGTTCGTTCGCCTCTCATCATTGCGACACTGATCATCGGCTGTTCTCGATTTTACTTCGGCTGGACCCCGCAATCAATCGTCGCCTTTCTCGCAGTCCTCGGCATCAGCACCGGGATGTACTTCATTCATAAGCGGTTACTCCATCGACCGCTCTTGCAAAACCTGATCATGAACGTCTGGTCCTTGTTCATGATCTCGATCGCTGTCTCGATCAATCTCGGCTTCAGTGACGCCGCTCTTCGTTTACTTGCTTCAACGTGGACGATCGGACTTGCAGTTGGACTGTTATCGAGTCTCTTGACGATCGACTTTCAGTTGCTCAACGAACAGGTCCAGCGTTATAAACAATCAGCAGAACTCGATCACTTGACAGGACTGTACAATCGGCGTGTCTGGGACGAACAGACGGCATTGCTTGAAGCAGAAGGACGCGTCTACAATGTGCTCGCGCTCGATATCGATCATTTCAAGCATGTCAACGATACGTACGGTCATGCGAACGGTGATCTCGTCTTGCAACAGTTCGCACGGATCTTACAGGAGGAGACACGTCCGCATGATATCACTGCTCGAATTGGCGGCGAGGAATTCATGGTCCTCATCTATGATCTCACGCCTCCAAAAGTCATGAAAGTCGCTAACCGGATTCGAGAACGGATCGCGAACACACACTTTCAGCTTGACGGATCCCCGTCGATTGCCATCACGGCATCCGTCGGGATCGCTCACGGGAAACATATCGCCATTCAACGAATGAATATTCTTGCGGACGACGCATTATATGCCTCAAAGGAACAAGGACGAAATCGTGTCATTCTGTATGAAACGGATGGCGAGGCAGCCGTCACGACAAACGAACGGGAACCGGTTCGCTCATAAGAAAGGAGTACTCGCCTATGTTAGAGCGAATGAATTAGAGCGAATGAAACAGATCGCTAAACGGATGAAGCAACAATTATCTGTCCTCTCTTATGCAATCGAACATCCTCGTTTACCTCGTCATATCAAATGGGGAATCATCGCCTTGATCGCCTATACTGTCAGTCCGATCGACTTGATACCAGATTTTTTGCCCGTCATCGGCCTTCTCGACGATCTCTTACTCGTTCCACTCGGTATCTACTTCATCATCCGTTCGATTCCTAAAGAGATCTTGACACAAGCACAACGACGACTTGAACAACAAGGAACGCGTTCCTTTCCATTGCTCCGACGTTATGGTCTAGCGTTCGTATTAGGTTGTTGGGGCATTGGTATCGGTCTTGTGATATGGTGGACAGTGTAAAAAAAACCAAATCCATCCACAAGGAGTAGTTCAATGAAAAATGAGTTTGAGTTCATGACAACGGCGGAAGCAATTCTATTCGTCAGTTCCTTTTTCATGTGGCTTTACATTGGTCGTCATTTCGTCATGATCACGACGTTCGACGACTTATTTTTGACGCACTCTTGGTGGTTACTACTTCCGGTCATCACCTTCATCCTATTCTTACGCTCGTTCGTCGTGCGGCGCTTGATTCTCCATCATAGTCAAGAAGATGAGGACTTGTCACGCGAAGCATAATCCATGCAAAAGAGGAGCTATCCTGCACCGGATAGCTCCTCTTTTTTTACGTTTGATCAATGCGACGAAACTGTAAGCCGCGTGCTTTCCAGTTCGGCAAGAGTTCACGAAGCGCTTCAATCGTCTGCACAGGTGCTTGTGGGTCCGCGCCGAACGTATCCCCGTTATCGTGGAGCAAGATGATATCTCCTTCTGACACATTCGATAGTAGCCTCTTGATTTTTACTGTCCCGCCTTCTACCTTCCAGTCTTCCGCCATCTTCGACCAGAGAATCATCTTGTAAGCGGTTGGACAGAGGACATCTCCGGCATTGAGTGCACCCCACGGTGGACGATAGACCGTCGGACGTTCACCGGTGATCCGTTCAATGATCATAGCCGTCCGCTCGATTCCTGCCCGGACCGTCGACGGTCGCATCGACCAGTTCGGTCGATGGACGTAATTGTGGATACCGAGTTGATGCCCCTCGTCGTGTATCCGGCGAATGAGGTCCGGATGTGCTTCTGCTTTATGACCAACGACAAAAAACGTCGCCTGAATGCCTTCTTGTTTTAAGAGATCAAGCAGTTCTGCCGTATAGACGGGATCTGGACCATCATCGAACGTCAAGGAGACGTATCGTGAGTTCAGTGATTTTGTCACGCGCCACCCAAAGACGCGTGACGCCACGTACGGGACGACCGTATAAGCGATTGTCGCGAGAATTCCTGCTGTGATAAGACGTGAACGCATAGAAACTAACTCCCTTTTATTCATTTACTTTTCGGCGACGGTCTTGCAAGCAACCCGCAATCCGTGCCGCGAAGAACCGCTGATCGGCCATGACGCGATCATTTTGATACACTGTGACTGCTTGTTGCCAAGCATGCATGACGTCTGGGTTCTCAAGCGTCCGACGGATGACGTCCGCAAGTTTATCCGTTTGATGAAATGCGAACGCAAGTCCTTTCTCCATCAAATACGTACGATTGATCTCTTCTTGTCCCGGTAGGACGTGCTGAATGAACAACGGTACACGTTTTTCGAATGCTTCACTGACCGTCACGCCACCCGGTTTCGTGACGATCGCATCCATTCGTTCATACAACTGATTCATCTCATCCCGTGAATCGATATAGGTGAGCGGATGGATATGTGGATGACGTCGCGAAGCTAGTCGTTTATACAATTTTTGGTTCTTCCCACATAAGACATGGAAATCTGCTTCTGGACACTGTTCGATCTGCGTCAGTAAGGTCTCGAGTTGACCTAGTCCACCGTTTCCGCCTGCGACAAGAATTTGTTTGCGTGACTGCGTCGAGCGAAAAATGGAACCGCCAGCGATTGCTGGATGGACGGGGATACCTGTCACGAACAAGCGCTCAATGGGTACAGCATGATGCTCGTGCAATTCTTGCCTTGCCTCACGATTCGGCAACAGATGATACTCGATATGCGTCTTTCCCCAGACGCGGCTGACGAATAAATCCGTATAGGCATTGATGACCGGTACGTCACAAAGGTTTCGTTCCTTTAATTGATTCAAGAGATAGGAAGGAAACGCATGTGTACAGATGATGACGTCCGGTTGTTCCGTCCGGATGATCCGTAACATCTGTTGTTGGAAATAATGCGATGTCCACCCTGTCGACCGCGCATTGCTCGAACGTCCGGCAATATGCTGGTGATAAAAACGGCTGTAGCCGTTTGAGAAGTGTCGGATCCAGTTCAGGTAAAACTTCGATGTCACCCATTCCGCAAACGGGCTGATCGTACTGAGCAATTCTACTTCCTTGACTTCAACCCCTGGACCTTGCAGTCGTTCGGCGATCGCTTCGGCAACCAGATGATGACCGGATCGCATCCTTAAAAAAGGAAAGATCACTATTTTTTGCATCGTTCGTCCACTCCTTCAAACTGTTCCGACGTTCCTTCAAAAAAAGAAGTAACGTTTAGTCTTCTTTTCCCGCTTCGTTTTTCCCTGAAACGACGCGTTTCTCAAGTCGCTTCCGCTTGAGCCATTTCACGAGCACTCCGAGCAGGAACAATACGAGTAAAGCAAGTCCGAAATACGGTACGACTTCCGGCTTGATATGAAATGTCTTTCCTGCAAAATGACCGAGTAAGACAAAGGGTACGACCCACAGCGCGGAACCGATTGCTGACACAAAAAAGTACCGACCGAAAGAAATCCGCTTCATGCCTGCAAAATATGGATTGATCTGTCGCACCCCCGGAATATAAAGACCGCCGATTATCGTTCGATTGATTCGTTCCATGTAGCCGTTTGACACCCGCTCCCAACGTTCCTTCGTCAATCCGATGAATCGACCGTATCGTAGGACAGTCGGTCCGAAGAAGCGACCTGCTCCATATGCCGTCAGCATACCGACGAACGTCCCAGCATACGCGGTCAAGATCGAATAGATTAAACGTTCTTCGTTTTGACCACTTAAGATGCCGATCAGGACGAGTAAGGACTCTTCCGGTGCTGGAATCCCGACGATGCCAAAAAATAAAAAAATGAAAATAACGCCGTATCCATAGGCATCGAGATACTGATTGACCGTATCCATATTCATGTTGTCACGTCCTCTACTGCTGTCTTTCTGTACTGTTTCAACGTCTTCAGACTATGTATTCGTTCCTGTTGAAGCAATTCCTTTTTTAGAAAAATTAAAACCTGGTTCATTCGAAAATTGACCTGTTCTCGCATCTCTCCTCGTGACAATTCTCAGTCTGTAGGAGATGATGAATAGAGTGAAGTAGATCTCTATAGACAGAAGGAGGATGACAATGAAAGAGACTGAAAAGCTAACGATTCAACCGCTATCGTTCGAGAGCATTCCATTCGTCAACCATGCCAACGATCCATTCCCAATTATCGGACGCATCGTTCCGCAGTTTTCTGGTACCACATGGTCCTATACGGAAGAACTCTATGAAACCGCTACTGAAACCCGTTTCCCTGACGATCGACTCGATTGGACGACATATATCGAAAACGAGAATCGAATCGTCCTCCTCGCCTTTTCCGGCACTTCTTGTATCGGTCACATTCGCCTTGTTCGTGACTGGAACCGTTTCGCCTATATCGAAAACATCGCGGTCAAACAAGCATTTCGTAAACTTGGCGTCGGACACCAATTGCTTGTTGCTGCGACGAAATGGGCACAACAACGCGAGTTGAGTGGTCTGTCACTCGAAGCACAGGACGATAACCTGATTGCTTGCCGTTTTTACGAGCGAGAAGGCTTCGAGCTCGGCGGTGCCGATAGTTTAAAACAATTCGCCAATCCACATATCGATCTGACATTGTATTGGTATAAACTATTTTAAACGTCAGTCGGAAAGGGCTTACCTTCTGTTATCTATCGTAAAGAATAGTTTTATTACCGCGATATTGTTCGCATTCTTGTATGCACTCATTGCTAGGCTTGAGAGGGGTGATCCAACAATATACGGCACTTCCTTCACTGACTTCTTTATGATTGGTCTATTGTTTGCCGGTCCCGCCATTTCGCAAGCATTGTCCTCTATCTGCTCATGCAATCGAATTCGTTTTCGCTCGTTCTCATCTTATTCTATTCTGGTGTAGCGTTGATCTATTTCATCGTCTCCGAGTCGGCGCGAAAGTATCCATCATTCCTCCACTATCTGTTCGGGTGGCTCGGTCGGACCGTCTTCAGCTTTTTTCTGTTTCTCCAATTGTTTGGCTCGATGACGATGATGGTTCCGTTTTTGTCTTACGCGGTGCAGCTCGTCAATGAACAGTTGGATGCTGTCATGCTATTATTCTTCAGCGGTATCGTGATTGCTGACGCTCTGTTAGCTGTCCGCTTCACGAAACGTTCGCTACCGTGGATGAGGCATCTCCTCGTTCATCAAGGTACGGTCTTCGTGTTTGCCGGTGCGTTCATCTTGTTCAGTTCACTTCCCGCGCTATTTTTCATCGGAAACGTAGTCGCTACCTTTTTATATGTAATGATCACCCGTCTATTCATCCTCATGAAGACTGGAAAGGAGGATTACCATGATCCGTCTGTCATTTCGACTTCTGATGAGTAATTGGATTTTTCTGATGGTTTATCAACACCTTCCGTCATCACCACGTCTCATGCCCGATCCGGACGTCGGCTATTATCCAGGTGTCTTCGAGACATTGCTGTCGTTTGTGATCGTCATCACGATTGGTGGCATCCTGACTGACGCGATTCGTTACTTCCGATTTCGCTCACGTCCACTACCTTGGATAACACACCTCCTCCTGAATCAAGGCATCGCTTTATTACTCGGTGGCGTACTGTTACTTGTATTCAAAGGTCTGTTTCAACCGATCTATTTTCAGGCAATCGCG
Organism: Exiguobacterium sp. UBA3491; assembly: GCF_002377745.1. Classification (NCBI taxonomy): domain Bacteria; kingdom Bacillati; phylum Bacillota; class Bacilli; order Caryophanales; genus Exiguobacterium; species Exiguobacterium sp. UBA3491. The sequence continues at coordinate 15,159 of NZ_DFQK01000029.1, forward strand.
AGTAGCGCCGCTTTCCTCTACTTTTTGATGACGCGTTTGACATTGTTATACAAGAAAGGTTCAGCTGTTTGAAATCAGCCACTTTCTTACATTTTTGTTAGATAAAACAAGATGACCTACGCTTTATACTAAATGTATCGTTTAGTAAAAGGAGACATGCCGCATGTTTCGTCAAAAATCGCTTCTGTATTTACTCATTTTTTTGTCCTTCGGTTTAGCTTTCGATACGATCACAGGATCGTCTCTCGTTCCGTTCGTCGAACCTCTTCATCTCTTGATGACTTCTCTTGCGTTGACGATCACGACCGCCTGTTTGACTTTGTTCTTTCTGCTTTACCACGGCGTTCGTATGCATCTCGAATTACTGATCGTCCTCCCCTTTTTGATTTTGACGAGCGGCATCACGTTCTTCTTCGTCTTCTTGAGCGCAATGACTGTCATTTAACGTCACCAAAAAGCCCGTCTTCTTTAAGGAGACGGGTTTTGATCGGTCATATGTAGATCACGGTTTGGCATGAAGCTCTAGCAACGGATCGGTGTCACTCGGCCAATTGATTTGTCCTGCGTAATGATCCTCAATCGTCGCGACTGGTTCCGAACGTTCGAACCGAGACGGTTGCGTCGACGTCGTACAGACGATCAAGACAGCTAACAGACTGATGATACTAAAACATCGTCGCATCATGATGTATGCTCCTTTTGTCGTTTCTCTTCTCATTTTAAGCAAACCGCGCCACTTCGCCATCCGTCCTCCGCTGTATCTCGTACTCCGCCCATCATAAAAGACCGACTCCACGAGTCGGTCTGACATCATCATCCTTGTTCACCAACGACGGAAAACCGTTCGTTGAGGTGTTGTCCGTTTTCAAGCTCATCCACTACAGCAATAGCGTAATCCGCGTAACTGATGTAGCTCTCCCCTTTTGCATTTAGAATCATCTGCTCACCGCCGACCGAATACGTTCCTGTTCGTTGACCGCTCAGATCAAAGAATCCAGCGGGGCTGAGATACGTCCACGTCACGTCTTGCTGTCCTTGTAGTTCGATCAGATTTTTCCCCATGTTCGAGGCTGTCGGATAATACGCTTCCGGGAAATCCGGTGTTTCCATGACGCGTGTCGAATGACTCTCGTCAACGAATAGGCTTCCTGCTCCACCGACGACGAATAGGCGCGTCTTACTACCTGCTAACAGATTGATCAAGTGACGCCCGACTTCGATATGTTTCGTCTCCTCACCGGGTGCTGCGTTAAACGCATTGACGATTGCGTCAAACTCGTTCAAGTCGTCTTTCGTCAGAGCGAGGACATCGCGCTCGAGAATCGTGACGTTAGCCGTCACTTTTGCCGCATTACGGACGATTGCTGTGACGTCATGCCCGCGCTCGATTGCTTCTTGTAGAATCAATTGCCCTGCTTTTCCTGTTGCACCGATAACTCCAATGTTCATGATGATTCCTCCTTTTGATATGTAACTACTTTGATTACATGTAACCAATATAGTTACAATTGAAGTGTTTGTCAACATTACTGTCTCTATTCCCCGTTTCTTGCCAAATGAATAATACGACGTATAATAAGAGAACACTGTTTTTAAGAAGGAGGGGTCATCCGTTGGCCATCAGTACACGTTTTTCCGTCGGTATCCACATTCTCTCGTTGATTGCGACCGACGAGAAAATGACATCCGACTTGATTGCCGGCAGCGTCAATACGAATCCGGTTGTCATCCGTAAAATCATGAGCATGCTCAAAAAAGCCGATTTGATTGAAGTTCGTCCGGGTGTTGCCGGTGCGCGGCTCGCCCGTCCATTGTCTAGCATCACGCTGCTTGACGTTTATCACGCTGTCGCTGTCGTACCGGACAAGGAATTGTTCGGCGTCCATGCAGCACCGAATCCAGACTGCCCGGTCGGACGAAACATCCAATCGACGGTCACGCCAATCTTCGAGCTTGCACAATCCGCCCTTGAGAAAGTGCTGGCTCATGTCACGCTTGATGATATCGTCAATGAAATCAAACAAAAAGAAGCATCGTCCTCGAAAGGATGATGCTTCTTACTTTAGAAAAACCATTGGTATAGCAAATATCCTCCACCAAGGATTACGACGACTGCAAGCATCTCAAGTCCGCGCATTCCGTCGTTTTGTCCACGAGGTACGGCGCTACCAAGACCTTGATCAACACCATCGCGTAGATGATCGAGTGTTTGTTTCTTTTCTTGTTTGTAGCGAGACAATCGAATAACCCCCTTTTTACATATTGTACCATTATGTCCTTCTCTTGTATGATGATATTAGTTGATTAAATAAAGAGTTCATCATCAGCTGTTGATATTGAAATAGCGAGTTTCAAAAAACGGAATGAGTAAGATTGATTTGTTAATCGATAATCGTGTCCTTCCCTTCTGCTCGTAACCGCTGAAGCGATGCTTTCATCGTCTCAATCTCTTCGTCCGCATGCCGTTCCCACGTTCCGAGTTCAGCGATGATCTTCACAGGTTCAGTCGAACGATACGACCTGGTCGGATTTCCTGGAAATCGTTTGTTCGTCAAATTCGGATCATCTTCATACGCTCCGAGCGGCTCGACGAGGTAGATGTGCTCTGGAGCGTCAGATTGTGAGAGCTCCGCGCCCCACTTCGCTGCATCGAGCGTTGCTGTGAAATAGATATGTTGAAGCGGATGGTCTCGAAAATTCGATGCATGTCCCGGCTTTAATTCGTCACCGATTTGAAGTGTCGCTTTCGTGCCATGGAAAAATGGACCTTCGACTGTTTTCATATACTCGCCTCCTGCCTTGATACATTCAGTATAGACAGTAGATTCATCGAGATGTAGTCTGTTTCAAAATGAAATTTCAAGGTATACTTATAGCAAAAGAAGACAAATTTGTCGTCAGATTGTAAATCGTTTTTCATCTATCCGTCAGGCATGATGGGATTAGTCATTTTATATAGGAGGTCATCCGTTTAACGTGAAGTTCTTTAAAGCTTTAGCGAAAACCGAAGAGGCTGTCTGGATTCCAGAAGCCGAGTGGCAAACCGTTTGTAAGCAAGAAGGATTGACAGTGCCGAATCATCCACAAGAACAAATCGTTGGGCTTGCATATAATAATCAACGCCAGATTGTTGAGGTCACTCGAAACTTACGTCTCCCTTCACTAAGTTATTACGTTACGATTCTTGAACCACCGAATAGTCGATCGCTTGTCTCGAAACGATCCTATTTGACCGTTCTTTATGAAGGTACGAAACAGACGGAAAATACAGAATATGGTACGTTTTCTTTAATTGAAATCAATGTCAGAGAAGAAGGTCTTGGCGAACGTGGTTTGTTGCTCGAGGCTTTGATTCAAGACATTGTGAAAAAATTTAAGTCTTTTGTCATTCGTGGCGACTATGCGACGATCACCTTACAAGGACGCGTCTCTGAGATGTGCTTTACGAAATATGGATTCCAATTGAAGGATTCGTATCTCACGTTATCAAGCGGTATACTTCCTGATCGGATTTGATTCGATCAGGATTTTTTATAGGTATATCGAAATAATGGAAAGTGATGGTTTTTCGCTCAAACTAGTAGCACGAGATATTTTTAATATGGTATGGTGAAACTAGTTCAACAGCAGTACATTCTATATTTAAGAAGTTCTCCAGGACAACAACTACAGAGACATATCCAATGGCATGCCGGCATAAAATTGCGGCCTATCATAATCAACAAATCAAGCGTGCCAACGATTTCTTAAAACACTGGGATCTTTCCCATACGAATCTGGAAGTATTACGTTGCTTACACACGACCTCATGCACGAGTCAGAAGGAAATCGCCGAACGGATCCAAGTGACCGAGGGCACGATTTCACACGGAATCAAACGACTGTTCGACCGGCAACTGATCACGCGTCAACGGAAATGGAAGACGAACTATCTTCTGCTGACGGAAAAAGGAACAGCCATCCTACAAGAAGTGGTGCCCGCCTACGAACGTTTCATCAAGAACAATTCGCCGCTTTGACGGCTCGACAACAAGAAGAATTGATCCGTTTCTTCGATAAGCTCAACCCTGCGTGACGAAAGAGGAGGAAAAAATATGACCTTCACATTCGAATCCTCGATGCAGCACTGGAACGCCATTCAGCGACTCCATGGCCGTTATACGAAAGAAGTCAACGATGTGTTGAAACCAAAAGGGCTCTCAAAGTCCCAATTCGATTTATTGATGACCTTGTATCACCAAGAAAGTGCGACGCAAAAATCACTTGAACGAACGCTTGAACTCTCAAGTGGCGCCATTTCACAAACGGTCAAGAAATTACTTGCTGAACATCTCGTCATCCGGAAACGGATCAATCGAGAAAAGCGGGTTTTGTTGACAGAACAGGGAACGAAGTTGATCCAAACGTCCGCTCCTGAAATCGAGGAAATCGATGATCGTTATTTCCGCGCCTTTACATCAAAGGACCACGAAACGTTTGATCAATTGCTGCATAAGATGCAGAGCGATCATTTTTAAATGCTTCTAGTCGCTAAAACTTTGCAAGTCCTTNNTCTCTCTTCTGCACGGTACAGGAGAGAGAAGGACTCTTTTTGTTGTTCATTGGTAACATCATGTCGCGCGATTTTTTAATCTGACTCAGACATTTGCCACTCCTCTCGAGTCCACCATGCGATCAAGCTCGCCATTAATAAGATGCTTGCCCAGTAAATCAAGAAGGTATTTCCGTTAAAGTATTGACTGTTCATATAGGGCGAAGGCATCGATGTAATACTCGTTAAATAGTCCCCATCAATCGTTCCACGATCTGCAATGACTTGTTGTTTGACCAACACTTGATACTGGCTGAACTGTTCGATTTGATAAAGGATGCCACACACAAGATAGATTGTCGTGCTGGTGGATAGACCAATCAAGGATAAAAAACGTAACTGCGCTTCTCTTATCCATTTCAACATCAGAACGATCCCAATCGGAAAAAGTAACAGAAGCGGAAGAAACCCTAGATTCCCATTACCGCTGATTTGTTGTGGATATACTTGCGTCGAGCGACCCAAGGAGACGAGAATTCCACTAAAGATGCTCAATGCTACTATCAATCGATCTATCTTCACGATTCTCATCCAATCGTTCCCTCCTTTAAAAAATGTTCGTGATCAATATGATTACACTCATTATACAAAAAAGAGATATTCAAGATTTCCTTTTTCAGGAATCAAGGAAATGTGTTATCCGATTTCAATTATCTTTCAATTTCATTTTTTGAATCAATTTCTTTTTAAAATTTTTCTCGATATTCTGACGCCATCGCGTAATAATAGATGAAAAGGAGTGGTCTGACCATGATATTACGTCATATGACACATCGGCATCATATGAAATCCATCGTGACACGCGGAGGATTATCGCCGGCATTCCAAGTCGACGCACCAAAAGGCTTGATCGCATTTGAAGTCGATCCTCCAAGCGAAGCGTACCAAATGCACTTTCATCAATTGAAGAGTGAGTGGCAAGATGGAGATATCGTCACCCTCGAATTCGACGGGGAGAGAATGCAAGCAGCAGGTTTTGAAATTCTGCACTCGAATGAAGATGTCCGCAATCAAGATGCAGAGAGATTAGGGGTATCCATCAAGGAAATTGGCTCGTTTGCATTCATTCATAATTTCGTCTCACTTGATTATCTAATCGAGTCTTCACGCGAGAAAATCTCAGAGTATTATTGATTTAGAGGAGAACCTGTTATCTTTTTTTAAAGATAAGGTAATTACGATACTTTAATACACCTTTAGGGTATCTTTGGATGTATAGAATAAATATTTACTAAGTAAATCATTTTATTGTAATTATCTTTCAGAAACCATTCGAGAGGAACACGAACATGTGGAATACATTGAATCATCTCATCCTCAACGTCGCTTTAAGCTTTTTCTTCGTGCTCATCTCTCTATTCTTTTTTAAGCGGTTTCAATTCCGAAATACGCTCGACAGTTGGCTGAAAAAAAATCTGTTAGTGCTCATTCTTGCAACCGGTGCCGGCTACTGGGTCATTCACAATGCCATCACCTATGAGGGATTTCGTTTCGATTTGTCGATTACTTTAATCGTCATCGCCTTCATCTATGGAGGCATCAGTAGCGGCTTCATTACGACGCTCGTCTTCGCTTCCCTTCAAACGTTTGTTTTTCATTCCAATCATGCATTTTGGCTTGTCGGTACGTATCTAATCGTCAGCATCGTTGTCTTATACTTACAAAATGAAGCACCGGATCGCTTTATCTCGTTTCCGATCATTTTTTCAATCGCACTCATTCTTTGTTTACCATTCGTTCAACATGTTCGTCCGAATGACGTGACGGCGATGACGGTATTTCTCGTCGGAAACGGCTGTGCCGGTCTCCTGCTACACAGTATTCTGCATCAAGTCCGCTGGCACTTCCATCAAGTCCGGATGCATCGGCGTCTCGCCTTGACGGATATGTTGACGGGACTTGATAATAGGCGCCATTTAGAAGAGACGGTCCAACGATATAAATCACAACAGATGAACTTTTCAATCATGATCATCGATGTCGATCATTTCAAACAGGTCAATGATACATACGGTCATGATCGAGGGGATCATATCTTACGACAAATCAGTGCCTTGCTTACGTCCTATTGTCCCCCTTCTTGTGTGCTCGGGCGATTCGGCGGTGAAGAATTCATGATGCTGTTACCGGAATATTCATTGCCTGAGACGCGTCGAATCGCGGAACAAATTTGTGAAGCCAGTGCCACGCGAACGTATGAGTTATCAGCGACGGAACCGCTACAAGTAACGTTATCGATTGGTGCGTCTCGCCAAACCCATCAACCGTCTGAGATCTACAATTTTCTACAGACAATCCAGCAGGCAGACGCTGCCCTCTATCAAGCGAAAAAGAGTGGTCGGAATTGTGTCTTTCATCATGACCCGTTACGATAAAAAAGTGAAATCCCCCTTGTGTAACGCGAAGGGGGATTTCGATATGAACAGGAGGAACGAGCATGGAGATCACGGACGTCTTACGGTTCACTAATCGCGAGGACTTTAGACAGTGGTTATCAGAACACGCGGAACATAAGTCGTTTTGTTGGATAATCCTCAGTCGAAAACAGACAAGAGAAGGTTTACTCTATCTTGATGCCGTCGAGGAGGCACTTTGTTTCGGCTGGATTGATGGAATTGTGAAGAAGACAGCGGACGGTGAACTGGCGCAACGGTTCACCCCGCGTCGAAAGAACAGTAACTGGACCGAACTAAATAAGGAACGGGTCCGTCGCTTAGAACGGCTCGGTTTGATGCAACCGTCCGGACGACAGGTTCTCCCGGATATGCGACCTGATGCGTTCGTTATTGATGACGTAATAAAGACGCGTCTACAAGAAGACCCGGTCGTTCATGAACAGTTTAATGACTTCCCGGAGCTCTATCGACGCATCCGGATTGATACGATTCAAAGTGTACGTAAGGATCCCGCTCTCTATGAAAAACGTCTGCAAACGTTGATTGAAAAAACGAAACTGAATCAGATGTACGGTCAATGGAATGACGGAGGTCGTCTCTTACTCGAAGAGCTTCCGGAGACACAATCCGTTGCTGATTGGTCAGACCGCTAAGAAAATCTCTTCTAACGATTGGCGTGCGATTTACGCCTCGTACACTTTGACATCTTGTTTTGCAAGCGAGATGAGTAAATTCGGAATATCTTCTTTTGACGTTAACTCAAGTCGTGTACATTCATCTGTTTGCGACAAGATTCGAGCGTATTCTGGCAGATGTGATGGCTTTAACCGTGGAACAGTCCGAATATGGATTTGAATTTCCTGCCTCATCGCTTCTTGTAATGACGCAACGGTTCCAGAGCGGACGATTCCACTGGCATGCGCGCGGTACGACGGCCGCTGCGATCATACGTGGGCTTCACCATGATGATGTCCTTGATTTTCTCCCGGAGGTTCCACTAACAAACATTCAGTTGTACGTCGCAACATTACCGCTGGATCAAGCACCCATCCGTCAGCAACGGATTCTAGAAATTTAAGAAAGGAATAGCCTTTCTTTTGAAAGACACCTCCGCTTGCTTTGTTTTATTTTGATAAAATAAATAAAAACAAATGGAGGTGTCTCATGAAACGTATCTTAGTGTTAGCCGTTCTTCTTATTCTAGTCGTCTGCATCATCGTCTTCGAACCGTTCCGTGGTGCGCCGCCAAACCCTGACGTCGAGGCAAACGGAAAGGATGTCCCGACCGTCCAAGGCTCTTATTGTTGGGATAGCTTACTTCGCAGTCAATGTGTCGATAAGACGTACCGTGACGGTCTTGATCTAGCAAAGGAAAAAACGCCAGTTACCGTCTCTGCCGGAGCCCCCATCCGTGTCGAATTATCAGGTGATCTTAAAAGCGTGAAACTGATACAATGGGACGATCAAAAACAAGAGTCTCGCGTCACTTTGAACAATGACCAGTTCAATGCTCCAACAAAGCCTGGTATCTATGCTTATGAACTAAACTCCCGCTGGAAACAAGGAGACGGACAATTTGGATTCTTATTAAACGTTCAGTAATCACAATAACCCCTCTGTCGTCTTATTGCGTCAGAGGGGTTTGCTATCATCCAGTTTGACGGTACAGTTGCAAGATTCCGAGGACAGTCAAGATGAGATGACCGGTTCCGATGAACAAAAAGACCGGACGAATCAATTGATCCTTCGTTTGTCGCGTGATGCCTTCGAAGAAACAACTGACGATGAAGCCGAGGACTAAGATTCCGCCATACATGAAGAGGAACGAGACGAGAAGACCGATGGGACTTGTGTGCGTTAGTGAAGGTGCTAGCCACAAGATACTACCAATGAATACGGCAAGCATGAGGGTACCCAATACAATCCCGATAAGTGGATGGATCGTGTTCAGTCGCCGGATCACATCATGATGTTTGACAAGACGCTCCACTACTGTCATCGCTGACAGACAGGTCAGTAAAAATAAGATTAAGAAATAGATTGTTTGCTCGATCGGATGGAACGTCGTAAAAAAGACAGCTCCGCTAAGAACCAGGAGTGGAGATATGAAAAAAAATCAAACGTTTCACTTTTTTCCCACCTTTCATATACCTTTCTTGAAAGTGAACACATAACTAAGACAATGTAACATATAGCATGTTACATATTTTACCACTTTTATCATTTTTCAAATTTTGATACCTATGTACTTTTTTCAACGATTGTAAAAAAATGATAAAAATTCTTTACGGTATCATTTGGCATATGCTAGGATGAGACAAATCATATGAATCAAACGCATTGAAGAGAACAGTACGTCATTTCGACTTTTCCTAGAGAGCTCCGATTGGTGGGAAGGAGCAAAAGTCATTGACCGAACCAAGCCTCTGAGCAGCACGATGGAACCGAATCGGGGATATCGTGACGGGTGCTCCCGTTATCGAGCTCAGGTATTTGCCGTTTAAAAGCGGTCGTACCGATGAAGGCGGTACCGGTGACGGTCTCGCGAACAGGGGTGGCACCACGACACGCACAGTCTCGTCCCCAAGACCAACGTCTTGGAGGTGGGATTTTTTTATTGGCTTAAAACACAATAAAAAAAGGAGTGTGTCATATGTCGAATTGGAAATACCCTGGATTGCTGTTACTTGGTGTCGGTGTCTCGAACATTGGCGCTTGGGTCTACTTCATCGCCTTGAATTTAATCGTCCTCGAACGAACGGGATCGGCGTTCGCCGTCTCCGTTCTCTATATCCTGTTACCGATCTCCGCGCTGTTGACGAGTCTTTGGTCCGGCAGTGTCGTCGATCGAATCAATCAACGTCGCTTGCTCGTCATGCTTGACGTCGGGCGCGCCGCGCTCGTCTTTTCACTGACATTGATCGATTCATTGTATGTTCTCTATGCGCTCGTCTTCATCCTGAACATCGGCAACACACTGTTTGAGACATCCTCATTGATCTACATGACGAAGCTCGTGCCGGAGACGAGTCGCCAACGGTTCAATGCATTAAAGAATTTCATTCAGTCGGCCGGTTTCATTCTCGGACCTTCAATTGCCGGGTTCTTATTTTTGGTCGGTTCCCCAGAAACAGCAATCGTATTGAACGCGGGAGCACTGTTGAGTTCTGCTACTTTATTGTCCGTCTTGCCTGACGTCCGCTTGGCGGCGACTACAGCAGTCCCCTTCTCACTCCGAGTGATTCTTAAGGACTGGAAAGAAACCTTTCAGTTTGCACGAACGCGGCGCTATATCACGTTCGTCTATGCCTTCTATGCGCTGATGATCGTCCTGATGAGCGGTCTCGATTCGCTTGAAGCCTCGTTTGCGACGATCGTTTTGCAGATGGATGAGAGTACGTATGGTTTCCTCGTCAGTATCGCCGGAATCGGCATCATCTGTGGTTCCGCGGTCAATGAGATCTTCACGCATCGCTTGTCGCTCCGGTTCTTGATCCAGTTCGGGGCACTGATGACGCCCGTCGGTTACTTGATCTTTGCCTCGGCGACGTCATTCCTGACGGCAGCAATCGGCTTTTTCTTGCTAAGTTTTGCCCTTGCATTCGCAAACACGGGCTTCATGACGTTTGCTCAAACACATATCCCCGTCGAATTGATGGGACGGTTCCTCAGTAGCATCCACGTCGTACAATCGACTGGTGTCATTCTACTGACTGCCTTGATCGGTCTATATGCCGAGACCTCGATCCGCTTGACGTATACCGTCGCTGCAGTCAGCTTCCTGTTCATCGGTGGATGGATCGTTTGGATCGTCCAGGATCGAACGAAGCGTCATCATTTTACGACGGAAACAGACGAAACGATCAAGCTTTCGTCATGAGAAAGGAAGGTATTCATGAACCTGACCGCAAAACGAATTTTCCTCCGTCCGCTTGACGTGACCGATGCACACGTCTTATTCGAACAAACCCAGGATGAGACATTACGTTATTTGACTAGTACGACAGCAACGTTTTCGATTGAACAGATTGAACAGCACATTCTTTCGATTCAAGCTGATGCGACGCGTCATGATTTTGCAATTTGCCTGACGTCGGATGAGATGATTGGCGAGTGTTCGATTCTTGATATCGATTTGGATTCAGGAATCGCTGGCTTTCGGATTTCACTGCGTGCCCTCCCCTGGACCGGTCAAGGATACGGGACAGAGGCAATCGCGTGTATCTTTCGATTTTGTTTCGAAGAACTTCAGCTGGGTCAACTTGAACTCGAAGTGTTTTCGCACAATGAACGAGCAATTGCAGCTTATAAGAAAGCCGGTTTTCAAATCATTGAAATGATTCCTGATGCATTATTGTACGATGGCGTTTTGTTTGACAAGATCATCATCGTGTTTGGTGTCTGCAACTTTGCACTTAGTTACTTATGTCTCTATTACGCGACGATATTAAGCTCTGCTGCGATCGTGACGTTGATTTTCTCACTTAAAGTCATTCTGACACCGATCGCCCTGCGCTTGTTCTTAAAAGAGACACTCCATGCGCGTGTCTGGGTCGGCGGATGTTTTGGTATCATCGGCGTTGGTGTCCTGATTGTTCCGAGTCTAAATAGCATCCATGGACTGACCGATTTGAAAGGTGTCTCGATCGCCTTGGTCGGCACGCTACTAACGTCAGTGGGTGATGCCAGTTCGGCGCGTAATGCCAAGCAACGGATTAATCCCGTTCAGGCCAATGCAATCGGATTCACTGTCGCGAGTCTATTGATGAGCGCCATCGTCTGGTACCAAGGAACACCGCTCACGCTCCCGACAACCTTCACCTATCTTTCTGCTTTACTCTATTTAACCGTGATCGCATCTTTTCTCGCATGGCTGTTTTGCCTGAAACTCGTCGAACGAGTTGGTGGTGCGAAGAGCGGCTATATGGTCGCGCTCTTCCCCGTCATCGGCGGAATCGCATCCGTCATGATCGGCGAATCCACACCCTCTCTGTATTTACTCTTCGGCTGCTTATCGAGTTGTCTTGGAGCTGCTATTGCTTTAGGAATCGGTGTATCGCGTCAACGAAGAAACGCCATACCGGATACGGCGGACAAGATTGGTTAAATCAAATCAGTTTGTATAGTCGACCATCAAAAGGACAGAGGTTCAGCGAATTCGCTCATGAACCACTGTCCTTCTTTTAATTTAAAGGATGAGTCAATAATATCAGACTATCCCGAAACTCCATCCACCAGTAGAAGGAATTCAATTGTTTCTTGTGGAAAAATATGCTAGATACAACCGACTGATCCACTCTACGATACTGATTCTAAGGAGGTGCTCCTATTCTGAAATACATCTTGATTAGTTGTTTAATCGCTATGATTGCTTTTTTCATCTATTTTGAACCGTTTCGAATTGAACCCTATGATCCAAACGTCGAAGTAAACGGTAAAGCGATCCCAACTGTCCAAGGTTCTTATTGCTGGTCCAGTTTGTTCAGTGCTCAATGTGCGGACATGATCTATGCGGATGCTTTACACATGACTGAAAAAAGTAAACCCGTCATCATCTCACCCTCTGACAAAATTCACCTCTCGTTCGATCGTAAACCCGATACGCTTCACGTCGTACGCTGGGATTCGAAAACGAAAAGTGAACAGGTGTCATTAAAAAACAACATTCTTATCGCACCGTCTGCTCAAGGCACATATACCTATGAGGTCGTTGCCGGATGGAACGAACATGGTGACGGTCTATCTGCCTTTTTGATTCAGGTCCGATAAAACCAACCTCACTCAAACAGGAGATGAATAATAATGCGTAAAGGTTTTCGACTCTGGCTACCCTTGCTCTCACTTGTTGTCTGTTCAATGTCTTTGGCTACGACGACAAAATATCTTGTTGTTTCTGACGAGCCCTGTTTTCTGACTTCTTGAATCACGATCCTTTCTTGGAACATGGCTAGATTCCTTCCATGTCCCACTTTTTCTGATCTACATCCTGACCTTGATCAGTTGGTTCTTGATCGGCTTACTGATTGATGTCATTTTTAGAAGATCGTCTAGACGCATCCATGATTAACTGAGGAGGAAAATACATATGGGGCCAATCAATGACATGTGGGTGTGGGTACTTTCCTACGCATTCTTTTTCATCACGCTTATCAGTGCAATCTTCGTCGCGATCAAGCATCCAGCCTTGAGAAAAGCGTCGATCCGAGCGGTGGTAGCGATGCTTTTCCCGTATGCACTATTCATTTGGACCTCTTTGTACCGTCTTGACATTACAGAATTCAGACATTTTTACGAAGGATTGACGACACTGCGACCGTGGGCATGGATGTGTATCTTCTTATTTGCTTACACATTAAAGTGGTGGTATCTCGTATTTCTTTACACCCGTCGGTCGAGTCCTTCTTCACATGAGGTACAGCAATGAACTACATTTCCGAAAATCTTCGAAGGAGCTATCCGATATGAAATTACATCGATTCGCATCCGTCTTTTTCCTCTCGACCATCGTTTGGACGACAGCGGGTTGTACCATGATGGAAGAACAAGCGACACCGCGTGTAGCACAAAAAAATATCGCGTCACCTGAACAAGTAAACACTTCCTTGAAGAAAGCAACGACCGACTCCAATAACCAACAAGCAATCGAATTAGAAAAGCAAACGGAGCGCGTCACGTTAGGTCAAACGAAAACGTACGACCTTTCTTCATTACTGAGCAAACACCGTGTCTCGATCGATCCACAGTATTTCTACCAAAACCAGATCTTCTACTTTGACCTACAAGAAAACAAGAGTGTCATCTATACATACGATACGAAACGACAGCATAACAAAATCGTTCATGCGACGAAGCATGCAATCCCGATGATGACGGGTACAGGTGCGTTTTTACTATGGGTCGAAACGGAACAGCCGACAAAAACCGGAATGAAATGGTCGATTCGTCAACTAAATATCACGACGAATCAAGTGAAAACACTTGATACAGGCGAAAGTCGCTTCGATACATCCCCTCCGAGAATCGATGTCACGTCAACTCGTGCGTCCTGGATCACGCAAGAGGCGACTGCACAAAAAACGGTCTCCACGATCAAGACGTATTCCTTAAAAACCGGGAAGATCACGCCACTCCAATCTTTCATCTTAACAACAGGAAAAACACGAGACGGACTATTCACGTACGAGCACCGCGATAGCGATGACGGCGTGACCTTATACACGTCTCACTATAAAAACGGACAGAATATCCGTGTGCTTGAGACTATGGATGGTTCCTATAAAAAAGAGATATCCGGATTAATTGATTTCAGTCGTAGTGGCACCTATCTCGCTCTTGGAACAGAAGGCGACTCCATATTCCAACCCATCGGATTGAACGAACAGACGCTGAACTATTCTGCTTCTAGCGCCCAGACGACGATCGACGGCATTCAGTTCCTCTCAAATACACAAGTCGTCTTCCGCGAAGGCATCCATCAGTTGATGTATGCGGACTTAAAAGCGAAGACCGTCGCTCCTCTGACTAACTTTGAAGAGTTGGTATCTCTTCCTCTACTGCAAGATGGGAAACTCACTTACTCCATCACGAACCGGAAAAAATCTACCTTGCATGTCGTAAAGCTCCTCCCGTCTAATTAAACGATCATGATCTTAATCTAACGAAAGAAAGTCGTTTTCCGGTACTCTGTACGGAAGACGACTTTTTTTCTTAAATGTTCTTTTGTACTCTTAAGAAGAACGGAGGCTCACAAGTTCTTACATAACGCTGCTATATCAACTATTGAGAAAATAGAGTGAAACTGACTTCTAGGTCAAACGCATACCAATACATCTATGAGGAGAAAGAATATGAACATCCGACAATTATCCGTCCATGGAAATCCACCAATAGAGCTGTTGCTAGCAGCAGACCCGTCTCAAAAGTTAGTCGAAAGCTATGTAAAAAGAAGTTATTGTTTCGTCGCTGAAAGGAATGACCAATGGATTGGTGTATATGTACTTCTCCCGACAAGACCTCAAACGATTGAAATCGTAAATATCTCAGTAGGTGAGTCGCATCAAAAACAAGGTATCGGAAAAGGTCTTTTACGACATGCGATTCGTACAGCGAAAGTACTGGGGTATACGACCATTGAAATCGGAACGGGCAATTCAAGCATTGGACAGCTAGCACTTTACCAAAAATGTGGATTCAGAATCGTTGGAGTCGATCTGAACTTCTTCTTGAGACACTATGAAGAGGAGATCATCGAAAACGGAATCCGTTGCACGGATATGATTCGGTTATCCCAAGACATATAAGGATTTCAGCATTCTTTTCGAAAAGTATATTCCGCTATCTCGCATTAGAGCTCGAACGATTGTAGAAAAAACATCCTGAGGCTCTTGACGTTAAATAGGATTGCAAAAAATGGATTCATCCCCCATAATATGAACATACGTTCTTATTATAAGGAGGTCCATCATGCAGCACCTTCAAAAAGAAATGACTCATCCGTTGTCGTTATCCACTATGAATCCGCTTATTTGCCTCTCCATCGATTCATCCATTATTGGTTCTTCCGTTTCTACGGCTTATAAAATGGAAGTCATGTTATTCATCGCTTTACGGGAGAGATTATCCTTAAAACTGCTTCCTCCCCATCATTCCGGTGGCATTACAGAACTTGTCTACATAGAAGAAGTCGACTTCGAGAGTCGACAGTTGACGCTCTTTCATATGAACGATTCGTCATTGTCTTATCATCGCTACGTCGAAAACGACGACTTCCTCTCCCAACAGCCTCAACTATTACTCAGCTTGGTGTAATGTGTCATCCGTCATAAAGAAAAATGATTCAACATTCGTTGTTTCACTCCATTCTGCATCTGGTGTCAAAAATCGCGACGCTTTAAAAGTCTGTAATCAATGAATACCGTTTTTTTGACCAATCCGAAATTAAAGCAGAAGCCTTCCCGATACAATCGAGAAGGCTTCTTTACATGACATCATGTATGGTAGACGTTGTCAGTTTTTTTACGTTTTCTTAGTAATTTCCAAACTTACTTTCGAGCACTGAATGCTCAAAAACAGTTACGTCCAACCCACTAAATCAACTTAATTCTTCTGCAATTAAAACGACGACGTTACCGAATTTTCGCCCGGTGTCGACATAACGGTGCGCTTCGACGATTTCATCAAGTGAACAGATATGGTCGTGACGGCTCTAAATCGTCCCGCTTCAAACAGTTTATTCAAATAGTGTATATCTTCTTTCCGTTCTTTCGCCACACCCTGCCCCGCGACAGATGTAAAAGCACCGTTTTGTTTGACGTGCCGTTTCGCTTGCGTCTTATTGATCTTTCCGGATGCATCGAAGACGGCATCGTACTTCAGCAACAATCCATCATAACCGTCCCTTGTATAATCGATGACGTGATCGGCACCGAGCGCTTTGACCCGCTCCGTGTTTCGTCCACTACAGACAGCCGTCACCTGCAGCCCTTTTGCTTTGGCGATCTGAACGGCAGCCGTCCCGACAGCGCCCGACGCACCGTAAATCAAGATCGTCTTCATCTGATCGATTTGGAGTTTCCGGAAGAAATGAAGCGACGTCGTGCCACCGAACGGGAGACAGACCGCTTCCGTGTACGATGCGTGCTGCGGCATTTTTGCAATGCAACGCTTCTCAGATACGCACGCATATTCGGCGTATCCACCGAAGCCAAATCCGGTCAAGGCATGGACACGGTCTCCGACTTGAAACTGCTTGACGTCTCGACCGACTTCGACGACTTCACCGGCAAGAACTGCGCCAAGGATCGGTTGTCGCGGTCGCTTGAAGCCGACAGCCAGACGCATCGGAAGTTTCCCTAACAGCGGGACATCGAGCGAACGCATGCGACGATCTCCGGAATGGACGGCAGATGCATGTACTTTAATCAGTAGATCGTTTGATTTTGGAACCGGACGAGGTACCTCTGTGATGTGCAAGACGTCCGGGGATCCGTAGCGGGTACAAATGGCTGCCTTCATCATAATTCCTCCTCTGATCGAGATGATGGTATTCCCTTAATCATACGCCGATTTCAATCCGAATTCCTGTTGTTTTGGAGTAAGAAAGTTTTTTAAATTCGCGTCAATCAGTATCAAAACTGGTAAAATTTATATAATAATACGATTTCATCTAACCCTATTAACTGACGAAAGTAGGTGCCTGGTTCATGCCGACGCGTCATTGGCTTTTCGCTTTTATTCTATTCCTTTGTATGCCGCTTGGTTCCTGTACACACGAGAACGATGCACGTGTCGTCGAAGAAATTACAGGAGACACGTTATTCGTCGCTCCGAGTGAACAAAAACCGGACGAACAGTATGCTTTGACAAAGATTCGCATCACAACGGATACGATCGTGTATGGCAAAACAGATAACACGGCTGACATTCAGACGGGTGACACGATTCAAGTGACGTTTAAAAAGGACTCAATTGTCGCGACTGAAATCCGTCGAGCAGACAACTGAATCAGAAGGGATTGTCCACAATGTGTCAAATACTTCGCCAACTACGCAATATTTTCATGATTGCCAGTGCGATTTTTGGTTCATCCTATTTTTTTGAAAATAATATCGGAAATGATCTCATTGGTTTCTTGTATATCGGAATACTAGGTACGATTGGTTTTTGTATTACCACAGGACTACTCTGGTATCTCAAACGAAAAGAAACGCACGGTTTTTAGTCATCTCATCAAAGGAGACACAATTATGATGATACGTCCGAAAAAGTCACACCGTGTTCAGTTGAAAGTACTCTTCGCGCTTATGTTCACACTTTCGATGATTGGTGCTGTTTTCGCACCTCATTCTGTCGACGCAGCGACAAAGGAGTATGCGTCTTACAAGAAGCTAAAACTCGGCATGACCGCGACAAACGTTGCAAAATCGCTCTACGGAAAATCGTATAGGAACTACATAAAGAAAGAGCATGGTGTCACAACACTCAAACAAAAAGCTGCATTACGAGAAATTGAAGATGACTATGCTTTGTACGCTTTTGCCTTTTATCCCTATGAAGTAACAGACGATCATTGGTTTAAGCAACGAATGCATCTGATTTTCAAGACGAAACAAAACGGTCACACCTTATACCTTGCAGAGAAGGAATACATCCCTAAAACACCGTCAAAGAAACGACTCTTACCAGGAAAGAAGATCAAGCCTGGCATGACAATAGCTGACGTCGATCGAATTCTTTCAGGTAAAGGACTTGGTGTCTTGACGCTTCATCATACAGAAGATTACTCGACGATTGGAGAAATCTATGCTGAAGGC
Organism: Exiguobacterium sp. UBA3491; assembly: GCF_002377745.1. NCBI lineage: Bacteria > Bacillati > Bacillota > Bacilli > Caryophanales > Exiguobacterium > Exiguobacterium sp. UBA3491. Next base: position 33,458 of record NZ_DFQK01000029.1, read on the forward strand.
ACAGTCGTGTACCGAGAAAAACAGGGGACGCTTCTCTACTCGTATCGAAATCCAACGGGTGATGCATTAATGATCGTTACATTTAAATATGATTTCGATCAAAAGAGATATATCGCTCAAAAATAACGCGGGATACCAAATTTATCTTCACTTGAATTTTCCCATGTAAATAACCCCTCATTCTGCTTACGGAATGAGGGGTTATTTACATGGAAATGCACGAATATTACAGAGCGTCATTTCTGCGATTTTCTTTTCTAATCATTCTTAAGCAGGATAACAGGATCATCTGGCCGTCTGTCGTCACCGGGAAAAAATTAAATACATTTGATAAACATAAAATTTTAACTAAGACCCATCCACCGCCATCACCTTCTATCCAAATACCGAACGAAAATAAAATCGCAGGTGCAGAAGCAGCAATGATTAAATTTTGCCAGTCATTCTGATTATTCTCATAGCGGACGATTGGCGTCAAAAATCGATCGAGTTTCACTGTCGGTCGTCGTCGAAACACCCATGCGAACAATAAATGGATCATTTCGTGTATCGCTACGACAATAAAAATCAGAAGAATATAGCTGATAAGATGCAGAACTGTCTCAGCTGTCATGACGCGCTAACGTTCGCCGCTTCTGTAAGAAGACACCAAACAATGTGAATAAAACGATAAATACTAAATAGAGAACAAGCGCTTGAAGTGTCAACGCGAAGTGTGTATTCAATTCTTCTTTGGTCATTACCGTTGTAATTTTTAATCCTGTCATCGTCGTCACGACACTCGTTTCATTGATTTGAAACAATTCATAAATATAATCGACCAAAAAAATAATTGCCCACAAAACAGTACCAACACCAATTAATTTCGTGATTTTCATTTTGCCACCTCGTATTCTTTCTTTAAGATGAGATATAAAACACCAAGTAAGATCGCTAATGTCGGATACAATGCCCCATCGATACTGACGAGGACAGACAGTAAGACAATTAAAATGATTGTCAACACGGATGCAATCGTCTCATTGATATTACTTTGAGATTTCGGAAATAAAAATCCTGCAATTGTAGCCGCGAAAAAGATATTGATTCCATACATATATGGATTCAAACTGTTTGTCTCAATGATACCGACATATAGTGCAGGTGCCATCAAGATGATGGCGACAGCAAGGAGTGACATCAGTTCCATCAAGGGATGGATCCGGTACAGTCCGTACAACTTTCTAACTGCTAATGTTGCGTCTGCATATGTAATCGTCACTACTCCAAGTATCGGCAATAAGAACAACCAGAGTTGAAAAGTCCCCCCCCACCCGACTTGGTACCATGCTCCGATTGACATCACACCAAGTAATGCCCAGAAGTACAGAAAGTTTTTACTTCGGATGATGGCAGGCATAGTAGTCGCTAAACCAATATTGAAAGCAGGCAATCCTAACTTGAAGTAATTCTGCCGGACATACAAATGGTTTCGAGCAAAGAAAACTGCATGAAGAGTATAGGCAATCGTGCCAACGACAAGACTCGTCATCAACATAACTAGCGTGATCGTTAAAATCGAATACGGTAACGTACTAACCCATACATCAACCTGAAATCGTGTTTTTAATAAATGAAGTGTCACGAGACCCGCTAATACTAGATCAAGAATGAAACTGAAAATAGTACGCTTGATACCTGTTACACGATGCAATACTGCTGCATGGAGACAATCCAATAACCAAAAGCTGCTGATGAATACAGTATGGAGTGTTAGTAAAACAAGCAGTGCCGTTCCTAAGCGCATAGGAATTAGTTTCAGTGCTGGTGCAACGATGATCATCAGTAATTCGAAAAAGACTAGGGCAACAGAGAGTTTAAATAACCGTTGGCTGATATTGACTTCTCTTTCTGAGAATGGAAGTGTCTTCGCAAAAAATAAAGAGTTCCGATTCAATGAGACGGTTCCATTAATTAAAATGAACATAAAGGTACCTAAAATAAAGACGACATTAAAATAACTACTGAGTGTCATCTTCCCTGCCAGCAAGCGTGTTGTTTCATCTGCTTCCACTGCATTATTCGATAGGGTGGAGAGCTGAACCATATTCAGATAAAAGTATCCAAGATAGATGCCAATTAGAAGAATACCTAACCCGTACCGATTCATCCGACTTTTAAAAAAAGGACGATTGAAAAGTCCATGAAACGTATCATTATAGAAGAATTTCAGTAGACATAAAATGTTTGCTGACGATGTCGAGCTTTTCACGTAAGACCTCCTCTTGTTTAATAACATCCGTCAATTCCTCTGGAGTTCCTTCAAAATTGACAAGTGAACCTTGTCTCATAAGTCGTATATCTTCTGGAAAACGATCAATCGTATTTCGTTCATGAGAGACGATAATCACTTTTTTCGTCGTGCTGACTGCTGCAAACAGTTCCTGAACGAGCAAAGACGTATCAAAATCAAGTCCGCCGAAAATTTCATCAGCAATTATATAGTCAGTATTGGCAGCAATGGCTGCGACAATTTGAATTTTTTTCTTCATACCAAAGGAATACGACTCAATGGTTTTATTTTGACCGTCCGCCAAATCGAGTAAGTCCATTAAAAGAGGAGCTTTATCCTCTTCACTTGTCTCATATCGACTTAAAACGAACTGTACATATTCCTTACCAGTCATGTAGCCTGGTAAATAAAAGTCAGAAGGAAGATAGAAAAATTTAGATTTGTATGCCTGACTACCAGGTGGAATACCATCAATTCGAATGCCGCCACCGTCAGCTTCTAGCAAATTCGTCAACATATTCAATAGTGTCGTCTTTCCACTGCCATTTGTTCCAACTATGACAGAGACACCCGTTGAAGAAAATGATGCTGATAACGCATCGATAACGCGATTCTTTTTAAATGATTTTGTCAAACCATCGATTTCAATCATGTTTCTACCTCCTGAAAGAAGCGGGAGCTCTACGAGCCCCCGCCAGTTAAGTACGTTACGAGGCTTTACAGCCAATTCCCATTTGCCAGAACTTTGGCCAGTTTAATTTCACGTTTCCATTAAAGCTGTAACCTCGGCTTGTGCAATAGAACGCATATGCAAATACTCCTACTAAAATGACAAGAGCGAAAACCATCCAGAACCATTTGTTTTCGATCATGTTGAAGAACTTTTCTTCCAAAGATAATTGATACGACACGAACATAGCAGACATCCGAACTCCTCCTTTCTCTGTCAAGATAGAAAGTCATTCACTCTGATGAAACATGGCATTAGTTCTTGAAAGAGAAAATTAAAACTTTCTTCCACTTGATCGTAACAAATATTCCAAAATCAGGAACCCGCCCTATAGACTCAAATCAACCATGTTGTATTCATGACTTTCTTATCAAGGGATTTCTCAATACTAGTACTTTATTGACTTGTTTTATTGATATCTGATAAAAACCGCCCAAAAAAATTAAGGATTTTTCACAGTTGATGGAGTAAATATAATAAAAAATTTTTCTAATGATCACTTACTGTACAACTTATTTATTTCTAGAAAATTTGAGCGCAAAAAAAGGATCGACCATAATGTCGAACCTTTTTTCTGGCGATTAAGACGAAACAACTTCTCCGCCTGTCAAATTGATATGTCCTTCACCCCATGCGCACATCGCGTCAAGAATCGGCTTCAGCGACCAGCCGTACTCGGATAACGAGTAGACGACTTTCGGTGGGACTTGTTCAAAGACCGTCCGGATGATGACACCATCTTCTTCTAACTCCCGTAATTGTTGCGTCAGCATCTTTTGCGTGATCGTCGGCATCAGCTTACGGAGCTCACTCGTCCGACGCTCACCTTTGATCAAATGACACATGATGACGACCTTCCACTTTCCACCGATGACTTCTAGTGTTGCTTCGACCGGGATATTGTATGCCATATATGATCCATCCTTTCGAGATTCCGTTGAGAACATAGGCACTTTTTAGTGCCTATCGTACTTGAAAGTGCGTACTTCCCAAGCGGATTGGCTGGCTATATGATAGCAATTGTCAACGGAAAGTACAATCTCCTTTTAAACCTTGCATCTAAAAGAACGAGTAGGGTACTTTTTAGTGCCTATCGTACTTTAAAGTACGTACTTCCCGAAAGGAACAACCCCCATTATGCTGGGGTCATGTCAATCGGATCATGTTTGGTCGGGCCCACCGGACACGATCCCTACTGAAATCATTTTAGGAGGAATCCCCATGAATCAATTAAATCAACAGGTACAGGAGGAACAGGCTCCAAGAAACGGCGGACTTGCCCTACTTGCCTTAGCAATCAGCGCCTTTGGGATCGGTACGACGGAATTCGTTCCTGTCGGACTGCTCGCAGCGATTGCTGGTGACTTAAATATCGGTATCACACTCGCTGGTCTCATCATCTCTGGTTACGCAATTGGCGTTGCTGTCGGAGCACCTATTTTGACGGCACTGACGAACCGGATGAACCGGAAAACGTTACTGATGGCATTGATGGTCGTCTTCATCGCCGGTAACCTGATCTCCGCGATCTCACCGACATTTGAATTGTTGATCGTCGCCCGTTTCATCACGGCGTTCTCGCACGGTGTCTTCTTCTCGATTGGTGCGACGATTGCCGTCCAGCTCGTACCGGAGCATAAAAAAGCAAGTGCCATCGCCTTGATGTTTACCGGTCTGACGGTCGCGACCGTCACGGGTGTCCCGCTTGGTACATTCATTGGTCAATCGTTCGGCTGGCGCGCGACGTTCTTCGCGGTTGCTGCACTCGGAATCATTGCGATCATCGCAAGCTTCTTCTTGATTCCAAAAGACTTGAAACAATCACCACCTGCGAAGTTCTCCGACATGTTCAAATTGTTGACGAACGGACGCTTGATGCTCGGCTTCTTGATCACTGCCCTCGGTTACGGTGGGACGTTCGTCGCGTTTACCTATTTAACGCCAATCATGCAGGACGTCACGAAAATCAGTCCGAGCTTAATCAGTATCATTCTGCTCGTCTACGGAATCGCGGTTGCAATCGGGAACACGGTCGGCGGAAAACTCGCGAATGGTAACCCGATTAAAGCATTGTTCTATATGTTCATCATCCATGCCATTGTCATGATTGCCCTCTCATTCATGATTCCGTTCAAGGTCGCTGGCATCATCGGGATCATCTTAATGGGACTTCTTGCCTTCATGAACGTCCCTGGACTCCAACTCTATATCGTCCAGTTGGCTGAAAAATACGTCCCAGCAGCAGTCGATGTCGCCTCTGCCTTAAATATTGCAGCCTTCAATATCGGAATCGCACTTGGGGCAACGATCGGTGGTCTCGTCACCGATACGATCGGACTTGTCCACACGCCATGGGTCGGCGCTATCATGGTCATTCTTGCCGTCATCTTGACTGGTTTCTCACGTCGTCTCGAACAGCAGTAAAAGAAGATTTTCATGTTTAACGATCGCATGAGTGTACGATGAGCTCGGCTACAATCATCGATACGCTCGCTCTGTATGTCGTACCGTATTCTCTACCACTCACGTAATCCGCCAAAGGCACTGTTCGCATGAGCAGTGCTTTTTTTGATTTTGTTCACAATTTCAAAAAAGAACACACTTACCTCTTTACTTTTGAGTTCTTATGAACTTATAATAAATTCATGATAACAATTTACTTCAAAGGAGGAAGCGCTGTTGACACTACTCATTGCTTTTCTAGCCATCGTTTTCATCATGCTCGCCCTTGACCTTGGAGTCTTTCATCGCAAGGCACATGAAGTTTCGCTTCGGGAGGCTTGGACGTGGACGTTCGTCTGGATCGCGATCGCTGTCGCCTTCGGAGGCTGGCTCTATATTGATCAAGGTAGCGCCGCTGCTGTCGAATATACGAGTGTGTACTTCATAGAGAAGGCTCTCGCGATTGATAACGTCTTCGTCTTCTCACTCGTCTTCGCGTACTTCGCAATTCCATTGAAATACCAGCACAAAGTCTTGTTCTGGGGTATTCTCGGTGCAATCTTCTTCCGCGTCATCTTCATCGTCGCTGGTGTTTCGCTACTTGAGAACTTCGCTTGGGTGTACTACATCTTCGGAGCGTTCCTCGTCTATACAGGTTGGATGATGTACAAGAACATCGGTCAAGAGACGTCGCTTGAAGACAACAAAACGATTCGTTGGTTAGAGAAACGTTTACCGATCACACAAGACATCTCGTCTGGTAAGTTCGCGAAACGGATTGATGGGAAGCTGTTATTCACGCCACTCTTAATCACACTGCTCTTCATCGAAGTATCAGATATCGTCTTCGCCGTCGACTCAGTCGCTGCAAGCTTCGCGTACTCACGTGATCCGTTCATCATCTTCTATGCGAACATCATGGCAATCCTTGGACTTCGTAGTCTCTACTTCGTCCTCGCGAACTTGATTGATCGTTTCTACTACTTGAAACACGGTTTAAGCTTCATGCTCGTCTTCATCGGAGCGAAGATGATTTTCAGTGACGTCTACAAAATGCCAATCTGGATGTCGCTCGGTACGATCGTCCTCGTCATCTTGATCAGTGTCTTCTACAGCTTCTACAAGACGAAGCCGGGAAAATAATCAATATTAAAAAAGTGGAAGGGATGAACAATTCATCTACTTCCACTTTTCGTTTCAATTTAGTATTTCTTTTACTTTCCGTTCACCCTCAATAAAAGGCTTCGTGAATGCCTTTAAGGCTTTTTCATTATTGTAAGTTGTAAAGTCCTTTCCATACCAATCGCGTAGCTCTTGTTTCGTGAAGTGATACGAAGCATCTTCGATCGTTATGTTGACTTGATCGACGTTCGGAATCAGTGTGAACAGTGCCGTCGCGNNCGCATTATAGATTGCCGTACGATTACTTTTTTGCTCGACCTGTCCTTCTGTATATCCACCGTAACGCAACGTCAGTTGATACGGCTTTTCCTTTGTCGACAGTTCCATCTTCTTCAACTGATTACCGTGTGGTAGCTGTTGGACGATGTCTCGTACGCTACTATTATCTCCTAGATATGTACCTTGTTGCTCAAATAAATCGGTTTGCGTTGCTGCTGTTCCGCAACCACCGAGTATCAACATGCCGCTCGCTAAAATGATTGCACCAACTGTCTTTTTCATTTTTATTTCCCCCAATACGTTGACTCGTTCTCATTCTAATAAACGAATCAAGCAAAGAAAAGTTTCAAAATAAAGGAAATCAACGCTTTGATAAACTCGATGCCCTTTGTTTTAAGTAGAGTATGCTGTACCGAGTACCTCCACCTGTAGCAATCAAAAGCTTTATAATTTTAAAACGAGTGAACCCTTCAATGACGTACCCTTTTATCTTTTGAGTCAAAGTTGCTTCGGGAATCCAATCGATCGTATATCCGATGCTAAAGGATAAAAGCAAACTGAGGAATAAATAAGTGATGACAAAACTAAGAATAAATCTTTTGATGATCATGTTATCCCCTCTTTTTCTAAATGTAATAAAATAACTTATTTTTATATAATAAGTAAATAAATTAAGAAATATCTAAATCAACAACCTATTTACCTATATTTTGTTAATTACTATGTTACTCTATTACTATTCGAAAAGTTCGAAAATCTAGCTGTACCTATTCATGGAGGTCTCCGATGCTACAAATGTCTAACTTACTCATTCTGCTCTTTTTATTTATCTTCCTAACATGCGGATTTGTTTTCGCTTTATTCTGGATCATCAAAAAAATCAAGTCGTAATCACGACAACCCGACCTCTCAAAGGAGAGAAGCCGGGTTGTTGTTCGTTTCATAGAGTTGTTGGATACGATTCACGATGTCGTTCGCCGTTCCCGGTACAGGTGGCATCCAAAGCCCTGTCACTGGACCGTAGACGACGGGATTGATTGCCACTTCGTAACCCCCATACGGATGTTCTTCCGCAGTTGGCAAATAACCGATGTAACCGTTCGTATAGCCCCCGAAAAAAGCGAGTTCCGTTTGACGGATTTGCTTTATCTGTAGCGCTGTCTCACAGAACGGCTCCATCGGAATGCCTGAGAACGACCCTTCGTTTAGTTCAAACAATTGAACTTCGAGCGGGATGGTGAGTGTTGCTCCCGATCGTTCCTGAATGTATGCCAACCATCGTGCTGCACTGACGCCCCATGTCTGTTCAGCGTAATCCGCCATGTCTCGTAATACGTTCATAGCCGGTATTTCTGTTAAGCGCATCGGATGAATGCATGACTGAATCCGGTGGTGCGTTAACGGTTGAAACGACACGGCTGGAATCGTCGTCAAGACATGACCACTTAAAGTAAACGCCATTTTTTGAAGACTCTCTATGTCACCACGATATTTCGCATTGATGTTCCCCGCCGCCCCCTGGACAATCACGACTGGACAGCCGAGTGCCTGTTCGAGTAGCGTTCGAGCGACACCCGGATAATCACCGGATAAGACAACACTGTCTGATTTCAAGACGTTCGGATGCGCTGTACAGAAAACGAATGCTCCAACAAGACACGCATCATCAACACGGCGAACCAACAGTGTCCCGATTCGGTCATCCGTCACACCAAGCGGATTCGTCCCCATCACCGCGTGACCATTTATTTTCTCTCGTCGGTTGACACCGAGTTTTCCAGACGTCACTCCCCAACCCATCTCGACCGTCTGCATCGCTTCGCTTGCGTTGACGGCAGATACAATCGCTTGTTGCGTCAAGATCGTTTTATAGGCGACGGTCAACGGTTCATTTCCTGCTGTCGCTGGTCCCGAATGCGTATGCGTGTAAACGACTGTGATCTGTTCCTTCGACACGTCTAGCTGACCCGCGATTCCTTCACGGATGACATCCGTATCGGCGACGAGCATGCCGATGTTATCGATGCTGACGAAGACCGATGTCGTCTGCTCGCTTTCAAAGATACTCGCTGTGACATATAGCGGATCGTGTATGCTTGCAATACCGACTTCTCGGTGATAACCGATGAAGGCAGTACCGAGCGGCGGATTGATTACTTCCCGATGCATTCCAAAACGACTCATGTCTGACGTTTCCCCTTGAATAACATACCACTTCTTCCATATACTAACATTAACTACAGTAGAGGAGGAGATGCAGATGGCGATTCGTTGGAAGGAAGAGATGCTTCAGTTCGAGACGCTTCGTGAAGCAGAAGTCTGGGCGGACTCGATCACGAACGAGATCCATGGTCGGTCAATCACCGGTTATTGCACCCCTGACTTTAAAGTTGCGACGATTCTTACTTTTTATTTAGCGGAAAACTCAGATTATCGTGTACGTTCGGCAACGGTCCACCTCGATCAAGAGATCTATTATCAAGTCTGGGTCGAGATAATTGATTCACTCTGACTTCATGAATTGTTCCAAGACGATTTCCTGAAACGCTCGCGCTACAGGTGAACCCCACTTTGACTGTTTCGTGAGCAGATGGGCATACATCGGACAGGATTTAAAACGAATGGAACAACAGAAACCTGTGACCTGTTTTGCCGATAGTCCGTTGTTAAATGGTCGACATGGAGTAACATACAAAAACGGGAAAGAGGTTATGTCATGAAAAGAATCGTTTTGTTATGCGCTCTCTCAATTATAACTGTATGGCCGTTAGCTGCTTGTAGTAATGAAGTGAAAATGCAACATACAAGTGAAAAACCGACAGCACTAGACGCATTAGGAGAAGATTCTACTGCTGACATTTTTCAACTAAATGATACGATCTACAAATCAGATGTAACATGGGCAGAGAAAACAGAAGTCACTCAGAAGAAAAAAGTCGGAGAAATCAAGAAAATGAGTTCTGATCAATACGATTTTGATAATGGAATTGCTACGAAGCTCTCAAAGGGTACCGTCATATACTCTACGAAAGAAAGGAATGAAATTCTTTTGGTGAGTTTTAAAGGGAAATTAAAAAAATACGTTGCTTTAGGAGAAGGTTAAATGGATTACAACTTGTAGAAACCCCTTATTTCAATCACGAAACGAGGGTTGTCTATAAGAAAAGGCATCCTCAACTGGGATGCCTTTTCTTATTAAGATAATAGCGAATCTGATCAGCCGTTAACGACTTTTTCTGCTACTTCCTCATTCATCGATTGACGATTAATCGAGAGGTGTTCGCCTTCTTTCAACCGTTTTCGATATTCTGCTGTCGCAGTGAATAAGACATCTGTTGACGAGTTGAGTGCTGTCTCAAACGAATCTTGTAACACACTGACTAGAACACCCGCTGCTACGACTTGCATCGCGATATCATTCGGAATCCCGAATAAGCTACATGCGAGCGGAATCAAAAGGAGCGAACCGCCAGCGACACCGGATGCGCCACATGCACAAACGGCAGCGAGAACACTCAAGATGATGGCTGTCGGAAGGTCGACTGGGATACCGAGCGTATGAACCGCTGCTAACGTTAAGACGGAAATCGTGATGGCCGCTCCCGCCATATTGATCGTGGCACCGAGCGGAATCGAGATCCCGTACGTCTCTTTATTGAGGTCAAGTTTCTTACATAATTCCATGTTGACTGGAATGTTTGCAGCTGAGCTTCGTGTGAAGAAAGCGGTAATCCCACTCTCCCGGATACATTTGAAGACGAGTGGATATGGATTCTGACGAACGTTGATGAACACGATGAGAGGATTAACAATGAGTGCTACGACAAGCATCGTGCCAATCAATACCAATAATAAATTCCCGTAATCGAGCAATGAAGAAAGACCGTTTTCCGTAACAGAGCCAATGACGATTCCCATGATACCAAGAGGAGCAAGTTTGATGACCCATCCGACCATTTTCGCAATGGCGTCAGAAAAATTCGAGATAAATGTCTTCGTCGTATCGGACGCATTTTTTAAAGCGATTCCTAACACGATCGCCCAAGTCAGAATGCCAATGTAGTTCGCTTGTATGAGCGCATTGACTGGATTATCGACCATATTCAAGACGAGTTTTTGAAGAACTTCAACCGTGTTCCCCGGAGCAGCCAATTGTTCCGCACCTTCTGTCAATCGAATGTTCACTGGGAAAAGGAAACTGACGATGACCGCAATGGCTCCCGCTAAGAACGTCCCGAGCAGATACAAGAAAATGATTGATTTCATATTCGTCTGCTGACCTTTTTTGTGTTGCACAATCGAAGCCATAACTAGGAAAAAGACCAAAATCGGCGCGACTGCCTTTAGTGAGGAAACAAATAATGTTCCAAAGATGGTCAAAGAACTCGCTACTTCAGGAATCGTGACGGCTAAAATAATCCCTACGATCAAGCCGATCGCGATTTGTTTCACTAAACTGATTTGGTTCCACATCTTCAACAATTTCATACATTCCCCTCCAGGCTTTCAAAAAATAAGATATTAGAATTCGAAAAATGATGACTTCTCTCTCTCATTCCAAAACGATGAATGATCTGGTCGCTCACTTTTCAAAAAATTCTCTCAGTTTATTGTTTTCTATTTTTACATAAATCCTTAGAAATAAAAACTAGTTTTTTGCAAGAAATATAATTCCTTTTCCTGGATGTTAAATGAGAATACGAATGCAATCGATTGCATAATTACAAAAAAAGTAGGAAACGGATCATACTGTCTCCTACTTCATTATGTTAACTAAATCTTTATGTATAAATGTTAACTGACCTTCCTTTACTACTTAAGAGACCATTATTTTTTTTGCATTTGGCAATCAAAAGAACAACAAGTAATAAAATCTCAAGAATCAAAAATATCTCCACAAAGGATTAAACACCAAATGTGTTTCGCGCTTGCGTAATGATGATGACGAGTGCACCAATCGCCCAGACAAGTAAGATCAGTTCTAAAATATATTGATCATTTGGTATGACATCCCTATGTTTTTTACAATAGACTGACTAAAATGATTTAAGTGATGCCTATATTTTACAGCATCGTAAAGTCTTCCAGTCTTCCGAAAGTTGAGTGAATACGTTTTTAAAGATCTATGTCAGAATGGTCCTTCATTTTCCTAACCCGAACACTTTCCTCCTGACCGATTTGATCGGTTTCTTTCAATCGGTTCTGCACGACGAGCAACACCAACACGATCGCGGATAGCACACAAATCGTCGCATAATACGGTTGAGCAAATCGTTCCAACTCAATCGCAGATAAAACCTGTAAAATCGTCAATCCAGCAAGCATCCCGTGGAAATATCTCTGATAGTTGTGCGGCATTCCGGCTTGTCCAAACGTCTCATACCAGACGAATAAGCCGAGTCCGAACGCGAGTCCGTTTATGATCGGTGAAGGCAGGAAAAACAGGAGGATTCCGAGACCAAGCATCCACGAGGCATAACGAATAGCTGGCTTGAAGAAAGCAGGATCGAGCGTCGGTTCTTCTTCCTCGATGACAGGCGTTGCTTTTTCCTCTTCGGTCAACAGTCTAAAACCAAGTGCTTCTTTCTCTTCCGCTAACTCGAGCATCCGCTTTTTCATTCCGAAATAGAACGGAAAACGTTCTTTGACGACCTCCCCTTCATCCGTTTGACCATCCGCTTGTTCTTGCACGGATACCTGATACAGCGTGCGCCCCATCCGGTAACTGACCCAGTAGTCGGTCGTTTGACCATTATTACGCTTGAGTTCAATCACCTTCGTTTGTTGATTCGTCATGATATGTGATTCCTTTCGTCGCAAGTTCCTGTAATTGTTCTGACGCATACAACAGGAGAATGAATCCTGAGATGAGACAGACTGCTCCGTTAATCGAGAGATTGATCGGTGATAAATAGTGTTTCGATGAGCCGGCTAATGCGAACAAAAAAAGTGCTCCTGACCATCGATACATGCGAACATGCGCGGATTTCCCTTCGAGATGCATCGGCCAGAAAAGCATCAGAACGACGAGTGTTATGTATCCAAAATCGGTAAGATATCGGTCAGCGTCAGTAATCCACTTAATGAGACGAGTAAAGCGCTTAAAATAAGCAACTATATGATGCGTCGGTCGGCTCGACAATCTATCGCTTTAGACAGAGCAAACGGAGAACGGGTGTAGCCATCGTTTAATTTTTCACGTATCCATGCTTTTTTCTGACGATACGCGAGGAACGAGTTTTGGAAAACGATCCGCTTCGTTGCGGACTCTTCATTTCTTTCCATCATATCCTCGCTATCGATCGCCTGCAACACCTTCCCGGCAGAATAAAGTACACCCTTTTTGGTGAAAGACGATGTGATACACACGATCGTCGACTTGTTTTAGTAATTGAACCATGATTTGTGCTCCCTTTATCTTGCTTTCTACATTCCTATAGGTCTCACCATGCTGCGCTTACCACGTATAATATGAACAGTCCACCTAAGACACAGACGTAACCGTAATGTCTGACGGTCAACGAACAAAATAGGATGACGCCAATTGACAAAATGATACAGATGCTTAAACAAATCTGTACCTTGATCTTTCTTCAATTTAAAACACTTTTTGTTTTCTTGTAACCGATACGGGCAGCATTTGGATGCATATCCTGTTTTCGCAAACGAGGAGAATGTAAGGAATTATCATGATCATCACCTTACTAAACATGGTCAAATCGAAGATGAATGACTATATTTCCTTTAATTTGAACATAATTTCATTCACTTTTTTAGATTCAATCGTGCTCATTTAGGATGTTTACAAGGCGAATCTCAGCACTTCAAAGAATCATTATTTAGGATTGTCACCCAATCCTATGTACTAAAACCTTAATGTGTATTACGATGTATTACAAAGGAGCTGATAATCATGAGTACCATTTCCGTACGTCTGGATGATCAAGATACACGACTTATCAAGGAATATGCGAAGGCAAAGAACATCACGATTTCTACACTTGTTCGTGATGCCGTCCTCGACCGTATCGAAAACGAAATCGATTTACAACTCTATCATGATTCGATGGCAGCACACCGTAAAAAATCAGAAGCGATATCTTTCGACGACATGATGAAGGAACTTGATTTAGAATGACAGCTTATAATGTAGAATTCGAGCGTGGGGCTCAAAAATCTCTCAAGAAGATGGACCCACAACAAGCGCGGATCATCATGTCCTGGATCAAGAAGAACCTTGTCGGGACGGATGATCCGCGTCGTCATGGGAAAGGACTCGTCTCGAATCGCTCGGGCGAATGGCGGTATCGCATCGGCGACTATCGTCTGATTGCTGACATTCAAGATGAAAAAGTCGTGATTTTGATTCTCAAGATCGGGCATCGTCGTGATATCTATAAATAAGACAGGTAGAACTCACATCTGAGGAAATATGTGAGTTTTCATTTTTTGTTTTTAAAACGACCGTTATGTATACAAAAATGATTTTTCTTTCACAATAAATGAATCGAATGGATCGATTTCAATATCAAAGTCTATAAACGCATCTTTTTATCAATGTATTTTTAATAGTCCTTTTATGAATAAAAAAGATAAATAACTTCGGTCATACTTTTCAAAAAGTGCGACAAAAAGGATCAACGTATAGATACCATCGAGTATCTGAACGTTGATCCTTTTTCAATTATCCATCTAATCGTTGTTCAGCCATTTTATAAATTTCATCTTTATCCCGTTTACCGATCGCTACAATTTGAATGATCTGGAGTTTACCCTCTACTTCTCTAAAAACAACGCGTAATCCCATTTTTCTATTTTTTAACTTATTGCAATGCGACAAATTTCCACTGAGTGGCTGTCCTGCCGCCATTCCTATAGAAATGATACGGTTCAATGCTTTGTCTACGAATATCTTTTGACTACCATCAAGGTTATCGTAATCTTCTTTCGAATACTGCGTCCACTCAAGTTGATACAATGATCACTCCCACCCATCCATTTCATCAATAGTCGTAGGGTGAGTTACCTGTTCTCCACGGACTTCTGAATCAGTATAAGTGCGGACATTTTTATTAGATAGTCGCATCTCAACAGTCAAATCATCTAATCGACTGTACAATTCTTCAATTTCTTTATTGAGTGATTCGTATTGCTGTTGCGTCAACATGACGCCTGCAACTTTTTCACGGTTAAAAACATATACGCCGGCCGCTTCACGATCTGCTTTTTGGAAAGCTTCCATAGGAGACCGTTTCACGTCAGATATAGAAGTGGTTGGAATATCAAGTATTCGCATTCCCATCATTATGCCCTCCTCTTATTTTTCTTTAGTATACACCTTTTAAAAGACTTTTAAAAGACTTTTAAACATTCCTTTTGATTCTTGTACTATCTATGGTTAACCCCTATTTTTGCAATAAAACCCCAAAAAACAATAGGGTTCTCATTTACTGAGTTCCCTATTGCTTGTTAGACGCTATTTTATTTATATACAGCAATCTGAATTACGTTGAATATAAGTTTACAATACAAACACCAGTTGATTATTTCTACTATAAATTCATTGCTATTTTCGAGTATTCGTTAATTCGTAATCAAAAGATTATTCAATGACCTTTAATTTTACATCTGCTTGAGTCTCTAATACATCTCCATCTTCCCCAAAGAATGTATAAGAGTTTACTCCATCCACACCGAGAATCGTGTTCACTTTCAAGTCTCCATCCATAGAATTAACTGTAAAATTCGACCCTTCTCCAATACTTTCAACACGGTATCGATTGACTGGCACATCATCACCGATGATATATTGACCAGGGCTCAGTGTAATGGGCTTACGCTTTGCGTAGATGACTTCAAAAGTTAAATCACTAAGAACATCTTCTTTCTTACTAATTTTTTCTTCGAGTGACTTGTTCTTGTCTTTTGTTTTCTCATAATCTTTTTTAATGGCATCACGCTGTTTCACTAAATCTAATATGTCTTTATTCTCTTCTTTAAGAGCGTTATTTTTCTCTCGCAACTCATCACTATAGAGAGCGCCATCCTCGATTTCAGTCTGTGCACTATACGTTCCAAAGAGTGATCCGATAAAGAAAATAAAGACAACAATGATCGGAAGTATGACATACTTCTTAAATTTTTGTTCCACTTGCTAATCTCCCATCCTACCTAATTCATGTTAAGAAAAGAAATTCAAATAAAAATCCCAATTTCTAGACTGAAATAATTTAACAATACTTTTTTAAAATAGTAAATAACTATCATTTAAATCCAATTTACGTTATTAGAGTCTTTATATATGATTATGGTAATTTATTTTAATCATGCTTCTAACGCTCCGTGTCCTTCGTCGCAAGGAACAGGAACGTAGAGATGCCTCGCGCAGGCGAGTCGCAGCTCTCGTTATCGATTCGGCAGAAGGGCAGCGGTGCGATGAGGATGTCGCTGCGTGCAGCCTACAGCCTCACGCATGAGCCCGAAAATTCTTCTTCTGTTGTACATCCAGTAGAAAGAGCATCACTACCTATCTACAAGAGGATCGATTCACTTCAATCAGCTATCTCTCCTCGAACCTTCGTACACTCCACTACTGTCTCACTACTGCATCCTCCATAACACCCTTCTACATAGAACAGACCAGATGTACGTTCTCACCCGCAGTGGATCATCCATCCACTGCGGGTCTCTCATTGCCCTTGGATTCGGGA
>NZ_DFQK01000020.1:0-291 GCF_002377745.1 Exiguobacterium sp. UBA3491
ACTTTTATGGGGCAGTTCACCGCGGCACACGTTCTTTTTTTAGACCAACGCTTCATGTAAAGCAGCGTCAGCATTTTCCCACATCTCAGGTTTATGTGTCTGCAAGAAATCACGTAATAATTCCTTTGAACGCTCATCCATGTGATCGACGACGATCCTCCCTTTAAGGGATTTATCCATCTTATTGACATGATCAGCAAGAATCTTGAATCCGCGACGCGCTTCCGCATCGACTAGCAGATCGCAGGCAGCGACACCACCATAATAGAATCCTTCTGGCTTACGACCGAC
>NZ_DFQK01000020.1:326-7654 GCF_002377745.1 Exiguobacterium sp. UBA3491
GTACAATTTACCGTTTGGCGTATCGGCTTTATCCGTCGTGAACTTGACGCGTTTCTCGATTGCTGCTTTCGCGTGCATCGCACCCATATCGATGTAAGCTTCGCCGTCTTCCGGAGAAATGATGACGGGTGACATACTGTTTAAACTGAGTGTTCCGACACCAAATCCTCCGTGACCGTCTGTAGAGTTATCTGAAATGATATTGAAGTTAATCTTTTTTTCCATCGTGTTTTGTCCCCTTTTAATCCTGTTGCTTCTATCATACCGTATTCCGAGGTGTCTGCAACCAGTCACTCATAACGAAGTAACTGTAATTGTTCCTCTGATGCTCGGCGAATCGTCGGGAGACGATAACACGTCATGGACGCAATTTCCTCGTGAGCCGGGGGATTAACCTCTTCAAGGTGAAGCAAAGCGCGATCAAACAGGGTTTGCGCCGCACGACCGAACAAGAAGAGACGTTCCAGCGAAGAACACCGCGACCGAATCGCACGTAACTGATGCGCGAGTTCTCGTACCTTCGCCTCGACCTCTTCTTCCATGTCAGCTGTCGGTTTTCGATTTTGAAACAACGGTTTGAAACGTACATCGTCTTCAAGCAACGTCAACATCCCGTATCGCTTTGCTTCTTTTTGATTCAGCAGTTGAGCGAGTTCTTTATCCGTTACGAGTCGTCCGAATGGAATGTTCTGTTCAAAGACGATATCTGCGACTTCGAGTCCTTTAGCACCAGACAACGGATAATTCGTATCTTCCGGTAACGCCCGATCAAAAATCAGTAACGTATGAATCTTCTTCCGTATGATTGCGTCCATATGTCTCTCCTTTTCTGCCGTATGTGTATGACTACCTTCGCTTCCGACAAGAATAGCTCCTACCTTATACCCTTCTTTTTCGAAAACGATGTTCGAATTGACGAATCCCCTATCGAATGCGCTATACTGATGGCGTATCGTCATCAAGCTAGAGGGGGAAATGAAGTCATGCCATATGTTACGGTTAAAATGTTATCGGGTCGTACAGTCGAACAAAAACGTGCTTTGATTGAAAAAGTCACGGAAGCAGTGTCGGAAACGACGAATGCTCCTAAAGAAAACATCACGGTCTTCATCGAAGAGATGGAAAAAACAGATTACGGTCAAGCTGGCGTCATGTTCGCGGATAAATAACCAACAAGAGACGTCCGGTCGTTACCGCACGTCTCTTTTTCCCATCTACTTGATCTCTAAGGAGGAAAACCTATGACTACTGTTACTGTATTTGGTGCGACCGGTCGAACAGGTCGACCTTTGATTGATCGGTTATTAGAAGACGGCTACGACGTTCGTGCACTCGTACGTTCCACGTCACCGGACTTACCCGTCCATGACCGACTTCACGTCCTGACAGGAGATGCGACAAATCCAGAGGATCTCGAACAAGCACTTGTAGGAAGCACCGCTGTCTTCAGTTGTCTCGGTACCGATCAACAGCAGGTCCTTTCGACAGCGATTCCACATCTCGTCACGAAGATGAAGGAAGCAGGCATCGAACGGATCGTCTTCATCGGTACAGCAGGCATTCTCGATGCATCAGAAGAACCAGGAAAGTATCGTTTCCAATCGAGTGAGTCCCGTCGACGCTCGACAATCGCAGCAGAGGATCACCTGAAAGCTTATTTAACTTTAAAGGATGCAGACGTCGACTTCACCGTCATCTGTCCAACACAACTGACGGAAGACAAAGCACTTGCTGCTGACGACTTGTTAATTGAGACGACACGCTTCACTGCATCGACAGGACCGATTCCCCGGGAAAACGTCGCACAGTTCGCCTTTGAAGTTTATCGTGACGGAACACATCATCGTGTCCGTGTCGGGATTGCTTCGCATGGATCAACTGAATGAAAAACAAAAAGAGCAATGGATCTGCTGATCCATTGCTCTTTCATATGTGTAACGATTATAGCAAGACGCTGACGACGATTGCCGTCAAGACACTGACGAGTGTTGCGCCGTAGAGTAACTTCAGACCAAAACTAGCTGCAACGCTTCCTTGGCGGTCGTTCAATCCTTTAACCGCACCAGCGATGATTCCGATTGACGAGAAGTTCGCGAACGAGATCAAGAAGACCGACACGATTCCGAGTGTACGTTCCGAGAATTCTTTTGAATATTCTGGAAGGCTCAACATCGCAACGAATTCGTTCGTGATCAATTTCGTTGCCATGACACTACCGGCACTGACGGCTTCCGCCCATGGAACACCCATGATGAATGCGAATGGTGCAAAGATGTATCCGAGAATTTCTTGGAACGAGATATCGAGAACCATCAGGAAGATATCGTTGACCATTCCGATCAAAGCATTGTAACCGATCAACATCGCACCAACGATGATTGCGACTTTGAATCCATCCATGATGTATTCGCCGAGCATTTCGAAGAACGTTTGCTTCTCTTCGACGATTTCAAGAATATCTTCTTCCGGGTCAACCGTGTATGGGTTGATGATTGAGACGATCATGAAACCACCGAACAAGTTCAAGACGATTGCTGTAACGACATATTTTGGTTCTACCATCGTCATGTACGCACCGACGATTGACATCGAAACCGTCGACATTGCTGATGCACACAATGTGTAAAGACGGTTTGCTGGTAATTGACCAATTTGTTTTTTTACTGTGATGAATACTTCTGATTGTCCGATCGCAGCTGAAGCAACCGCGTTGTAAGACTCGAGACGCCCCATCCCGTTGATTTTCGACAAGACGAAACCGATACCGCGCATCAAGATCGGTAAAATCTTTGTGAATTGTAGAATTCCGATCAAGGCAGAGATGAAAACGATTGGTAGCAAGACGTTAATGAAGAACGGTTGTGCACCTTCGTTCGCTAGCCCACCAAAGACGAAATCAATCCCGATTGCCGCATAACTCAGCAGTTTTTCAAAGACTTTCGCGACGCCACGAATGACGATATATCCGAACGATGTATTGAGTAAAATGAACCCAAGTACGAGCTGAAGAACTAGCATGACCGCAAGCGGTTTCAATTTGATGTCTTTACGATTGCTGCTGACAAGGAGCGCCAAACCAAAAACGATAGCCAGTCCGAGTAGTGCGATAAGATATTTCATGAAGTACCCCTCTATCTATTAGTTGTTTATCAGTTGTACATTCGTACGATGTCTGACGTTTAATTTCTTTCCAAGTAATAGAATAATCAATATTTCGAAGAACTACAAGAGGAAAAGTTCATTTAGTAACCGCTTTCGTTATTTTCATAGACTTTCAAGACAAACTTTTCCAAGCGTTCCCGAACATTGTCCTGACTGAGGTTTTGCCTTCCATATGCTTTCCACCCCGAATAGACGTCAATCGTTTCCGGTCCAAAATCAAAAACAGCCCGAATATCCCACCCGTGATCGTACAAACGGTTCGTCTGTTTAAGGTAACTTTTTAAAAAATGATCCGCCATCTCGACGGATTCGAGCAAGGCAAGATTCAAACGACAATGCGCAAGGTCGACTTCAATGGGACCTACACACGCATTAATCCAATCAATCGTATGACACGTCCCATCCATTTCGTATAACACATTGACCGGATGGAAATCCCGATGAATAAATCGGATTGTTTGACTTTCGATCGGTTCGACCGCCAGTAGCTGACGCCATCTCTCCGGATGCTGCGTCCACGTCGGAACGTGACGTTCCGTCGCATACGGCTGATAGACATAAAGAGATTCTGGTATCGGTAGTGTATGGATTGCCGCAAGCATCTGTGCTAGTCGTTCGACATATTGCTCATCTACCTGATCAAGCCGGATCTCTCCCGGTGAACGCGTCATATATATCCACGGCGGTATTTCGTCCCTAACATCTGTTTGATAGTCCAACACATCTGGTGCTAAGTCACCTGCTGCTCGTAACGCAAACACCTCGTGCAAGACAAGATCAGGCTCCTCATGTAGCCAGTCCTGATTCGTATGGACGCGAAGAATTCCCTCACCGACCCGAAAAACAAGGGAGGATGTCGCGCCTTTTAAGACTTCGACCTCTCCCCCCTCCTGTCCAAGCTGTTGCAAGATGTTCGTAAGGACAGCGGACGATATCATGATGTCACATTACCAATCAATAACTGGTCGATTTGCATCTTCTCATTCGCATGTTCGCGCAAGTCGTGCAAAATTTCTTGCGGGAAGAACAGCTTCTCATCCGTTTGGCGTGACGTCGCAATGGCTTGAACGAGCGGTGAAACTTGCGAAATCTCTTTCATCTGCCCACCCTTCATCTGTAGCATGATCGGCTGCTTACTAATTTCACCGTTATCTCCATATAAATCGTAAGGAAGACGACTGAGTTTATCTTCAAGCAGATAATACGTCGGATTCAAGCCGATTGCTTCGAACAACTCACACAACTTATCGTGGACGAGTTCCCGTTTTTCAGCCGGGTAATCGACATACTTAAACAACTTCCGGTCAACGAATCGCCTCGAGAGATCTGCAAGGATTGGATCCTGCTCATTCGCCCACTGCTGAAAATAGAAGTAGACGATTGTCTCATCGAGCCCAAGGAAATCACGCAACTCCATCTTCTGATCAAATAGCGGCATCAAATGGATTGGTGCGATCGCAAACGGATATGCGGACAGGTACAACTCCTGCGCCCGCTCAAGAATAGCCTTTAATAGGTAATCACTCGATCGTGTCACCGGATGCAGGTAGACTTGCCAATACATCTGATACCGCCGCATGATGTAGTCTTCGATCGAATGCATTCCCGATTGTTTGACGACCATCTGATTATGGGCTGGACGCAATACCCGAAGCATCCGCTCGAGATCGAATTTTCCGTAGCTGACACCGGCAAAATGCGCATCGCGCAATAAATAATCCATCCGGTCAACGTCGAGTTGTGAGCTGATCATCGTAACAAGCAGTTGATTCGGGTGCGTCTTGTTGATGATCGACGCTACTTCTTCCGCAAATCCGTCTCCGACTTGGTCGAGGACTTTCTTGATTTCCGTATCCCCGAGAATGATCCGCTCCGTCCACGTCTCGTGGTTAACACCGAAGACGTTCTCGAATGCGTGCGAAAACGGACCGTGTCCGACATCGTGTAAGAGTGCCGCAGCCAGTGTCAACTCCCGGTACTGATCGTCCCAATCGGCGCGACCGTTGAAGACATCGATCAGTTGACGCGTGATTTCATAGACACCGAGTGAATGATGGAATCGCGTGTGTTCCGCCCCATGAAACGTCAAAAAGGATGTTCCGAGTTGTTTGATTCGGCGTAGTCGCTGAAATTCACGTGTACCGATCAGTTGCCAAATCAACTGATCACTGACATAGATATAGCGATGAACCGGATCCTTGAAGACCTTCGTTTCCTTTAATTGTCCTAATGATTGATACATATGTTTCTCTCCTTTAAATCGTGTCTATGTCGTTGTTGTTCGGTTTTGTTTCCAAGGATTCCTGTCTCCCGCGGCGCTTCGCACAGAAACTTTACACACCCTATGCTATAATGATGTCGCAAATCTACAATAAAGGAACGAGCCTATGGGAATCGAACTCTTAAAACAAGAACATTATCGTATTTTTGATCAAACGTCACTCGGAACTGCTTTCCATGCGACACAATCGTTTGCGATGGACGACACATTATGTGCCTCTGTTGCAACAGAAGGAGCCGCACTCCGCTCTTGGATTCACCACGAAACCGTCGTCCTCGGCATCCAGGATGCCCGTCTTCCTCATCTTGCTGACGGTGTAGCTGTCCTGCATGAACATGGTTTCTCACCCGTCGTCCGTAATTCAGGTGGTCTTGCCGTCGTCCTCGACGCTGGTGTCTTGAATATTTCACTCGTCCTACCGGAACGCGGCGGGATCGATATCGACAGTGGTTACGAAGCGATGCTTGCGCTCGTCCGTCGCATGTTCGCGCAGGAAACGGACGCGATCGTCGCCGGTGAAGTCGTTGGATCGTATTGTCCCGGTTCTTATGACCTGTCGATCGCCGGTAAAAAGTTCGCCGGTATCTCGCAGCGGCGCGTCCGTGGTGGCGTTGCCGTTCAAATCTACCTCTGTGTCAACGGAAGTGGGAGTCAGCGCGCCGCTTTAGTCCGTGACTTTTACGCAGCAGCGCTTCAAGGCGAGACGACGAAATTCGTCTATCCAACCATTGTCCCGGAAACGATGGCTTCGCTTGAAGAATTACTCGGTACCTCATTGACGGTCGAGGACTGCTTACGCCGTTCCTATGAGGCGTTACTTGCGCTCGGCGCTGATTTGACACCAGCGACTTTGACGGAACTCGAGAACGAGCGATTCGGTGTCAATTTAAGTCGGATGCTTGATCGAAACGAAAAAGCTCTAGGTTAAGAAAGGAGACAACGTGATGATCCGATTGATCACAGACAGTGGTGCCGATGCACCAAAAGACATGTTAGATGCTTATGATTTTACGATCATGCCGTTCGGCGTATTGATCGACGAAGACACGTTCTTCGATGGAGAATCGATATCTCCGAAACAACTATATGATAAGATGCGCGATGGCGCAGCACCAAAGACATTCCAAGTAGAAGTCAGCCGGATGGTCGAGGTGTTCACGCGTCACTTCGAACAAGGTGATCCCTTCCTCTATCTCGCCTTCTCGAGCGAATTGTCGGGAACGTACCAAACCGCGAAGATGCTCGCGGACGAACTCGCCGAAAAGTATCCGAACGTGCCCTATCTCGTACTCGATACGAAAACCGCTTCGACAGGACAAGGATTGTTCGTTCTTGACGTCGCAGAATATGCGAAGACGCATTCGTTTGAAGAAACAGCGGCTTATGCTGAAGCCAAGGTGAATACGATTCGTCATCTGTTTACAGTCGAATCACTCGAATATTTGATGCGCGGTGGACGCGTTTCGCGAGCTAGCGCCTTCATTGGTGGTCTCCTATCGATCTTGCCACTGTTGACCGTCGAAGATGGGAAGCTGATTCCGAAAGAAAAAATCCGAGGTCAGAAAAAGGTCATGAACCGGATCGTCGAGTGGATGGAAGAAGCACGTCCTGCGATTGACGGACATCGAATCATGATTGGTCATGGGGATTCAATCGAACGCGCAGAACAATTAAAACAATTGATTGAAGCACAGTTTTCACCAAGCGAAGTCATCTTGACGATCGCTGGCGCAGCGATCGGTTCACATACAGGACCGGGACTTGTCGTCATTGGGTATGACCTTCCACGTTAACGGCATTCATTCTTACTTCATTAAACGAGGCTGACTCAAAAAAAGAACGACTCGTCTGTTCACGCCCTTTCCTCAGGCGAGACACAAGCCAG
>NZ_DFQK01000020.1:7706-42253 GCF_002377745.1 Exiguobacterium sp. UBA3491
GTCTCTGACAGCGCATAAATGCGCTTATTCCTGTAAGAGTTGCGTGTGACGCGTCATTCTTTTTATTACGAGATAGGGGTGGCAGATCATCATTCTGCCACCCCTATCTTTGTAGAGACTGACTTTTGAGTCAGCTCCGTTTTTTATGAATTGTATCCGAAGAACAGCAGTGCCATGCTTAATCCAAGCGAGGAGACGATGAACACGATCGCCATCCCACCCATTCCGAAAACTAACAGCTTCGGTAAATCACGTCGCTTCTTCAGAAGGGCTGTCAATAACCCGACGTTGATCAAGAAGACGACAACGAACGGGAGCAACAACATCCAACGCTCTTGCAGTAACGCTAAACCATCCATGATGAGATATCCTTTCAGAAACCACTTCTACTAGTACATAGTAATGATATCAGTCTTCTGTTTTCGAAGCTGCCACCGCATCATGAGAATTCAAGTTGACCGTTAACGGCTTTGCTGTTCCTTTACCAGAGAAGTTCTCGATCAACTCTTTGACATCGAGTCCTGACGACGCTTTTAACGTCTCTTGCAGTGACGCCATCAAATCTGTCGCGTACCCTGTGACACGGTTCGCACCGCCACCTTCACCACTACCTGTATCGACGACCGTGATCTTATCGATGTTACCGAGTGGTGCTGCAATCTCTTTCGCGTATTCTGGCATCATCCGAATGACCATGTCAAGGATTGCTGCTTGTCCGAATTGTTCGAACGCCTGCGCGATTTTTTCTTTCGCTTCCGCTTCGGCAAGACCTTTCAAACGAATGATGTCTGCTTCTGTTTCCCCTTGTGCTCGCTCAGCGTCCGCTTTCGCAAGACCATCCAGACGAATTCGTTCTGCATCCGCTTTTGCCGATGCCTCGATCCGGTATTTCGTTGCATCTGCTTCCGCATATTGCTTCGCACGGTCCGCTTGGGCAGCTTGCTCAATCGAGTAACGATCGGCATCGGCACGTTTTTTGACTTCCGCATCGTATTGTTTCTCACGACGGAGGATTTCACGTTCTTCGAGCTCGATTTGTTTTTGACGCTCGATGATTTTGATTTGCATCTGTTGCTCGGTGACTTCTTGTTGCGCACGTGCATTCTCAAGATCATAAGCTTGGTCGGCTTTCGCCTTCGCGATATCTTGTTCGCGGCGGTAGTCTGCCATCTTCAACTGATTTTCTTTTTCCGCTTCAGCGATTTCCGTTGCACGTTCGAGTTCTGCTTTTTTCGCATCTTTTGAAGCTTCCGCCCGTTTGATGCGTGTCTCTTTTTCAGCGTCTGCCGTTGCGATGTCCGCATCCCGGCGCACCTGTGCAATCCGTGGTTTCCCGAGTGATTCTAAATATCCATTTTTATCTCGGACGTCTTTGATCGTAAACGAAACGATGACGAGTCCCATCTTCGCCAGGTCTTGAGACGCGACCCGCTGGACTTCTTGCGAGAACTTATCGCGGTTCTTATAAATTTCTTCGACAGTCATCGAACCGAGGATCGAACGCAAGTGCCCTTCAAGAACTTCACGCGCTTCCCCTTCGCGCTCTTCTTTTGATTTTCCGAGGAACTGCTCTGCTGCTGTTGCAATCTCAGAAATCGAACTGCCAATCTTGATGATCGCCGTTCCATCAGCCATGACCGGTACACCCTGCTCCGTGTACACTTCTGGTGTCGTGACTTCGAGTTTACTCGATAACAAACTGAGTGGTGTTGCTTGTTGGAAGACAGGTAACACGAATGTTCCGCCCCCGCGAATAATCTTCACCCGGTTGCCGGACTCATCGGTATTAACATTGCGTCCTCCAAGATAACTACCGGATACGATTAATGCTTCTTCCGGACCAACCGTTCGGTACTTCGTGATGAATAGGACAATCAATGCAACGATCAATGCTACTGCAACGATCGATACGATTAACACTGGATTCATGTAAACATCTCCTTTTTCCATTGTTGGGGGTACGTCACGACAGACGCGACGCCTTGTTTCATCTCGATAACAAGTACCTTTGTTCCTTGTGGTAAGGCAGGACCTTCAAACAGGACGGCTGACTTCGATACACGTCCTGAGACGTCATCAAGTAAAATTTCACCATATCCTTCAGTCGGAATCGGCACGATGACGGTTGCGCTACGCCCTTCTAGCATCTGTTCCGAAAATCCAAGCGACTGTTCGGCTTGTGCCATCGGAACGAACAAAAAAATATGCATCAGCGTCGTCACTAACAACGCGATGACACTGCTGATGATCAAAATCAAAATTGAACCAAGCGGACTCAGTTGTTCGAGTCCGAAGCCGATCGCTGACGTGATGATGACGAAAGATAAGATCAACGTAGGATGGAAAATTTGATCGACACCCGGAATGACGTCTGAGAATAAGATGGACACAAACACACCACAAGCAGCGGCCGCTAACGCATATAAATAAAGTGTACTAACGTCCATTTTCGTTCACCTCGATGTAAGGATGTGAACCATACAGTTCGTGATAAGCCCGCTGATACGCAGTCCGGTTTTCTTCATACAATAAACGAGCCAACTCTTTGTCTCGCTGATCAATCGCCTCTTCTTGACGACGTAAGTATTTTTTTTGCGCGGCAAAATGACGTGCTAATCTTGCCTCAATCGACGGTTCTCGTCCACGCGGCAACTCCTGTTTCATCGCTCCACTCCTTTCTGAAGTACTGGCTTTCTCCCTCTTCTACGCAAACCATCTAGAAAATGTTTCAAAATGAATTCCATTTCTTTTCCTTTCATTAAATAAAAAAACGTTCGTCCCATAAATAGGACAAACGTTTTTGACTAACAAGTATTTATGAGCGGTCGGGACGTCGGACGATTAGTCCGTAATAAAGGACGAGTGCCAAACAATCAAGCGTCATGATAATCAGCCCCATCGGAACGGCCGATTGCTCCCCCATGATGCCGACAAGTGGTGACACGAGCGAACCGACGAGCATCGGGAGTAAACCAAGAAGTGCCGAGGCACTTCCAGCCGTTGCTCCGTAGTTTTGCATCGCTAAGGTAAAACCGAGCGTTGAGATCAAACCAACGCTTGAGACGACGAAAAAAAGTGGAATCATGACGAAAATCAATTGGTCCGTTAACGTTAAAGCGAGGAACAAAAAGATACTTGCACTCGCAACAACCGTCAAGCTGATTCGCATCAGACGTTCTGAATCAACTCGACCAGCAAGACGTCCAGCGATTTGAGCCGCTAAAATGATTCCGATTCCGTTTAAGCCGAACAAAAAACTGAACTGTTGCGGCGAAGCGCCATAAATATTTTGTAAGACGAACGGTGAACCGGAGATGTAGGCAAACATCGCGCCCATGACGAATGCTTGCGCAAACGCATAGCCGATGAAGACACGGTCCGTCAACAAACGTCCGAATGTCTTCAGCGTCGTCGTCAAATTCCCTTCAACGCGTCTTTCGAGTGGAAGTGTTTCCAGCAAACGCAGTGCAACAGCGAGCAACATCAACGTACTTAAAATCGCCAGCAAGTAAAAGACAAAATGCCAGTCACCGAACCGAAGCAACTGTCCCCCGATGACGGGTGCGAGAATCGGTGCCGTTCCGTTGACGAGGGACAAGGCAGCAAAGAACCGCGTTAATTCCGGTCCTTCGAATAGATCGCGAACGATTGCCCGGGAAATGACAATTCCTGACGCTCCGGCTGCCCCTTGGATGAAGCGCAGCGCAATCAACACTTCAATCGTTGGTGCCATCGCACACGCAAGAGAAGCAAGCAGATACGCAAGTAAAGCAATCATTAACGGACGCTTACGTCCACGAACATCACTGAGCGGACCAACGATCAATTGTCCGAGCGCCATTCCGAGCATACAAGCCGTCAAACTCAATTGGATCAGTGACGCACTCGCATCAAACGAGCGTGACATATCCGGAAAAGCAGGTAGATACATGTCGATCGAGAGCGGTCCGAGTGCAGCGAGTGAACCGAGGATCAAGATCAACGTCAAGCGGCCTGGTGTCATCGTCGTCTTTGTCATGACGTCACGTAATCCAAATCATGCAAGACATAAGCGAGGAAAAAGACGACCGATGGATTTTCATATGTCATCTGTACCTTTTTGAGTTGGGCCCGATAACCGGTCTCATACTCGACCCCGTTCAACTTCCGTTCCATGTTCATTTTAATCAACGCATCGAGTTTATCGATCACATCAACCATCTGTCCTTCGTATGTCTCGTCTTTTGCTTCCACGACGAACCGACGGAATGGTACTCGGATTTCTTTCGGTAAATTATTGATCAACGTCTCTCCTTCTGCCCGTTCGTAAGCTTCGAAGGCTGCTGCTGTGACCGGGGTCGCATGTTTGACAGGTCCGAGAACATCTCCCGTCGTGCCTTCAACGAGATCATGGCATAACAGACGGGAAACGACTTCTTCGATATCAATCGTGACGCCGTATTTTTCTGATTCAATCAGACCATTGAAGATACCAAGCGAGGCTGCTCGAAACGCATGTGTCGCGTCGTTATCATCAATCGTATTAAAACGTCCTTTCCAGCGCCGAATCGTATCCATCATCAAGACGTTTTCGATAAAATGAGACATCTCGTCCTCTTCCATGACCGACTGTGTCAAGCGACGGATTGAAGCGAGTGGGTGTCGTTCCAGAACAGCCTGTAATTCCGCTGCTTTTTGTTCGAAAAAGACGGACTCTGTCATCCGTGCTTCCCGGCGTGCATATAACATCGCATCAAACGTATCGATGGCTTCAACAATTCGTCCTTCCGGTGAATCATCCTCTGCATGAACAAGATACGTCGTAAAGGCTGGTTGAAGCGACTTCGAGAGTAAGGCGACGAGCTGTTCACTCGCCTGTTGTTCCATTGCCTGAATGTGTGCATGTAGCGTCGGCTCTTTTTTCGTCCGGTGTTTGATTGGTCCGGTGATGACCTCGTTCATGTCATGGAATAGGGCTTTTCCGAGCAATGTCAGGCGGTCGACTGGTGTTTGTCCGTCTGCTTCTTCTAAATAGCTTGCCATCAAACTGAATAAGGCAACACGAAAGCTATGACTGGCTGCGTTATCCGGAAAACGTGGTGCATATTCATCCCACCGTGGAACGTTTTGCATCCGCGTCAGCATCCGAATGAAATTACCGTTTTGCATAAAATCTCTCCTAACGAAAGACGGACAGAGAGTACCCTGCCCGCCATTGTATTATTTTGCTGATTTGGTTGAACCACTTCCGCTACGGAACCAACCAATGATTAAAATCAGGGCAAGTACGACCCAGAAGATCGTTTGCCATAGTGTACTCTCTGGAAACTCATGCGGCAAGACGTCGATTGACGGATGCGCAAGTGTCATGACGACGAGTTTTACGCCAACCCAAGCGACAAGCCAAAACGCTGCTTCTTCGATACCTGGTCGCTTTTGGAGCAAGACAACGAACCAACTCGCAAAGTAACGCATAATGACGAGACCAATGATCCCACTGAAGAAGACGACCCAGAATTGACCTGTATTCAGACCACCAATCGTTCCTCCGATCATCGGTAGTGTCGTTGCCATGGCGACAGCGGCAAGCGTTGAATCGACCGCAAACGCTAAATCAGAGAACTCAACTTTCACGACCGTCCACCAAAAGTTCGGTGAGGCTTTTTGTGAGGCAATCGTGTCCGGTACTTGGTGTTTATTCGATCGTGCCTCGACGATTCCTTTAAACGCGACATAAAAGAGATAAATCGCCCCGAGTGCTTGAAGTTCCCAAATCGTCGCTAAGTACGAAGCAAAGAAGATTGCCACGAAACGTAAGACGAGTGCTCCGACGAGACCATAGAAAAGCGCCTTTTTACGTTGATCGTCTGGTAACGGTCGGACCAGGACCGCCATGACCATCGCATTGTCGGCGGATAGTAATCCTTGCAAAATGATCAGTACGAGCCCGACGGTCGCATACTGTGTAATTAATCCAATATCCATACTAACGAATCCCCTTTATTGTTCAGTCTATTTATTATATGCCGGTCGATCGGAAAGAAAAAGATGAAAGCTCGACTCAAGTACTTAACCTTGTGTTTTATTCCCATTGTTTAAGAAAACCTAACACAAAAAAACGACCCGTCATCGACGGATCGTTTCCATTTCTTATAAGTTTTGATCAACTTTCTTTTCAGCATCTGGATTTGGTTTCGTTTTTGGTGAAGAGAACCAACCCCAAAGAGCAAGACCGACCATGACTGTCCAGAAGAAAGCCTGCCACAGTGTACTGTGGGCAAATCCTTCAGGAAGTTTTAAGGCTTCAAAGATTGTTCCTTCGATTGATGCGTGGTATTTCGGGTGTTCGAGCGCAAGAACGGCTAGCTTCACACCAACCCAGGCAACAATCGCAAACGCTGCTGTCTCAAGACCTGGGCGATCTGCGAGCAATTTAACAAAGACACGTGCTGCGAAACGCATCAAGACGACACCCATCAAACCACCTGTTAAGATGACGATGAAGTGACCTGTGTTCAAACCACCGATTTCGCCTGATCCCCAGTTTGGAAGGGCAACGGCAAGTGCTACTGCTGCAAGAATCGAATCGACAGCAAACGCTAAGTCTGCGAATTCGATTTTCGCGACTGTCCGCCAGAATTCACCTTTTGAAACTGGCTCTTCCGACTTCGGTTCTTCATCTAGCTCATTTTCAGCCCCATGGTTCTCACCGAGCTTTCTGGCTTTAACGGTCTTATAAATATGCCGTAGTCCCATGATGAGCAAGTACGCTGCTCCAAGTGCTTGGATTTGCCAAATATCGACGAGGAATGAAATTGCGAACAGTGCCGCGAACCGTAAAACGAATGCTCCAGCTAATCCATAAAAAAGTGCTTTCTTTTGTTGTTCTCCTGGTAAGTGCTTAACCATGACCGCGAGTACGAGTGCATTATCTGCCGAAAGTAATCCTTCAAGCGCGATCAAGACGAGTACGACCCAGGCATATTGAAGTAATAACTGCCAATCCATCTCTGTCATCCCTTTCTCTGACTATCTGTAAAATCAAAAATACATTGTATGACTATGACAAAAACAATAATTACACGTTCACCTGAACATATACTATAGGATAATATACCCGATTGCAAGCATGTTATTCCTCCGGCTATGGAATGTGTCGATTTTAAGTCGTGCGAGTTTCGTTTATCGAACGTTCATGATAAAATTCAAGACAATACTTCTAGTGATGAAACGATGAAACACATTTGCGGAATCATCAGACTTGCTCGTCTCTAGCATTCCTGTCATGTTATTACTATTGAAACACTACAAAAGGACAAAGGGGCCCATAAATATGTCTACCTACCCGATTACGTTACCAACGAAAGAAGAGCGCCATAAGCTGTTCGGTTCGGTACCACCAATCAAAGGAACAAAACCGACTGAAAAAGATAAAATGGTCGACTTGCAAAATACACCGAAGAACTTCCTGTTCGCACTTGACGCTGTTGGAATCTCAAACGTTAAACATCCTGTCGTCATCCAAGACGGGGACAAAACACAAGCGACAGTCGCAACGTTCGAGTTGTCGACGTCACTCGTACAAGACCGTAAAGGGATCAACATGAGCCGTTTAACGGAGCAACTGGATCAATACCATAACGAAGGTTGGACGGTCACGAACGAGTCACTCATTCAATTCGCGCGTGATTTAGCAGACCGCATGGAACAAACGGAAGGTCAATTGACGATCCGTTACCCATGGTTCTTCACACGTAAAGCACCTGCAACAGGTCTTAGTGGCTTGATGAATGCCGAAGTATGGCAAACGGTCAGCGTCAACACGGAAACGAATGAAGCGACATTATCTGTCGGCTTGACGATCAACGTCACGACACTTTGCCCATGTTCGAAAGAAATCAGCGAGTACAGTGCCCACAACCAACGTGGCTACGTCACGATGGAAGCTTCGTTACGTGATGAAGCAGAAGACTTTGACTGGAAACAATCATTGCTTGATGCGGCTGAATCAAATGCTTCTGCCCCACTTCACCCGGTACTCAAACGTCCGGATGAAAAACGCGTGACAGAGATGGCATACGAAAATCCACGTTTCGTAGAAGACATGGTGCGCTTGATTGCTGCTGACCTATACGAAATGGATCCAATTGCTTCGTTCTACGTCGAATGTCGCAACGAAGAAACGATTCACCAACATGATGCAATCGCACGCATCACGTTCGATAAAGACGCACAATAAGCAAGCTCGCCGTACTTCC
The DNA here is from genome assembly GCF_002377745.1 of Exiguobacterium sp. UBA3491. Lineage (NCBI taxonomy): Bacteria > Bacillati > Bacillota > Bacilli > Caryophanales > Exiguobacterium > Exiguobacterium sp. UBA3491. The sequence continues at coordinate 15,944 of NZ_DFQK01000020.1, forward strand.
TTTCCACTAGAGGGAGTACGGCTTTTTTGTTTATCGGCATTGCCCTTCGTTTTGCGAGCGTTTACACTTAACTCGAATGGAGGAATACATATGTTGGAACTGATTCCTTTTTTACTCGAGCGACTTGGTATCATGATCATCTTAGCGTTCATCCTCGCCCAGTGGGGACCAACGCGACGCTTGTTGCGTCAACCGGAAGCAGGTTGGCAATTCCGTGTCCTCGTCCTGTTTTTTGCGACGTATGGGATCTTAAGTAACTATACAGGGGTCAAAGTCGACTTAGCAGAATTCTTGCCCCATGCTTGGCTCGAAGAGGTCGACGGAACCTCGGCAATCGCGAATACACGAACGATGATCGTCGTCATCAGTGGATTGCTCGCTGGTCCGCTTGGTGGATTGATGACTGGACTGATCGTCGGGGTTCACCGGTATTCCCTCGGCGGATTCACAGCGTTCGCTTGCGCGCTTTCGACTGTCATCGCCGGTGGTGTCAGTGGATTACTTCGCCCTTACTGGCGTGACCGACTCGGCAGCCAAGCATTGTTACCTGTTTGTCTGACCGCTTTTTTGATGCTATTTGAAATGTCATTGATTTTACTGTTTTCTCGTCCCTTTGATGCGGCAGTCGAACTCGTCCAGTTCATCTTCTTGCCGATGACACTCATCAACGTCCTTGGCGTCTGGTTATTTTTATCAATCATCCGCCTTGCTGCGCGAGAAGAAGAAACCGTCCGTGCACGAGAAGCAGAACGGTCGTTGCATATCGCCGATTTGACGCTTCCGCACCTGACGCGTGGTCTACATATCCATACGGCAGAAGCTGTCGCGGAAATTCTGTTGCAGCAAACACGAGCCGAAGCCGTCTCCTTGACGGATCAGTCCGTTATCCTTGCTCACCTTGGCATCGGAAGTGATCACCATCAAGCAGGTAGTCACTGGACGACAAAACCAACCGAACATGTCTTACAGGATGGACAAGTTCGTCTTGTGACGGAACGACTCGATATCGGCTGTCCCGTAACGGATTGCCCACTTCAAGCGGGCATCATCGCTCCGCTCATCGTCGGGGAAACGACGATCGGGACGTTAAAAGTCTACTATCCCCACGCCGAATTGCTCGACGCCGTGGAAGTCGAACTCATTGAAGGATTAGCAAAACTGTTCTCGACACAACTGGCACTCGGGAACGCACAGCGCCAAGCTGATTTACTGAAGGATGCCGAGATCCGGGCACTCGAAGCACAAATTCATCCACACTTCCTGTTCAATGCCATCAATACGATTTATGCACTGTGCCGAACGGATGTCGAACAGGCACGGACATTGTTGCTCGAATTATCAACGTTTTTCCGTAGTAACCTCCAAGGAGCACGCTCGACGAAAATTCCGCTCCAAAAGGAACTCGAGCATATCGAAGCGTATACATCCCTTGAAGCTGCTCGTTTTCCAAATCGACCGTTCCTCGATATCGATTTAGCGGAAGAGACGACGTCTTTACTCGTTCCACCGTTTATCTTACAACCGTTGATCGAGAATGCGTTCCTTCACGCTTTTTTAAATGAGCAGACGGGATATGTTGGGGTGACGGCGTGGTGTGAGGCAGATCAACTTTACCTCGAAGTCGTCGATAACGGACGCGGGATTGAAGCTTCTCGTCTTGCTCGTCTCGGTCGAGAAGTCGTTCCGTCTTCTGGTACCGGTACCGCGTTATTCAATACGGCAGAACGGATTCGAACCCTGTACGGTGAAAAAGGACAGTTTACGATCACGAGTGACGGTCAAAACGGAACGACGATCACAATTCGCCTTCCCATTGAAGTCAGAAAGGAGAACCAGCATGCGCACCTTGTTGATTGAAGATGAACCGCTCGCACGTGACGAGCTCCGTTATCACGTGACCGCAGCCGGTCTTGAAGTCGTCGGAGAAACCGGCAGTGTCGAAGAAGCGGAACGACTCGTCCGCTCCCTTCAACCCGACTTAGTCTTTCTCGATATCGAGCTGACGGACGGAAGCGGTCTTGAAGTCGCCAAACGCTTGAAGTCGATGCCACGTCCTCCGGCTCTTTTGTTTGTAACGGCATATGATGCTCATGCGCTTGAAGCCTTTGAACTTAATGCCTATGACTACATCTTGAAACCGTATGATCCGGCACGGATCGTGCGCGCCATCGAAAAAGTCGCACGACCGCTTCCGAAAAAAGCACCTCGCCTTGAACGTTTAGCTGTCGAAACGGGAGATCGACTCAAACTCTTATCTCCGCAAGATATTGATTACATCGTCGCTGAAAATGGGAAAACGAAAATCGTAACGGAACATGAAGCGTATCCTTCAAACGAGACCTTACTCGAACTTGAACGAAAGCTTCAAGATCATCGGTTTTTACGGGTTCATCGCTCGTATCTCGTGAACTTATCAGCAATTGACGCGATCGAACCTTGGTTTAACGGGGCTTACAACTTAAAGATTCATCAAATCGATGTGCCGGTCAGTCGGACGTATGTCAAACTATTGAAAGAAGCGCTCGGTATTTGAGCGCTTCTTTTTTGTGATTCAAGGTCCTTTTTCAACCTTTCATCGTACAAAATCGACAACTCATCTAAAAATTGAAGAAAGCGCTTCCANNATACTAAATCCATCATAGTTCATTCAAGAGGAGGAATTTTAGATGAGCGCTACTCCCATCGTCATTGCTGTCATCTGTATCTTATTAATCGCGTATCGTCTCTACGGTACATTCATGGCCGCGAAAGTCTTAAAAATCAAAGATGATCGCGAAACGCCTGCTCATAAACTAGCGGACGGAAAAGATTACGTTCCAACGAACAAATGGGTCTCATTTGGACACCATTTCGCGGCAATCGCTGCTGCTGGTCCACTCGTCGGACCTGTCCTTGCTGCTCAGTTCGGCTACCTACCCGGCTTACTGTGGCTCTTGATCGGTGCCGTCATCGGGGGAGCGGTCCATGATATGGTCGTCCTGTTTGCCTCGATGCGCCAAGATGGTCAATCGTTGTCCGAAGTCGCTAAAAAAGAATTAGGTCCCGTCGCTGGTTTTTGTGCCGGTCTTGCGATGCTCTTCATCATCACGATTACGATGGCGGGACTATCGATGGTCGTCTTGCATGCGCTTGAACATAATCCATGGGGCACATTCGCTGTCTTCTCGACGATTCCGATCGCGATGCTCGTTGGGATTTACTTACGTAAAGGTGGTAACCTAGCCCTTGCTTCAACAGTCGGTTTTCTACTCATCTTAGCTGCGATTGGTTTTGGTCCTCAGTTGACGGAAACATTCATTGGCGATTGGTTCGACCTGTCCTCTCGTCAGCTCGCAATCGCTCTACCGATTTATGCATTCTTCGCTGCGGCACTGCCTGTATGGCTCTTGCTCGCACCACGCGACTATCTATCAAGTTTCATGAAGATTGGTGTTTTCCTTGCCTTGATCGTCGGTGTCTTCATCATCAACCCGGACATTCGATTCCCAGCATTCACGAAGTTCGTTGATGGCGGTGGTCCAATCATCGCTGGTCCAGTTTGGCCATTCATCTCGATCACGATTGCCTGTGGTGCAATCTCTGGTTTCCACGCTTTCGTTGGTTCTGGTACGACACCGAAGATGATCAATCGTTGGAGTGACATCAAACCGGTTGCTTTTGGTGCCATGCTTGTCGAATGTCTTGTTGCCGTCATGGCATTGATTGCTGCGACATCTCTTGAAGTCGGTGATTACTTTGCCATCAACTCAACACCAGAAGTATTCGCAACTCTAGGTATGAGCACGGTCTACTTGGATGATTTATCTCGTGAAATCGGACTCGACCTTGCAGGTCGAACAGGTGGTGCCGTTTCACTCGCCGTCGGTATGACGTTCATCTTCCGCGCCATCCCATGGTTCAAAGAAATTGCCGGTTTCTTCTTCCAATTCGTCATTCTGTTCGAAGCGGTCTTCATTTTAACTGCAATCGACGCAGGAACACGTGTCGCCCGTTACTTGATTCAAGATTTCTTCGGTGAATTCTATAAACCACTCAAACGCGTCGACTGGATTCCAGGTGCAATCTTTGCTTCAGCACTCGGGACGTTCTTCTGGGGCTATCTCCTGTTCTCAGGTGACATCGGTTCGATTTGGGCATTATTCGGGGTATCAAATCAGCTGATGGCTTCAATCGGCTTGATCATCGGAACGACGATCATCTTGAAAATCGCCGATAAAAAAGTCTATGCTCTGACGACGTTCATTCCACTCGTCTACCTCCTGATCACAGTAACGTTCGCGGATATCTGGATGGTCGCAAACGTTTATGCAAATCCAGATTCTCCAGGATTTAGCGTCTTGAATACTGTCTTATCCGTAACGATGGGACTGCTCGCGATCGTCATTACGATTTCAGCCGTTAAGAAATGGATTGAACTATTGAATTCACCACGTTGGGAAAATCAAAAACGTTCTGCGTAAGCGGATTAGTTATATGATAAAAGGCAGTGGACGCATCCACTGCCTTTTTCGTATCTCCTGCTTAGAACGGATTATAAAATCGATTGCCATCATGGAAAGTGACGACAAACGAGAAAATCGTCAATAGCACTATGCAACCGATCGCGACATAATCGATGCGTGTCATCGTCTGTTGGTTGTACCACGTCCGCTTTCGTCCCGCACCAAATCCACGGAGATCCATCGCATTGCTGACGGTTTCAATTCGTTCGAGACTCGTAAACAGCAACGGAAGTAAAATCTGGATGCTATTACGCGCCCGTTGCCAAAGCGAACCATGCGAGACGGCAATTCCCCGCGCTTCCTGAGCGTTCGCAATCATTTGAAAGTCCGCTTGTACGTCTGGAATGTAACGGAGCGCTAATGAGACAGCGAAGGCGATCTTATAGGGTACACCAATCCGGTTCAACGAGGACGCGAATTCCGTCGGATGGGTCGTGACGAGAAACAACACAGCAATCGGAACGATCACACTGTATTTTAAGATGAGATTAAACAGATAAAACAATTGTTCTGATGTTATCGTAAAGCGACCAACGCCTTCAAATAAAACGTGACGCGAACCGTAGATTTTAACGCCCTGCTCTGGTTCGAATAGATAAACGGCGAGTGCATTAATCAGGACAAATATTGCTGTAAAGATCAAAACGAATCGGACTTCCCGAAACTGAATACGTGACAATCGGAATAACACGATGCTGACTAAACCAAGAACAAGTAAGACACGTGTATCATAGGTAAACATCGTTGCTGTCGTAAATAACAAGAATCCGATCAGTTTCGTCGTTCCCGTCAATCGATGAATCGGTGACGCTTTTTCAATATAGCCAAGCATTTCTACAGCCATTGTTCCCGCTCCTTTCGCTCCGCCGTAATCACGGACTCGACGAATCGTTCCGCATCGATGTCGAGATGTTTCGCTATCGTAAAGAGCGATGTTTGCTTTAAATGGGCATGATGCAGCAACTGTTCTTGATTTAACAGTCCAAATGACGTTCCGGCGTAACGGATGCGTCCAGCTTGCACCAGGCAGACTTGATCGCTGTACTCTAAGACGAGATGCATATCATGTGTGATGATGAGTAACGTCATCCCCTCTTGTTTCAATCCTTCTAAAAAGCCCATCATATCCGAATAATGCCGGTAATCTTGACCAGCTGTCGGTTCATCGAGAATCAAGATATCCGGTCGTCGAACGAGAATCGAAGCAATCGTCACCCGTTTCTTCTGACCAAAACTCAGTGCTTGGATCGGCCAATTGCGAAACGGATATAATCCGCAGCGACGTAACGTCTGCTCGAGACGCTCGTTTTCTTCCGCTTCACTCAATCCGAGTGTCTGCATGCCGTAGCGGATCTCTTCCTGCACGAGATGTTTTGAAATCATATGATTCGGATTTTGCAGGACGAATCCAATCGTCCCCGCTCGCTCGGCGATCGATTGGGTCGTGATATCATTTCCATTCAGTAGGATTCGGCCACTCGTTGACCGTTGATAACCACTCAACACTTTCGCAAGCGTGGATTTCCCGGCACCATTCTGACCGACGATCGTCGTCAGTGTTCCTTTTTGAAAAGTCGCCGTCACATCTTCAAGCACTGGCGTTCCTTGATGATAATGAAACGCCAACTGCTCAAGTTCAAGCAATGAATCAGAGATTGCAGCCTCTTTTTGAGGAGCTTCTTCTAAACGTTCTAACACGTCCTTCTGGTTGAACTGCTCTAAAAAAGGATCGATGCGGCTCGGCTGATCCACAGACTCCACGGTCATACCAGCCCAGCGTGCGGCACTGACATAGAGGGGTTCACGCAATATTGCTTGTTGCAGTTTTCCGTTACTTAAGATGACATCCGGATGATCATCAGCGATGATTTCGCCGTCGACCATGACGATGATGCGATCAAATGGAATGACCAGTGCATCCTCGATTCGGTGTTCAACGACGATCAGTGTTCGGTTCGTATCGCGTTGCAGTCGATCCATTAACATCATCGCTTCTTGACCCGCTACCGGATCGAGATTTGCGAGTGGTTCATCAAACAATAAGATATCCGCATCTTCGACGAGAACTCCAGCCAATGCCGCCCGTTGTCGCTGACCTCCTGATAAATCATTTAATCGCGCTTGCAAAAGCGTCTCGACGTCCGTCATCCGTGCGACGCGTTCGACGATCTCGTGCATTTCCGGTCGCCCTGTCTGTTTGTTCTCGAGCGCAAAGGCAATGTCTTCGCCAACCGATAAACCAACGAACTGCGCATCTGGATCCTGTAACACCGTGCCAATATGCAGCGAACGATCAAATAACGATAACGTCCGGGCATCCTGCCCTTTGATCAGAACCTGTCCTTTCCACGTTCCCGGGTACGAGAATGGAATCAACCCATTGATGCACTGAGCAAGCGTACTTTTTCCTGAACCCGACGGTCCAACAATTAAGATGCGTTCGCCTGCTTGAATCGTTAACTGAATCTGCCGGAGTGTCGGTTCCGACTGACTCCGATATGTAAATGAAAAATCCTGAAATTCAATCACGTTTGTCATGTCTTTCTCCCCCCAAGCTAAATGAGCTATGTCCCTGCCGTTTCTTCGCACAGGATCATAGCTCATTCGGTCAAACTTCGCGTTTCAAGCTGCCTGCTTTACTTCTTGTTTTGGCATACGTGACGAGTAATAACGTTCCGATGACACCGACTGTCAAGATGTTTGATGTCGCAGCGACCGCACCTTGAACGAAGACTTTATTCGCCGGCTCCGTGTAAATTAAGATATCGAGTACAGGTGCGATGATGATCCAACCAATCGCTTGCACGATGGCTTGTGTGGCGTTGAATAAAACGATTTTACGAGTCGTCAATCCGCCTTCTTCTAAACGAATTCGGTTAGCAATCAATCCGATACCAAACCCGACGAACCCGGAGACGATGACCCAACTCCACCACGGGGAACCGTATAAAATCGCATCTTTTAAGCCATGACCGATCAGACCGATCAAGCCGGCTGTAACCGGTCCGAACAAGACCGCCATGAATGCGAGAAATGCATAGGCTGTCTCGATTGACGTGTTCGGTACGCCTGTCGGAATCGCAGCGAATCGACTTAAAATGATGAATACAGCTGCTCCGATCCCAGTTGCGACGATTTGTTTTGTCGTAAATCCTTTCATGTTCGATCTCCTCCTTTAATGTGTTGTACGCTAACACTCCAATCATTTCCGATTCCAACTTCAAATGCATGTGCAAACGAACCTTGATTCAAGGCAAGAGCAATCTGATCCAGCGAATTGATGTAGACAACTCCTGAACCGACCGGCACATCTGCGAACGAATGACCGAAGAGCAGTGTTTGTTCGTAGACGATCCGGTCTCGGTACGAAACCCTTACCTTGACGTGGCTCCCGATATCGAGACCTGTCTGACGGACGAGTGAGACGGGAATGTTCGTCCAGACGTTTCCGAAGCGGACATCGAGAATCTCGACGATACCCGTGACACCGATATCCGACGACGAGGCAGGTGTCCGGTCGAGAAAGACGAGTTCTTCAGTAGGTAAAAGCGGTCCCACCTCTTCGAACGTGATGACGTGACTCGATAATCGCGCACCCGTGAAGGCAAAGATATCTCGTCCGTGAAACGTATACGATTCACCCATCCGAGGCAGACGATGCCGTCGATCATCGAGTTGTCTCACTTCCGCAATGTATCCGGCTTGCCAAAGATGCGTCAACGTCCCATTATCCGGTGTAATGATGTATTGATTGGTCCGTGTTCGCGCGACGACACTCTTTCGCCTCGACCCGACACCCGGATCGACGACAGAAACGAACACCGTTTGCTCCGTCCAGTACGGCACCGTCTGCAGTAACCGATAGGACGCTTCCCAAATGTGGAACGGTGGAATATCATGCGTTAAATCAAAAATCCGAATCTCCGGATTGATGCTATGGGCCACCCCATACATCGCGCTCACTGCCCCATCACTCACGCCAAAATCTGATTGCAATACCAATGCTTCTGCCATCTCGTCATCCTCCTCCTGCGGGAACGTCTCCACAAAAAAAGACACCACGCCCTCATTTCTCAGGACGTGATGTCTAATCACGTGGTACCACCTTCGTTCATGACTCAACTCACGCTCAGCCACCTCTCGGAGTACGAGACTCCATGGAATGCTAACGGTATCCTTCCTACCGGTCGGTTCTACTGATGAACACGGTTCACGTTCTTCCGACTGCTCCGGGACCATCTTCAAGTATCGAAATCGTCTCATTTCCAGCAACAGAGACTCTCTATCGATTTCTGATCACTTTACTCTTCCCATCTACACATGCAAATTAAGTTGTCTGAAAATTTAAATTAATAGTACAACCGTTTTATTCCTGGCGCAAGGTTTTTTACTCAGAAATCTTTAAATTCGTCGTCCGGATCATTCCCCATGGTGACACATCCGCACGGACTTCCAGTGCTTTTGCTTTTTCGTATTGTTTTCCGCTTCCCTGTTCGACATAATACTGCGTCAACTGCGGAATCGATACATATTGATCGTAATAATCGCCGGCGACACTTCCGAAGAATCGTTCATTCGAAATCCGATCGATTTGAGCATAACCGGAAGCATCCGTTTTGAAGCTGACATAGACACGTCCATTTTGAATCCACGGACCAGGTTTTAAATCTGGGTACTGAAGCATCACGTATTCGCCGTAAACGGGATCAAACGGATCAAACGGTTCTGCCCGAAAACGGTACGATGTCCCGAACCAGGAGGTCGCAAAAAAGCTGACGATCAACAGACCGACGGCGCATGTCTGCAATATTGGTATCAGATAACGCTTCATGACGCCACACCTCCTTTACGGCGTAACCACCATAAGACACCGGACAATAGGAAGATGAGGAGCGCACCAATGAGGAAAAATAAGGACATGTTTAAACGATCCCATGCATATATGACATATATCGCAATTTGAACGAGAATAAAATAGAGAAAGGCTGGCCAGACGACTGCATGACGGCGTTCTCGATATAACAGATACAGTAGCGCGGATAATTCAAAGAGAATGGCAAGTAGAATTGCCTGTTCATCAATCCAGAGTACTCCGACGAATCCAAGCGGTACGATGAACAACAATCCACGACGTTTTTGATAGAGAAAGATTCCTAGACCGGTGGAGACGATAGCTAACAGTACCGCTTCTGTCACGGAGGGTAATACGACGTTTGATTCCGCACGAACGGATAAATAGATGATCGAACTGATAGCAGCGACGACCAGATAGACCATCTCGACGATACGGCGATTGGATTCCTCACGAACAAGCCAGAGAACTGGAACAAGCAAAAATAGCGTCCAAATCGGCCAAAGGAATCCGTCATATGATACGAGGAGAAACAAGGATAGACCGCTGAAAAAAAGAAACAGCCAGCTAAATAACAGCGACGGCAGACGTTGGCTGAAGTAAAACCAACTGAACGACAACACGACCATCAGACCGAACGATGTCCAGTCGAGATAACTCGCCTGCTCCTGACCAAAACCACCAAGGCTCGTAAAGATCGTCCATCCGGATAGGAAGGCGACGACACCATATGCTTCATGACGCCAAAGCATATAATGCACTAACGCGGCGACAAACATACACCAACTGAGCAGTGATCCTTCCATCGGCAAGTGAAAACTTTGAACAACTACGAGAATCGAGGCGCCAAACGCTAGGATTCCACCGATTCGAAAGACGACCGGATGAAGAATACGACGACGTTCCGAAAGATCCGCCATGATGTAACAAATCCACATGAGTGCTACGACAAGTCCGATTTTCCAGCCGATCGGCATCGCTTGCCAGTTGGCAGCTAAAAAGCTGAATACAGCCAAGACGACGAAGGTCCCTCCAACAATCAACAAGAGCGGAAGGCGTTGTTTCGTTGAACGTTGCTTTTCATAGTTCATGATTCGTTCAACGGTCGCTTCATCCAAAAGACCTGCATCTTGCCACTCTCTTATTTTACGAAACTGCTTCACCGTACCCACCTCCTTCGAAGTGTTAGATACTAATTAAATTCCCGATTTAACACTGTCTCAAGCCCAGATTCACAGGGATTATAAGCTATTTGTTCCGTTTGTCACCGAATGTTGACAGACAAAAAAACAAGGAAGACGGGCTTCCTTGCCTTTTTTGATTTGATCATTTAAACACGGAAACGGGCAACGAGTACCTGTAGTTCTTCCGCCATATCGGATAATACTTTGGCGGATTGCGAAATCTCTTCCATCGCACTCAACTGTTCTTCCGTCGTCGCTGCGACTTGTTTCGAAGCGGACGAATTCTCTTGCGCGATATGTGCGATTTCCGTCGCTGACGCAGATACTTCTTGGACGTTCGCTGCAATTTCTTCGACCGTCGCCGTCACGTCTTCGATCCGTGGCGTCATTTCCTGCGTTCGTTCGAGAATCTTTTGGAAACGCTCTGCTGATGCTTCTGTCGTCGACAAACCGGCTTTCGTCTGTCCTGAGACTTCCTTCATCATCGTGACCGACTGATCCGTCTCCTGTTTAATGTTTTGAATCAGCTGTGCAATCTGTTTCGTTGAATCCTGTGATTGCTCTGCTAGTTTACGCACTTCACTCGCAACGACAGCGAATCCTTTTCCATTTTCGCCTGCGCGTGCTGCTTCGATTGCTGCGTTCAGTGCTAACAAATTGGTTTGCTCAGCGATACCGTTGATGACATCGACGATTTTTCCGATTTCATTCGAACGATGGGCGAGTGAGCTGATGACACCACCGAAGTTTTGAACGGAGGCATCGATTTCTTTCATCTGCTCAACGTTCTTCAGCACAGCAACTGTTCCATTCTCGGCTTCTGTTGCCGTTGAACGTGACAATTCCGAGACATCGGTTGAGCTCTCAGCGATTCGCATGATGCCTGCTGTAATCGATTGGAGCGAAACAGCATTCGCATCGAGTTGACGTTTCGATTGATCCGCCCCTGCTGCGACCTGTTGAATCGATCCCGCGATTTGCTCAGAAGCGGAAGTCGTTTGGGCAGAGTTCGCCATCAATTCCTGAGAAGAGCCAGCTACTTGTGTAATCGACTGATCGAGATTAATGATGATCGAACGGAGTGAGTCAACCATGACGTTAAAGCTTTGGGCGACTTGACCGACCTCATCATTTGATTCAACGATGACGGGCTCCGTCAAATCACCAGATTGAATCCGTTCTGCTCCACGTGTTAAATGACCGAGTGGGCGAAGAATCGAGCGAAGAATGAAGTAGATGAAGATGGCTGCGACGAGCAACATCCCGCCGATGACAGCAAGCGTCGTCCAAAGAATACTAGATGTCGCACCCGTGATTTCATGATCGTACAGTGTTCCAGCAACCTTCCACTTCGTCAGGTCGTTCGTCATGAAGTCCATCTGTTTGCCTTTGTTTTCAAACTCATAGCCAAACTGTCCTGCTGGATTAGCGTAAAGTGATGACACCCATTTGCCTGTCGCTTTCTCACCTGGTTTTAATGTCGGATGCGTAACGATTTTTTTCGTAGAATCAAGAATCATTACGTATCCTTCTTTTCCGATTTTGATCTTTTTCGCGATTTCCGCGATCCGGTCGACATCGACATCAATCGCCACGACACCTCTTCCGTTACCTGTCGTCTGCGAGAGCGTGACCATCATCTTGTTCGAGGCAGCATCGACGTACGGATCCGTGATGACGACCTTGCCACCTGCTGCTTCTGCCGATTGATACCACGAGCGTTCCCGTGGATCATAATCATCTGGCATGACCTGTTCCGGGAAAATATTCATATCCCCGTCCGTCGTCGCGAAATAGATGTTCGCCGCCTGCGGATGCATATCGAGATATTCAGTCATTTTTTCCTTTAACGCAGCATTTTGTTTTTCTTTTTGATAGAGCGTTCCGTCAATTCGGTCCGCAAAAAAGGCGACATCGCGCCGCATCGGATCAATGATGTTTTGGATCTCATCATTCATCCGGTCGACTCCACTATGAGCAGATTGAAGAATCTGTTCCGTCATCTTTTGTTTCGCAAGGTCATATGCGACAAAGCCGATTACTAATGCAGGAATCATCAAAAGTAGAATCGATGTCACGATTAATTTTTGTTTGATGCTCATTGTTCGTTTGATCTTTTGTTCCATGTGTCACTCCATTCTCGAGTGCAAGGACTCGCTATTCTACCTTCTCTATCGGAAGAATAACGAAAAATGTTCATAGAAAAATCGGTAAACGTGTACTAGTTCACATGAAAAAAGACGACTCAGTTCGAGTCGTCTTCCTTAGTAACGCTTACCCTTATGCTTCTTGATCGCCCTTCCAGTTCATCATACCGCCTTCGACGTTGACGATGTCGTATCCATATTGCTCGAGGAAACGACCGACGTTTTCGCTCCGCGCACCCGCTTTACAGATCAAGTAGTAGGTTTCGCCTTCTTGCAATTCCGTATAGCGTTCGCCGATCTCAGACATCGGAAGGAGGCGGACGTTCGGAATATGTCCTGCATCGTATTCATCCTGCTCACGGACGTCGACGACATGCAACGCCTCACCTGCCTCTAATCGCTCTTGTAATTCATCTACATGAATCGTTTTCATCTCGTATGACCTCCTGTATGGTTCTGTCGTAAGTGTAGCAAATCTATCATTAAAACAAAACGAAACGGTTTGATACGAAGCGTCAAAAAAGCGGATCCGTTTCCGGATCCGCTCGTTTCCTTATTCTCCTGATGCCTGACGCGTCGACTGACGTGTCTCCTTATGCATTCCCCGTGCATAATAGACAGCAATCAGAATCGCATACCACAGTGGTCCAACGACCAGAGCGATCCGTGTACTTGCGTCAAATGCCATCAAGACGATGACACCGGCAAGCGCCGCGAGGGCGATATAGTTCGCAATCGGGAAGAACGGAACACCAAATTCTGCTGAACCGTGTACTTTCCGTGCTCGCATCTGAGCGATCAAAATCATTGCCCACGTCCAGACGGCGCCAAACGTCGCAATACTCGTAACGATCGCAAAGACGTCTTCCGGTAAGAAATAGTTCAAAGCGACACCGACGAGCAATGCGACACCTGAAAGAATCGTAGCCAGTGCCGGAACACCGTTTTTCGAGATTTTCGAGAAACGACGTGGTGCTTCACTGTTCTCGGATAAGTTCATCATCATCCGGGCTGTCGAGAAGATACCCGAGTTACATGACGAGAGTGCTGCCGTTAAGACAACGAAGTTGATGATGCCGGCTGCTGCCGGAATACCAAGTGAATCAAATAATAATACGAACGGACTGCTGTTGTTCGCACCGACTTGATCCCATGGATAAATCGATAAAATGACGAAGAGCGCCCCGATGTAGAATACTAAGATTCGAAGGAAGACGTTGTTAACAGCTTTTCGAATCGTTTTCTTCGGGTTCTTCGCTTCCCCTGCTGTGACCCCAATCACTTCAATTCCTAAGAAGGCAAACATGACCATCTGCATGGCAAGGAGTACTCCACCGAATCCGTTCGGCAGGAATCCACCATGTGACCACAGGTTCGAAATCCCAACCGGTGTGCCGCCGTTTCCAAGACCAATGACGATCGTCAAAGTTCCTAAGATGATCATGGCGACGATCGCGACGATTTTAATCAACGCAAACCAAAATTCGAATTCACCATAAAATTTAACAGCAATGAAGTTGATGCTCGTCATCAAGACAAGTGCTGCTAGTGCCCATACCCACCCCTGGGAATCTGGGAACCATACTTTCATGTAAATACCGACTGCTGTGATTTCCGCCATACACGTAAAAATCCAGAGTAACCAATAATTCCAACCTGTTAAAAAGCCAGCTAATGGACTGACATACTTCCGGGCATACTCCGCAAAACTACCAGCGATCGGCTCCCGCACCGCAAGCTCCCCAAGTGCTCGCATGATGATGAAGATGATAATACCACCGATTAGATAACCAAGTAAGATCCCTGGACCTGCCAGTTGGATCGCTTTCGCTGATCCAAGGAAGAGTCCAACACCGATTGCCGCCCCCAGCGACATGAGTGTAATGTGACGTTCTTCCAGTCCCCGATTCAACTCTGTCTGTTGTTTCATTTTTACGACGTCCTTCCAGTCTCTGTTTGTTTCTTAGCAGTTCCCCGTACCGCTACGTTGTCAGTATAAAGAAGATGTGTCGATTTTGTAAACGTTTTCAATGTATATTTTTCACTAAATCCACATACTCGGAATATTCTGATTACGTTAGCAGTATAAAAAAGGAACTACCTGCTACTATGTAGTATACAGGATAGCTCCTTTCGGAAAGTTACAATTGTTATTCAACTTTAGCAAGTGGCACATCTGCTGTTTCGGACTTCCCGGTCAATCGGAAGATCCCGTTCAATAACAATGCTGTTAGTGAACCAGCGACGATCGGGCTATCCGTCAAAACGCGAATTTGTGATGGGAGACCTGCTACGATTTCAGGATTCATGCTAATTCCTAGACCAATTCCGAGCGCGAGTGCCACCGTGATGACGTGCTCGTTCTTCGAAAAATCGACCCGTGATAGGATACGGATCCCGCT
Source organism: Exiguobacterium sp. UBA3491 (assembly GCF_002377745.1). Classification (NCBI taxonomy): domain Bacteria; kingdom Bacillati; phylum Bacillota; class Bacilli; order Caryophanales; genus Exiguobacterium; species Exiguobacterium sp. UBA3491. Next base: position 31,031 of record NZ_DFQK01000020.1, read on the forward strand.
TGCCGCGACCGTTCCGAACATGATCAACATCGCTCCACCAAGAACAGGTTTTGGAATCAATGTCGTAAACGTCGCTACTTTTGGTAAGAAACCGAGCAAGATCAAAAATCCACCCGCAAATAAAATGACTTTGCGTGTCTTTACGCCAGTCAACTGAACGAGACCGACGTTTTGGCTATAGGTCGTGTAAGGGAAACTATTGAAGATACCACCAACGATCGTCGCGACACCCTCTGCTCGGTAACCACGCGCTAGATCCTTATCCGTTAAACGACGGTCCGTGATTTCACCAAGTGTCAAGAACACACCTGTCGATTCAACCATCGAGACGAGACCAACGAGCGTCATTGTCAAGATGGCAGTTGCATTGAATGTCGGTACACCGAAGTAAAATGGTGTCACCATTTGGAACCATGACGCTTCTGCCACCGGACTGAAGTTGATCATTCCCATGCCAAATGCAACGAGTGTACTGATCATCACAGCAATTAAGACAGCTGCCGCTTTTGAGAAGACCGTACCGTAGCGATTCAAGATTAAAATCAAGACAATCGTTAATCCGGCGAGTCCGAGGTAACGTAAGTCACCAAAGTCTTTCGCTCCCTGTCCACCTCCGATATCGTTGATCGCAGCCGGAATCAAGGAAATCCCGATGATCGTCACGACGGAACCAAGGACAACCGGTGGGAACAGGACCGCGATCTTACTAAACCAACCTGAAATGACGAGAATGATCAGCCCACTGGCAATCAAAGCACCGTAAATCGCTGTAATGCCTTGAAGACTTCCAATCGCAATCATTGGACCGACTGCTGTAAAGGTACAACCAAGTACGACGGGAAGACCAACACCTGTGTATTTCGTGACGAGTACTTGTAATAAGGTCGCAACGCCACACATGAAAAGATCAATCGCCACTAAATAAGCAAGTTCTTCTCCTGACAATCCGATCGCACTCCCGACGATCAGTGGAACAACAGCTGCTCCCGTGTACATCGCAAGCACATGCTGAAGTCCGAGACTGGCTGCTTTGAAGTTTGATAGTCTCATACGGTCACCGAGTCGACGAATGTCGCTTTTCCGTCCTTCAATGACTCAACACGCGCGAGTGACTCGACACGGAATCCAGCTTCGATCAGTTTTTGACGTCCCGGTTGGAACGACTTTTCAATGACGATTCCAAATCCAGCGACTTCTGCCCCTGCCTGTTCAACGAGACGAGCGAGACCAAACGCCGCTTCTCCGTTTGCGAGGAAATCGTCGATGATCAAGACACGTTCACCCGGTTGCAGATATTTTTCTGCGACCGTGATCGTACTCGTCTGTTGTTTCGTAAACGAGAAGACTTCAGCTGAAATCGTTCCTTCGTTCAATGTGACCGATTTCGTCTTACGGGCATAGACCATCGGTACCCCTAAACGGAGCGCCGTCATCATTGCCGGGGCAATACCACCCGCTTCGATCGTCAAAATCCGCGTGATCCCGGCATCTTGGAAACGATCCATGAACTCATAAGCGATTTCCCACATCAAGGTTGGATCGACCTGATGGTTTAAAAAAGCATCCACTTTCAATACTTGCTCCGATAAGACGATTCCCTCTTGATTAATCATATCGTGTAGACGTTTCATACATGCATTCTCCTCTTTAAAAACGAAAAAACGTACAGCCGCTACCCGGGGGCAGCCACTGTACGCCAAAAAAGAGAGCAGTAACTCACCACCCGTAGTCGGACCGTTACGGCGATCCGGTAGAGACTCGTGGGCCAATTCCCACTATTATACGAGCGTTGCTATACGTTTACGTTTCGTGATTTTCGTGATGTGTACCATTGTACGGGGTTTCCCGAAAAAGTAAAGACTTTTTCACACCGTGCTTAGGCTTGGCGTTCTTCGACTGCTTGTGCTGCCGTGATGATTGCGAGTTTGTAGACATCTTCTTCATTACAACCGCGTGAAAGATCGTTAACCGGTTTGTTCAAACCTTGAAGAATTGGGCCGATAGCTTCGAAGCCACCAAGACGTTGTGCGATTTTGTAGCCAATGTTTCCAGCTTCAAGACTTGGGAAGATGAAGACGTTCGCTTGACCCGCGACATCTGATTCTGGTGCTTTTGATTTCGCGACACTTGGAACGAATGCTGCATCGAATTGGAGTTCTCCATCGATTGCAAGTTCTGGTGCGCGTTCTTTCGCGATACGCGTTGCTTCAACAACACGCTCTGTCTCTGGTGATTTTGCTGAACCTTTTGTCGAGAAGCTGAGCAATGCGACTTTCGGATCGATCCCGAATGTTTTCGCTGTTTTCGCAGATGCGATTGCGTTTTCTGCTAGATCGTTCGCATCAGGTGCGATGTTGATCGCGCAGTCTGCGAAGACGTATTGCTCATCGTCACGAACCATGATGAAGACGCCAGATGTTTTTTTATAGCCTTCTTGCATTTTAATGATTTGAAGTGCCGGGCGAACCGTATCTCCTGTCGCATGCATCGCACCCGATACGAGACCTTCTGCTTGTCCAGTGTGAACGAGCATTGTACCGAACGTGTTCACGTCTTTTAAGATGACAGCACGTGCTTGCTCTTCTGTTGCTTTCCCTTTACGACGCTCAACGAACGATGCGACGAGCTCATCAATGCCAGCGTAAGAAGCAGGATCAATCGTATCAAGTCCAGTTACATCGATGCCGTTCGCTGTTGCTGTTTCTTCAATTTGTACACGTGGTCCGATGACGACTGGTGTGACGAGACCATCTTTCTTCAAACGAACAGCTGCGCCAAGAACACGCGCGTCAATTCCTTCTGGGAAGACGATTTTTGGTTGGTGCGCTTTAATCTTTTGTTCTAACATATCGAATAATTGCATGAGTTTCTCTCCTTTTTAAGTAAACACGACGTCGTCGATTTGATCCATTTTCTTTTCCACCGTTTATTATACACAGTTCTCAATCGTTGTTAAAACAATTTGCAAAAAAGTTATCTAACAAAAGCACTGAAGCCATATTCACTGACTATTACAGTTCTTTTAAAGAATGGTACAGAGACTTTTCCAAGTAAAATAATGTCCCTTTTTCCTTTTACCCATTCCCTGCTTTTTTCATGTGTTACGATCTCATGGACAAAACCTTTTTAGACAAAGCCTTTTATATAGAATGTGATAAGATAGGATATGGAAAAAACAAATTATTTCAGACTCAGGAGGTCATCCCATGCAACACCAAACATCTGAACCGACTGCTACGCAACAAGCCGCTGAAACACTCGACGGCTGGTATACATTACATGATTTCCGCCGAATCGATTGGTCACGCTTGAAACAAGTCGACGCGACAGACCGTGCGCGCATGATTGAAGAATTCCAAGCCTTCCTCGCAGAGCTTTCTGGGGTGGAAGAAGCTAAAGACGGAAGCCACGCACTTTATACAATCATTGGTCAAAAAGCGGATCTCGTCTTGATGGTTCTTCGTCCTACGATGGAACAAATCCAAGACGTCGAAGTCAAGATGCAGAAACTCGATCTCTATGATTATTTGATTCCGACATATTCTTATGTCTCTGTCGTCGAGCTTGGTACGTACCGTGGTTCAGGCGAAGGAAACCCATACGAAAATCCATACGTGCGTGACCGCCTCTATCCGATCCTGCCACAAGCGAAGCACATCTGCTTCTATCCAATGAGCAAGTCACGTCGCGATGGCGATAACTGGTATACACTCTCAATGGAGAAACGAAAAGAGCTCATGTATCGTCACGGGATGATCGGTCGGAGTTACGCTGGGAAGATTCAGCAAATCATCGGCGGATCAACTGGATTTGACGATTGGGAATGGGGCGTTACGCTCTTCTCAGATGACATTCTTCAGTTCAAGAAAATCGTCTATGAAATGCGTTTTGACGAAGTCAGCGCGAAGTACGGTGAGTTCGGTGAGTTCTTCATCGGCAACCGTCTCGAAAGTGAACAATTAAATACTCATTTTGCACTTTAATGTGTTGAATGACGTTTGATTGAAATATCTCATGGGAATATACTCCTTGCGGCTATAAAACAGTAAGTTGAATGACGTAAGGAGGAATTACCATGGGGAATGCTATGAACCGATCGACACGATCGCGTGAATTGCAATTCGCTGTGCTTTCAAAAGAGCTGAAACCGGTTGCAGATCGTGTACTGGATCGCTATGAGCAAGCATTATCGAAGCTAAACAAAACACAAACGACAAAGCGGTGAATCCGTTTTAATACCTACGCCTACTCTATCGTGAGTAGGCGTTTTTCATATGAAAAAGACCGTGTTTCTCCATGAGTGAAGAAACACGGTCCGTTCTCATAATCCTTTATAGGCACCAATTGCGACAAAGATCCACGCCGCGATGAACAAGACGCCACCGATTGGTGTGATGGCACCCAGTTTCGTCACGTTCGTCAATGCCATGACGTACAGACTACCTGAGAAGAAGACGATTCCGGCGAGCATCAGCCATGCAGCCAATGACCATTGTGGGATCGATGCCTTTAATAAGAGTCCTCCGAGTGCTAGGATGCCGAGCGAGTGTACCATCTGGTAAAGTACGCCTGTCTGCCAGTTCGCGAGCATCCGCTCCGTCAACATATCTTTTAAGGCGTGTGCACCGAATGCACCTAGTGCGACCGATAGCATCATCGAGATCGCGCCAATCATAATGAATACTTTCATACTTATTCTCCCCCTAACCGTCGTGCTGGTAAATTCCATTCATAATAATACGATAGCATACGTAAAACCGTGATGAGTCCAAGCAATGTGAACAAATGTAGGGGATTCGTCAATTGGAAGCGATCAATCACGAGTGCAGCCATGACAGCCCACATCGCATAAATCTCTTTATGCAGGACGAGTGGTTTCCGACCTGCGAGCAAATCGCGAATCACACCACCACCAACACCGGTCAGCACAGCAGCCGAAATCGTCGCTGACAGTGGCAGTCCTTTTGCTGTTGCCATCAGGGCGCCTTGAATCGCAAACGCAGACAACCCGAGCGCATCCGCGAGGACACCCCAACGTGTCCAGTGCGGCAAGAACAACTGGGGTAACATGAAAATCAACAACGCAACGAGAATCGCGACTAAAAAGAGACCACCTTGCGACCAGAGAGCAGATACTGGTACACCAATCAATAGATTACGAATGGCACCACCACCAAATGCTGTGATCAAAGCAAGTAACCAAACGCCGAATAAATCATATTTTTCTTCCATCGCGACGATCGCGCCACTCATCGCAAAAGCGACCGTGCCGATGATATTCAATAAGTCCCAGGACATGCGCACATTTCACCTTTCTACAAAGAAATTCCAATACTTACTATACTCTCTTTTTAGTTTCCGTAAAGCATTAATTTTCTGTCACCGTTTCGACCGTTTGCGAGTGACGTTTTTAGGTAAAGTAACCTATACTGAAACAAACTGTACAGGAAGCTAGGTGACCGTATGAAACGTTGGGCGCTTTATCGCATCGTCGTCATCGTGACGATGTTCGCACGTTACATCTTTACGATCTATCGATTCACCCGGAAAAACCGGCCAGGTACGAACAATGAAGAATTTGAGCGCATCATGATCCGAATTGCGCGTGACTATAAGAAAAAAGCATTACGGTTAGAAGGATTATTGATCAAGCTCGGTCAGTTCTTATCGATTCGAGCCGATCTATTTCCTCCGTCCGTCTTGATGGAACTGACCGAACTGGTCGATAAAGTGCCTTCAAGTAAACTTGGAGAGTCACGAAAGATCATCGAAGAGGATTGGGGTCTGCCGATCGAAGAAATCATCTCGGATATCAGTTCCCGTCCTGTCGCTTCTGCCTCGATTGGTGAGGTGTACAGCGGAACCTTAAAATCAAATGGTAAAAAAGTCGCGATCAAAGTCCAGCGACCGAATATCGAACAAATCATCAAAACCGATTTCCGTGCCATGCGTATCGTCATTGCCATGTTGCGCCGGACGTCGTTAAACAAATCGACTGATTTGCAAAGCTTATATCGCCAAATGGTCTTCGTCATCGGGGATGAATTGAATTACCGGACCGAATTAAAAAACGGTCTCTACTTTAAAAAGATGTATGAGACGAACCCCGTCATCTATATCCCGAGTTATTATGAAGAACATTGCACGAATCGGGTGCTCGTCATGGAATGGATCGAAGGGACACGCATCACGGATCTCGATTATCTAGCGGAACATCAGATTGATCGTGACGAACTAGCACGTAATCTCTTCTTGAACGCTGGGGAACAATTATTGTTCGGCGGGAAATTCCACGCCGATCCGCACCCAGGCAATGTCCTCGTCCAGTCCGATGGCAAAATCGTCTTGCTTGATTTTGGGATGATCGGAGCGACGACGCCCGATGATATGCGCGCGATCCAGCGGATTCTTCAGTCCTTCGTCACATTGGATTACGATGCGATCGTCGATGGTTTAGAAGATCTACGATTCTTATTGCCAAATGCGAATAAGCAAAATATCCGACAAGCAATTGAAAAAGCAGTCACGTTCTATCTCGAAAGTGATATGGAAAACGTGGATACAAAACTGATCGAGAAGGTCTTATCCGATATCGAATTGCTCGTCCGAAATGAACCAATCCAGCTTCCTGCTGAGTTTGCTTTCTTTGGACGTGCCGCATCAACGATTCTTGGAATCCTTCAGATTCTTTCACCGCAAATCAACCTGCTGGAACTCGCTAAACCAATGGTTCGACGCTGGCTCGATGACGAAGGGAAAAATCAAAACCGTTACCTACAGATTGCTGGTTCTTACGGCGCGCGATTGCTCGCCTTCCCGCGTCTTGTTAACGATGCCTTAAGCGAACCGACACGTTGGCGGATCATGGAGCAACAAAAGTTCTCTCGTGTTGCGAACATCGAGTCACTCAAAATCCGACAGTGGACGAGTTCGCTCGTCGGGATCATCAGCCTGCCTTTTAGTTATCTCGGCTATTATTTTACGCAGTACGACGTCATGGGCATTTCCTTGACGATCGCTGTCATCGCTTTATGGAACGGTCGCCGGATTGGACGACAAATCGTCCGGATCGCCGATGAACCATTTCGCTAAATGAAACGACCGTACACGTCCACCTCGGTGGACGTTTTTTATTTCAGAATAATTCATCTTCACACCATAAGGTTTTTCCTAACGCCTTGTGGGGTACAACTTCAAGTAGAGAGATAATAGTAAGGAGAGGTGAAACACTTGATTGATATTCTAATTGCCATCGTTCCCGCATTGATGTGGGGATCGTTACCGCTTGTCGTTTCGAAAATCGGAGGTTCAACGGCGCAACAAATCATCGGTACGACTCTGGGTGCGTTGCTTTTCGCGATCGTCACCTTCTTTTTTGTCAGCCCAGAGCTGTCTACGACCGCTTGGGTTGCCGGATTCTTTTCTGGTGCCTTTTGGGCACTTGGTCAAAAAAATCAATTTGCCGCATTTCGTCAAATGGGTGTCTCAAAGACGATGCCTATCTCAACAGGGATGCAACTCGTCGGAACATCGTTGTTCGGTGTTCTTGCTTTTGGCGAGTGGTCAACGACCACTGCCTTGATTCTCGGAATCAGTGCGCTTGTATTGATCATTGCCGGAGCAGCTTTCACGTCTTATAAGGAAGATAAGAGTAAAGAAGATGAGAATATCGGCAAAGGATTGACGCTCCTCCTCATCTCGACTGTCGGATATGTCGGATACGTCGTCATCGCCCGCTGGTTTGATATTAATGGCTGGGAAGCCGTATTGCCACAAGCGATCGGGATGGTCGTCAGCGCCATTCTTCTTTCTTTACGAGAAGGAGACCTCTTCACGAAGAAAACAGCTGGCAATATAGTTGGTGGACTCATGTGGGCTGTCGGAAACGTCGCTTTACTGTTTGCTACGGCAAAAGTTGGAGTCGCAACAAGCTTCTCCCTTTCTCAAACAGGTGTCGTCATCTCAACGATTGGTGGCGTCCTCTTGCTGAAAGAAACGAAAACGAAGAAAGAGATGACCTTCGTCATTATCGGTTGTATTTTAGTCGTTGCTGGTGGAATCATGATTGGATTTACGAAACAATAAATGAAGGAGTGAAGCATCATGTATGAAAGTTTAAAAGGAAAAGTTGCCGTTGTAACAGGTGGATCAATGGGAATCGGTGAAGCTATCGTTCGTCGTTATGCAGAAGAAGGCATGCGTGTCGTCATCAACTATCGCAGCCACCCGGAAGAAGCGAAAAAAATCGCTGAATCGATTCAAGAAAAAGGTGGGGAAGCCTTTATCGTCCAAGGGGATGTCTCAAAGGAAGATGATATGATCAACCTTGTGAAAGAGACGGTGGCTCACTTTGGTCAGTTGGATGTTTTCGTCAATAACGCGGGAATCGAGATGCCGTCAGCGTCCCACGAGATGTCGCTCGAAGATTGGCAAAAAGTCATCGACGTCAACTTAACAGGAGCTTTCCTCGGGGCACGAGAAGCACTGAAGTACTTCGTCGAACATGATGTCAAAGGTAGTATCATCAATATGTCGAGTGTGCATGAAATCATTCCGTGGCCGACATTCGTCCACTATGCTGCGAGTAAAGGTGGCGTCAAATTGATGACACAAACCCTTGCGATGGAGTATGCACCAAAAGGAATCCGGGTTAACGCGATTGGACCTGGTGCGATCAATACGCCGATTAACGCTGAAAAATTCGAAGATCCAGAACAACGCAAAGAAGTCGAGAGCATGATTCCAATGGGCAACATCGGGAAACCAGAAGAGATTTCTGCCGTTGCCGCATGGCTTGCATCTGACGAAGCAAGTTATGTCACAGGGATCACACTCTTTGCCGACGGTGGCATGACACTTTATCCGTCTTTCCAAGCAGGACGCGGTTAACCTATTTTGAGTAGACAAGGAGAGAACCGCTCATGACCACTTTTTTCTCATTGATCCGTCGCGGAAATAAGTCAGCCCTTGCTGCCGCCATCGTCAATACGATCATTGCCGCGATCAAGTTCGTCGCCTATATCTTAACTGGGAATGTAGCGATGTTCGCTGAAATGATGCATACGATCGGTGACGCAGCGAACCAGTTCTTCGTCTACATCGGTTCTGCTCTCAGTAAAAAAGCACCAACGAAACGGTTTCCGAATGGTTTTGGTCGCCTTGTGAATCTCGTCTTACTTGCTGCGATCATCGTCGTTGCATTGCTTGCTTACGAGACGATTCGGGAAGGCATCTTGCATATCACACACGGTCCTGGCGAAAAAACGAGTGGTTTGTGGATCATCCTGACGGCACTTGGCATTGGTGTCGTACTGGAAGTCGGAGTGTTCTATAAAGCGATGAAAGAAATCGCACATGAGACGGGACTCAAATCGAGCGGACTGACACTTGTTGGTCAAAGCTTCGCCCATCTTGGACAAGCCAAACCGGCGACACGTCTTGTCTTCATGGAAGATCTTGTCGCAACTCTTGGTGGCGTCATCGCCATTATCGCTGTCCTGATTTCGCATTATACATCGTTTTATCAAGCAGAAGGCATTGCATCCATCTTGATTGGACTCATGATGTTTTATGTCGTCTACAACGTCTTTATTCAAAATGCTGCCGGTGCGCTCGGTGAGGTTGATGAAGTACTGACAGCCAAAATCGGTGAAATCTTGTTACGTGATGAAGCGGTTCGGGACATCGAAAAACTTGAAGTTATCAAGGAAGGAGATCACTTCCATGTCGAAACGGAGATTGAAGTTGATCCCAACTTGACAATTGCGCAAGCGGACGACATTAAAGATCGACTCGAATTGCAAATTCGCATCCTTAAAGGAATCACCGATGTCACGATCTCCTTTGATGAAGATGATAACGTACAGCAGTATCAACCACCGCCACCACCTGTATGATAGATAAAAGCCATCGCTAGCGATGGCTTTTTTGCGTTTATCAGCGTGTTGCCCGGACGAATCCGGCTTCTTGTGCTTCTTTCTCCGTACAGAACCGTTGCTCCGGCTTCACTTCATTATAAGATTGACCACCCGGGACATGGTAAATTTTTTTACCTGACCGATTGATATTACCTTTGATATCGCAGGATTTCGTTTCTGTAATCGCTTGAACATTGAATCCGCGATTCGTGACGTAGCCATCGTGCTTCCAGATTTTCTTCTTTGCCTGCTTGGCTTCCTGTTCGATCTGTTCAAACACATCGACATAACGTGTGTCTGGTTCATAGACGAACGCCACACGCGCAAGACCTTTTCGGAGTAACTCTTGATTCAACATTTTATCTCCGTACCAGACATATGCGAGCAGTCGTCCGTATCGGTCAGTCCGGGAATGATCACGCTCCAACCGAATAGCTGTCCCGCTCGGTAATGTCTCTTTTGTAAACGCTGAAGCTTCCGTTCCATAAGGTTGAACCGGCGTATCCGGTTTAACAGTTTCCGGTGTATCGACGAGCAACAAACGAACATCCTCCGTTTTCCCGTCTGCTAGCCTCACTTTTAATGTATCCCCATCGATGACGCGTTGCACCGTCGCTTTCGTAATCTTTTCATCGTCTGGTTGCTTGATGCCAAGCAGATCGGTTTCTTCTGGTGCACAACCGATGAGGACGAATAAAAAAAGTAGACTTATGAATACAGATCGTCTCATTTCTATTTCTCTCCTTTCCATGAAAATACGGATTCGGTCAATGTCCGAACCCGCATACGTCACCTTGTTCATAAGTTAGTCTGCTGATAGAACTGTCTCTACTTCGTTACGGTTTGTATAAAGTGTATAGAACGCTTCCGCTACGTTTTTCGGATCAAGTGCCGTTCCACGCTTCACTTCTCCGGCAATCGTGACGGTTCCGACGTAGACACCGTCTTCCTTCAACGTATCATGGAGCATGTGCGTCACTTGACGAACGCCTGCCTTGCCAATCGAAAGCCCTGGTAACGATTTGATTGCTTGCATCGCAGCGCCACCTCCTGTAATCAGGATGGCGCCGTCTTTTCGTTCCTGCATCGAAGGAGCAACGAGTTGTGCGGCATGCAGTGCACCGAGAACATCGATCTCGAACTCTTTCGTAATCTGTTCTGCCGAGACTTCAAGGACAGATGCTTGATGTAAAATCGAAGCATTATAGACTAAGACATCGATTTGTCCATACTGCTCCTCTGTCCATTCGATGAGTGATGCGATATCGGCTTTTCGAGAAGCATCACATTCTACCCCCACCGCCTC
>NZ_DFQK01000020.1:42312-51887 GCF_002377745.1 Exiguobacterium sp. UBA3491
TCTTCTTTTAGTTCCGTGATGACGGCTGCAAGCGTTTCTTGTGTCCGCGCCGCACAAACGACTTGAAACCCTTCTTGCCCAAATCGTTTACTGATTTCATATCCGTTTCCCGGTCCTGCTCCAATAACGATGACTGTTTTCATGACGTATCTCCCTTTCTCATTTTAACTGTGATGGTTATTCCCTGAATTGCGTCATTTCATTCAAAAATCGAGCAATGAAGTGCCTTTTTCTTCTTTTTCCTGCGAAACACCCATGAAACGCGCTAACATCGGATCGACTGCTGGGGTTGCCTGAGGCGTTGACGTAGGTAGCGATACAGTCGAACTCGACGTCGAATCGGATTCGAGCAGTAGTTCACAATAAGCCTTCATCGCTGCAATCTGTTCTTTTTGCGCAGCTCCTGTTGTTTGGTCAATACGTTGCATCGCTTGGCGCATCTTTTCGATGATGTGTTGCTCGGTAATCATCTTGTATTCCTCCTTATGGTAGATTGAGGGTATGAACTTGAAAAGGATGTGTTTTCTATGATTCGTACCGCATTAGTTGGTTTTGGTCTTGCCGGTGAACATTTGCATGCGCCTTATTTACACGCACCTGATTATCAGTTGGTCGCTGTTCAGTCGAGTCGCCCGGAGGCGGTCGCTGCGTACGATGCGACGCTCCCTGTCTATCCGACACTTGAAGCATTACTTGAAGCGGAACAAATCGATTTAGTCGTCATCGCGACGGCAAATGATCTGCATTATCCACTCGCGCGTCTCGCCTTGCTCTCGGGCTGTGATGTACTTGTCGAGAAACCGTTCACCGTCACGCTCGAAGAAGCCGAAACGTTGACAGAACTAGCACGGACACACGGTCGGTTACTGACAGTTTATCATAATCGGCGGTACACGAAGGACTTTCGGACGTTGATGACCTTATTGAAATCTGGACGACTCGGTACGCTCCAGACGTTCGAAGCGCATTATGACCGTTACCGTCCCGATGTGCAGGAGCGTTGGCGCGAACAGGACGTTCCTGGTGCCGGACTATTGTACGACCTTGGTTCACACTTGATCGATCAAGCACTCATCGCTTTCGATGAAATTCCAGACCGTGTCTTTTGTGATCAAACGATTCAACGACAAGATGGGATCGTTGATGACTACACACATCTAATTTTAGCCTTTGGCACGCGACGCGCTATTTTGCATATCGGTTCCATCGTTCCAGCTGTTGGTCCCTCCCTGATGGTGCACGGAACACAGGCGAGTTACTTCGTTGATGAAGTCGATACAAAACGGACGACCTATCAATTGGCTGAAGCAAATGGACCTCTGCAAGACTTCCCTTTTGTTTCCAGTCATTTTGGGGATTATTATACGGATCTCGCTCCAGCCATCCGTAAGCGAACCACACCACCTGTCTCTGCGAAACAGGCTGAACTCGTCATGAAAATCATTGATCGTGCTCAAAAGAGTGCAAAAGTGGGTACATGGATAGAAGTAGACTAACTATTCATTTCAGACGAACAGGGGGAAGACAAGATGTTTTCAAGTACGGAACGGACAGCATGGTTAGAAGAGATGGGACAAGAACTTCTAGACGTTCTCGTCATCGGGGGCGGTATCACGGGAGCTGGTATTCTGCTTGACGCACAAAGTCGCGGTATGCGAACAGGCTTGATTGAAATGCAGGACTTCGCCGAAGGGACATCGAGCCGATCGACGAAACTTGTCCATGGTGGATTGCGTTATCTGAAGCAATTCGAGATTAAACTCGTCGCCGAAGTCGGGAAAGAACGTGCCATCGTGTATGAGAACGCACCGCATGTGACGACACCGGAGTGGATGATGCTTCCACTTGTCGAAGGTGGTACATTCGGTAGCTTCTCGACCTCGATCGGCTTACGTGTCTATGATCAACTCGCTGGTGTCAAACGCCATGAACGTCGGACGATGCTTAGCAAAGAAGAAACATTACGTTACGAACCACTGTTACGCTCAGAGCATTTAGTCGGCGGTGGTCGGTATGTCGAATATAAAACGGATGATGCTCGACTGACGGTCGAAGTCTTAAAAGCAGCCATCGGTTACGGCGGACGTGCCGTCAATTATACGAAAGCGGAATCGCTTGTCTACCACAACGGAAAAGTCGTTGGCGTCGAAGTCCGTGACGTCTTAAGTGGTAAAACGTATACGATTCGGGCGAAGAAGATCATTAATGCGACGGGTCCTTGGGTCGATGAACTGCGCGAAAAAGACGGTTCGAAATCTGGAAAGTCTTTACACCTGACAAAAGGGATTCATCTCGTCATCGATCAAGTACATTTCCCGTTGCAACAAGCCGTTTACTTCGATGTTCCAGACGGTCGGATGATCTTTGCGATTCCACGTGAAGGGAAAACGTATGTCGGAACAACGGATACGAACTATAAAGGAGATATTCTTGAGCCTGGTGTCACCGTCGAGGATCAGGACTACATCCTAGAGGCAACGAATCAAATGTTCAACGTCGAGTTACGACCTGAGCATGTCGAATCAACGTGGTCTGGACTACGTCCACTCATTCATGAAGATGGAAAAGATCCAAGTGAACTGTCCCGAAAAGACGAAATCTTCGTTTCGAAATCCGGTCTGATGTCAATCGCCGGTGGTAAGTTGACTGGGTACCGGAAAATGGCGGAACGAATCATCGATATGGTCGCGGAGCAATTCAAGACAGAAGAAAATCGAATTTATCTTGCTTCCCGTACGCACGATATCTTGCTTGGTGGTGGTCATCCACAAGGAAGTAAAGGATTCGCGCGTTACATGAAGGAACAACAACCAAAAGGCGAAGCACTTGGGTTGTCACCGAATGAGACGACATGGCTCATCCAGCGCTACGGTACGAATGTCGAACGTGTCTTCGAATTGATTCGGACACGCGGTGACGAAGCCGCTCGTTATCAATTACCGTTACACTGGTTCGGTGCCCTTCTGTATGGTCTAGAAGCAGAGCTCGTCATGCAACCCGGTGACTTCTTGAACCGTCGTGCTTCAGCCGTCTTCTTTGATTTCCCACATGCTGAACAATACGCAGACGGTGTTCTTGCCCTGATGCGTAGCGAACTCGGCTGGTCTGCAGAAGATGAAGCGAAAGCCAATGAAAGCATTCGTCGTGAATTTGATGCGGTTCGCGTCAAAGGTCCTGTTCCACTTTCCTAACACAAGAAGACCCGATCGCCTGAAGGCGACTGGGTCTTTTGATGTGTTTACTCTTCTTCTTTTGAAGCAGCAAGTTCCGCTGCCGGCATGTTTCCTGGGTGTAGATTCGAATGCTTACGCGCAAACGTAAAGTAAAGCACTAAACCGATTGCAAGCCAGATTCCGAAAGCAATCCATGTCTCGAGTTTCAAGTTGAACATCAAGAAGAGACATGCAGCGATTGCTGCGATTGGCACATATGGCATACCCGGACATTTGAATGCACGTGGGAGATCCGGCTGTGTCTTACGAAGAATCAAGACAGCGACAGAGATCAAGACGAATGCTGCGAGTGTACCCATGTTGACGAGGTTCGCGATGACATCGAGTGGAACGAATCCAGCGACGAGTGAACTACCAAGTCCGATCATCCAAGTCGCCTTGAATGGTGTTTGGTATTTCGGATGCACTTCGGAGAATACTTTAGGGAACATCCCGTCACGCGAGATCGCAAACGCGAGACGCACCATTCCGTATGTCATGACGAGAATAACCGTTGTGATCCCGAGAATCGCACCGAGATCGATGAAACCAGCGACCCAGTTTTGACCTGCCATTTGAATCGCAAGTGAGACCGGGTGATCGATACCAGCGAATTGTTTGTAAGGGACGATCCCTGTCATGATGGCTGCGACGATGACGTAAAGAATTGTACAGACAGCAAGTGAACCGATGATACCACGTGGTAAGTTCTTTTGTGGATCACGGACTTCTTCCGCCGCTGATGTAACAGCATCAAAACCGATGTACGCGAAGAAGACGATCGCAGCACCCGAGAAGACGCCTCCCCAACCAAATGGAGTGAATGGTGTCCAGTTTGATGGTTCAACGTAGCCGACACCGACGACGATGAACAACACGACGACTGCTAATTTGATGACGACCATGATGTTGTTGACACGTTTCGTTTCCTTGATTCCTATCGACAACAATGCCGTAATGGCAAAGAGGATCAGGAAGGCTGGAAGGTTGAAGTATGTCTTGGCTCCTTCTACTGCTCCTGGAGCTGCTGAGAGAGCTGTCGGCACATGGATATTAAATCCTGCGAGTAAAGACTGGAAGTAACCTGACCAACCGGCTGCTACGGCACTGGAGGCGAGTCCATATTCGAGAATCAAGTTCCAACCGATGATCCAAGCGAAGACCTCTCCCATCGTTGCATACGTATACGTATAGACGGATCCACTGACCGGAATCGTTGATGCAAATTCAGCGTAAGCAAGAGCAGCTAGACCACAGGCGATGGCAGATAGAATGAATGATACGATAAGTCCTGGCCCTGCAGTCAACGCTCCTGTTCCCGTCAAAACGAAGATTCCGGTACCGATGATGGCGCCAATTCCTAAAAACGTTAAATCCATCGCGCCAAGATTTCGAGCAAGTCCACTGTTGCGTTTACTTGCAGCAATCATAGCGGAAACATCTTTTTTCCGCGTCAAACTCATGATGTACTTCCCCCTATATCCGTTGTGATTTGTCTTACGAAGCGAGTCGTTCGTAAGAACTTAATCAAAAATTTACGAAGTTTTCAGATAAATTGATATAGGTCATTATACCTATTTGTTTTTTGCGTGACGCTTTCATCTGTTAAAGAATAAAAATCACTTCAAAAATATCGGTATGTAACATCTGTTACATACCGATATTTCTCTCCTTTTTCAGTCCACGTTTTAAGTCGTTTTCCACGTCTTCGTCCATTCTAAAAACACTTGGTAATCCAGCTTTGTTCGCATGACATAAGCTTCTGACCAACGCTCGATCTGCTCCAAAAAAGCAGTGTCTGAGACACCGATAGCTTGAATGATTTCAACATCCGCATGATGGGTTAATATTTTTTCTTGAATTCCCGCATCTTGATCTGCCCGCGCATGGATTTTCGCGGTAATTTGACCTTGAATACATAACACGTTCTCAAGGTCTTCCTGACTTTTTATATGCTTCGCCTTTAGTTTTTTCTTGTACGGTGAGCGCTCGCGTACATAATATTCCTTTTTTTCAATCGTCAGATAACCAAGATATGGATCTTCATGTGCCTGCATCGCCTTTTGCGACGTGATGACCCGTCTCCCTTGATGAACGGTTTCTGCTTCTGGACGATAAACGGGCAGGAATAACGAAGGGACAGACGTTTGCGCTTGTTTCATCTCAAGAATCAAATCTTCTTCTCCCCCTTCGCCCTCAATCAAGATGTAATAGCGCTCGAGACCAATAGATGCTGTTCCGCTGTCTAATTTACGAACGATATCCTTGATCGTATAGAACGATTCCTCACGGCGATCCTCGGTGTCGATCGTCTCGATGTAGGAAGGCCAGGCAGATTCAATTGCTGCTCGTGTCGCGTCATCTACTGCTTCCATATCCGGGAGTGTACAAAATCGTCTCACGCCATCTACCAGTTCTGTTCGCTCCCCCATTAATTCTTCACGTTTTTTTTCTGCTTTCTTGATTAACTTCTTGATTGGTCCTTTTGTATTATCCCGCGTAAAGCAGACATCACTCGGATCTTTTCCAAGAGCGTACTTTTTTAAATCGTGTAAGTATTCGAGAACATAATTGCGAATCGCAGGAGTCGGATCATATCCTGCCTCTTCGGCGAACAAGCGGACGGAGACCGCCATGCGAATCAAATCATATAAATACGACCCTAAGTATCCTTCATCAAAATCATTGACGTCGTAGATGATTTCTCCTTTTGCATTGCCATGAACACCGAAGTTCTCAAAGTGGAGATCGCCCTGAATCCACGTTGGTTTATCACGAGGTGTATCAAAACCAAGGGGGATTCGCGTCACGTCATAATAAAACAGGTGCGAACTCCCGCGGAAAAAGCGAAACGGACTCAAACTCATCTTGTCGTACTTTTCCTGACGTGCCTGCTCATCGAGCTGACGGATTTCATGATCGTAGAAATCAAGTACCTTTGCAATCGTCATTTGTCGAATCTCTTCATACACGGACTGAAACATCTGATCCTCTCCCTTCCATTTGAAAAAAGAGCAGTCAAAACGAAATCGTTTGACTGCTCCCTACATGTTACTCGAAATGTTTTTTATATTCCCCGTATCCTGCCGAATCAAGCTCTTCTACCGGAATAAATCGTAACGCTGCTGAGTTGATACAATAGCGTAGACCACCAAGCTCTGTCGGACCATCATCGAAGATATGACCGAGGTGACTATCCGCATTCGCAGAGCGCACTTCCGTCCGCGTCATCCCATGACTCGTGTCGAGTTCGACTTCCATCTTGTCTTCTGAGATCGGTTTAGCGAAGCTCGGCCAACCACAGTTTGACTGGAATTTATCTTTTGATGTGAAGAGTGGTGTACCATCGACGATATCGACATAAAGACCTGGACGTTCCTCATCCCAGTATTCGTTACGAAAAGCAGGTTCCGTCCCGTTCTCTTGTGTGACTTTATACTGAATCGGTGTCAGGCGCTCTTTTAATTCTTTTTCCTTACCGTGATCCTTCCACGCTTCCTTGATGAATTTCGCGCGACCGGAGCCGACACTATACATCTGATAACGGAACGGATTCTTTTTATAATAATCTTGGTGATATTCTTCAGCTGGCCAAAACGGCTTTTCTGGACGAATCTCTACCGCGACTGGTCGCGAGAAGCGTCCTGATGCGTCAAGCGCAGCTTTCGAACGTTCAGCTGCTTCACGCTGTGCTTCATCGACATAAAAGATAGCCGGTTGGTACGATTCGCCACGGTCATTGAATTGACCTCCGCCATCTGTCGGATCGATTTGACGCCAGAAGATATCGAGTAATTCTTCGTACGTAATGACGGACGGATCGTACGTGACTTCAACCGCCTCCAAGTGACCTGTCGTTTCCGAACAGACCTCTTTATAAGTTGGGTTCTCTGTATGACCACCGGTATATCCTGAAATGACCTGCTCTACCCCATCATATTTATGGAATGGCTTGACCATGCACCAGAAACAACCACCTGCAAATATTGCTTTTGCCATCTATCTTCCCCTCCTCTGTATGTCTTTATTTTACCGCGTTCAGAGAATGGACTCGACTTTCCTGCTCATTCAATCCTCCGGGTTCGCTTTTAGACGACGCATGACGAAGTAAATCGCCGCAAAGACAAGAAGAAGTCCTCCAAGCGAATACCAGATGTTATTCAAGCGATAGATCATTTGATATAAGGCAAGCGTCACAAGCAATAATGCGATCGGTAAGAAGGCACGCTTAAAGTGGTACCAGTAATTCACAAAGATCGCCTCCTGTTTTTCTTTCATCTTACCCGATATGTCATGCCTTCTGCGAGAGGATTATTCAGCTTGACGGTACTCTTCTTCGAGATAGATCCGGTACTTCGTTTCCCAAGCATTTAGCGACACACGCCATAATACAATCGTTGCGATGGCAAGTCCTAACGTAACCGGCCAGAACCACATCGACACGATACCTGCTGTCGAAGCCAGTCCGATCTTTGAGAACAAAACGTACGTCCAAATGATGGATGTACATAATAGGATCGAGACTGGAATCGCGAACTTCCATGGAATGAGCTCGACAGACTGTCGTCGATTGACCTTTTTTGACTGGACTGCTGGGTAACGATACCCCATGAATACCATGAATAACACTTCTATCACGAGTAAAATACCGTACCCATGAATATAGCTAATGCCATGATCCCAGCCGAACAGTTGTTTAAAACCGAAGACGAATAAGTAATACGCGAACACGTGAAAGACGATGACGATTTTCGCTGCAATCGCCGGAATTCGTTTCATGAAAATCCCCATTAATACGATGACGAGAATCGGAATGTTAAAAAATCCTGTAAATTGCCGGATTAAACTCCATAAGCCGTCTGGCGCGTACATCAAGAATGGTGCGATGACGAAAGAAATCAAGGCAACGATCGTTCCGAACCATTTACTGACACGAATCAAATGTTCATCACTCGCCTCTTTCGCAAACACCGGCTGATAGATATCGAGGACGAAAAGTGTCGCAATACTATTTAGCAACGAGTTAAAGGAACTGAAGACGGCTCCGAGTAAGACAGCTAAGAAAAATCCCATCAGCGAGACCGGCAGTAACTCCGTAATGAGTTGAGGATATGATAAATCACCGCTTGTTAGTGTGTTCCCATACAAGTGATAGGCAATGATCCCAGGAATCAGCATGAAGATTGGAACTAATAACTTTAAGAATCCTGTCATGAGGACGCCCTTCTGTCCTTCCTTCAAATCTTTTGCCCCGAGCACACGTTGAATGACATATTGATTGAGTGACCAATAAAATAAGTTCGCAAATAGGATACCCGTGAAAATCGAGAAGAACGGAACGGCATCGGTTGAGCTTCCGATTGCGTTCAGCTTCTCCGGTTGCACAGTCGCAATCGTCTTCATCCCTTGAAGTAAATTCCCATCACCCAGTGTGATAAAGCCGAGTACCGGAACTAAGAATCCGACGAAGACGAGCCCAATCCCGTTCAAGGTATCCGAGACAGCCACCGCACGTAGTCCTCCAAAAATCGCATAAATTGCTCCGATGATCCCGACGACCCAGACGACTAACCAAAGAGATTGCGTATAACTAAGACCAAATAGTTCCGGAACATCGAATAGCTGCAAGACAGCAATCCCACCCGAATAAAGCATCGAAGGAATCGTGACGCACATATATCCGAGTAAAAAGAGTAAGACTGTCATCCGGCGAACCGTCTCATCATACCGGTGACTTAAGTATTCCGGTAACGTCGAGATACCAAGCCCGAGAAACTTCGGGAGTAGATAAATCGCCATGATGATGGCAGCAAATCCCGCCGTGACTTCCCACGCCATACTCGACATGTTTCCCATGAAAGATTGTCCATTTAGTCCAATCAACTGTTCTGCCGACAAATTCGTCAGCAGTAGCGAACCGGCAATGAACACACCGCTTAATCCTCGCCCCGCTAAGAAGTATTCATCGATGCCTTGTGTTTTCCCACGCGTCAATCGGTAGGATATGTAGGCAACGAGCAACATGAAAAACGCTGCAGAACCTAATGTGAAAAATAATTCAGATGTAGTCATGCGTCTCCCCCTATTCTTTATTCAGATTTCTATTTTTGAATACTTATTCATTGATTCCTTATTTATACTTTTTCAAAACTATATTTTAGAGAACGTTTTCATTTAAGGGAATAAAAAACCACCTTCATTTATTTATAGAAGGTGGTTCCGATTGCAGAAAATGGACTGACTCAAAAATGACTCGTCTTCACGCCCTTTCCTCAGGCGAGACACAAGCCAGTTTTCTTGCTTCATTCAAGCAGGAAAGCGGGTCTTGTTCGTCTCTGACAGCGCATAATGCACTTTTTCCTG
>NZ_DFQK01000007.1:0-7668 GCF_002377745.1 Exiguobacterium sp. UBA3491
ATTGCAGGTCGGTCTTTTTGTGTTATGTGAAACTTCAGACTGTTCTGATTATTGGTCGAGTCATTGACATGACACCCTCTGCTTGTTACCATAACATCAATATTCTTTTATAAAAGAGAAAGCGAGTGGATAACATGTGGGAGAACAAATTTGCTAAAGAGGGTTTGACGTTTGATGACGTCTTACTCGTACCCCGTCGTTCGAGTGTCTTACCGCGCGACGTTGATTTATCTGTCACGCTATGTGAAGGGATCACACTTAATATTCCGTTGATCAGTGCTGGGATGGATACAGTCACAGAAGCTCCGATGGCAATCGCAATGGCACGCCAAGGTGGTCTTGGTGTTATTCATAAGAACATGTCAATGGAAGAACAAGCAGAACATGTCGATCGCGTCAAACGTTCTGAAAATGGTGTCATCACGAATCCGTTCTATTTAACGCCAGAGCGTCAAGTCTACGATGCTGAGTATTTAATGAGTAAATATCGCATCTCAGGTGTTCCGATCGTTAACAACGAAACAGAGCGTAAATTAGTAGGGATTTTGACGAACCGTGATCTTCGTTTCGTTAAGGATTATTCGACCGTCATTGAAACAGTAATGACAACAGAAGAACTCGTGACAGCAAAAGTTGGTACGTCCCTCGCAGAAGCAGAACAGATTCTCCATAAGCATCGCATCGAAAAGTTACCACTCGTTGATGAGAACGGTGTGTTAAAAGGATTAATCACGACAAAAGATATCGAAAAAGTCGAACAGTATCCACATGCTGCGAAAGATCAATTCGGTCGTTTACTTGTCGCAGCAGCTGTCGGTGTGACGAAAGACGCTTCAACACGTGCGAAGTTCCTGGTCGATGCAGGTGTTGATGCACTCGTCGTCGATACAGCTCACGGTCACTCAGAAGGTGTTCTCGTCAAGGTACGTGAATTACGTGAAGAATATCCAAACTTACCAATCATTGCAGGCAACGTTGCGACTGCAGAAGCAACACGCGATTTGATTGAAGCCGGTGCATCTGTCATTAAAGTCGGTATTGGACCTGGTTCGATTTGTACGACACGTGTTGTCGCAGGTGTCGGTGTACCACAAATCACAGCCGTTTTCGATTGTGCGACAGAAGCACGAAAACACGGCGTTTCGATTATCGCTGACGGTGGCATTAAGTACTCTGGGGATATCGTGAAAGCACTTGCTGCTGGTGGTCACGCTGTCATGCTCGGAAGCTTGCTTGCAGGAGTAGAAGAGAGCCCAGGTGAGATGGAGATCTATCAAGGACGTCAATTCAAGACGTACCGTGGTATGGGTTCTGAAGCATCGATGAAACGCGGTAGCCAAGACCGTTACTTCCAAGAAGCAGACAAGAAGTTCGTTCCAGAAGGAATCGAAGGAAGGGTCGCTTACCGTGGTAAACTCGGTGACTCAGTGTACCAACTCGTCGGTGGTATTCGTTCAGGTATGGGATACTGTGGTGCTGCGACGTTAGAAGAATTGCGTGAAGAGACACAGTTCATCCGTATGACGGGCGCTGGTTTGCAAGAAAGCCATCCGCACGATATTCAAATTACCAAAGAAGCCTCTAACTACACACGTCAATAAACAAAAGCCTCGTCTTTCTCTAGCAGAAAGGCGAGGCTTTTTTTATGATGATCTATGCAGATTCCATGCGTCTATCAATAATTGTAATCCTTCCGTCAACTCATGCTCAGAGAGACTCGCAAATCCAAGAACGATTTGAGGCGTATTGGAGAGAAGCGGTAACTGGGCATATTGAGAGAGACCGTATACTTGGATGCCTTGTTGTTGTGCCCGCTTTACTAGCTCTTGCTCCGTCATTCCGTTCGCTACGGAAACGACAACATGGAGTCCAGCACTTTCGCCAGTCAACCGTAAAGCAGGGATCCGACGAAGCGATTGGATCAGCACATCTAGTTTACGACGATAGACTTTACGCATCCGATTAAGATGTCGTTCAAAGTCGCCCTCTTTCATGAAACGTGTCAAGATCGTTTGATCAAAGCGCGAGACACTACAGGTATAATGGGATAATTCGGCTTGATACTGTGCGCGTAAGACTTCCGGTAAGACCATATAACCGATCCGTAGTGAAGGCATGAGCGATTTTGAGAAGGTACTCATATAAATGACACGATTGCTGTCCATGTTGTGAAGAGACGGGATCGATTTACCACTATAGCGGAATTCGCTATCGTAGTCGTCTTCGATGATAAAACGGGTCGGATCCATCGCCGCCCAGTTCAACAACTGGTGTCTTCGATTGACGGACAGGATGCTACCTGACGGAAACTGATGTGCCGGTGTGACATACATGACATCGACATTTGATTCCTGCAGTTGATCGATGCGTAATCCATTCGCATCGACACGAATCGGTTCAATCATTCGTTCATGATTTTCAAGCAAGAGGCGTGTCGTATGATAACCGGGATCCTCGATGCCATACGTGACGTTTCGTCCTAGTAAGAAAAGAACGATGGGCAACAGTTGCTCGATACCTGAACCGACGACGATCTGTTCCGGAGAACAGACAACACCACGTGAGTGATAAAGATAGGTCGCAATCTCTTCACGCAACGTTTGATCGCCTTGCGGATGACCGAGCGAGACGAGTGGATGGTGATCGGTATCGATGATGTCTTTGGCATACTTTCGCCAACGGGTGAACGGGAAAGAGATCCCTTCAATCTTACTTGGATGAAAGTCATACGTGATGACCGGTTTTTCTTTAGTCACACGCGGTTCGATGACGGGTGAGGTTTTGACGTAAGCAAGTTCCTCATAGGCAAGAACGAAATACCCTTTACGCGAGATGGATTCGACATAACCTTCTGCGACAAGTTGTTGATAAGCAAGTTCAATCGTCGTTTGACTTAAGTTCAAGAATTGACCGAGCTTTCGTTTAGAAGGCAATTTTGTGCCGTAGGCTAAACGCCCGACGATGATTTCGTTTCGAATCTGTTGATAAAGTTGTTCATAAAGTGGTTTCTCTTGATCGCGTGTAAGTTGAAACGATAGCATGTCCATCTCGTATGACTCCTTCATAATAAACTGACCTGTTGAAATCATCATAAACTGATACTTTTAAAAGTGTCAACGTTCCGTATACTAAAGGGGTGAAAGTCAACCAAGGGGGAATGGATATGGAACGTCAACAAGGTACGGATCGTGTCAAACGTGGAATGGCTGAAATGCAAAAGGGTGGCGTCATCATGGATGTCGTCAATGCGGAACAAGCAAAGATTGCGGAAGCAGCAGGAGCTGTCGCAGTCATGGCACTCGAACGTGTCCCGTCAGATATTCGTCGTGACGGAGGTGTGGCACGGATGGCAGATCCGTTGGTCACGGAAGAGGTACTTGGAGCAGTCTCGATCCCCGTCATGGCAAAATGCCGGATTGGTCATATCGTCGAAGCGCGTGTCCTTGAATCGATGGGGGTCGATTTCATCGATGAGAGCGAGGTACTGACTCCGGCAGACGAGCAATATCATTTACTGAAATCGGAGTTCACCGTACCGTTCGTCTGTGGCGCACGCGATCTTGGGGAAGCCGCTCGCCGGATTGCCGAAGGAGCGGCGATGATTCGGACGAAAGGCGAGCCTGGAACCGGGAACGTCGTCGAAGCCGTTCGCCATATGCGACAAATTCAAGCGCAGTTGAATCAGATTTTGCATGTCAGTCCAGATGAATTGATGACATTTGCGAAAGAATGGGGTGCGCCGTACGAAGTATTACGTGATATTCGGACACAGGGACGTCTACCGGTCGTCAATTTTGCAGCCGGGGGAGTTGCGACACCAGCTGATGCCGCTCTCATGATGCATTTAGGGGCAGATGGTGTCTTCGTCGGATCGGGGATCTTTAAATCAGAACACCCAGAACGTGTGGCTCGGGCGATTGTCGAAGCCGTGACGTACAAAGATGATTTTGAACGGATCGCCTCTTTATCCAAAGGGCTCGGAACAGCGATGAAGGGAATCGATGTCACTTCGATGCCGTTTGAGGAACGGATGGCGACACGCGGATGGTAATTGGTATTCTGGATGTTCAAGGTGCAGTCCGTGAACATCAACAGCAGCTGGAAGGTCTTGGTGTCGATGTCGTTCTAGTCAAACAAGCGAGTGATCTTGCAGGGCTGGATGGACTCGTCTTACCAGGAGGCGAATCGACCGCGATGCGTCGATTGATCGAACGTTATGAATTGCTGGAACCGCTTCGGGAAAAAGCGACGACGCTACCGATGTTCGGGACATGTGCCGGAATGATTCTACTCGCAACCGCTGTCGAAGCAGGTCAGAGCCATCTCAACGC
This sequence comes from Exiguobacterium sp. UBA3491, assembly GCF_002377745.1. NCBI lineage: Bacteria > Bacillati > Bacillota > Bacilli > Caryophanales > Exiguobacterium > Exiguobacterium sp. UBA3491. Next base: position 4,332 of record NZ_DFQK01000007.1, read on the forward strand.
AATTTCGATGACGGTCCGTCGAAATGCTTTTGGTCGACAAATTGATTCATTTGAAGGATTGCTACCGGTTGAAGGAATTGAGGAACCAATCGAGGCAGTATTCATTCGAGCGCCATTGATTCTGTCTGTCGGGGAAGGAACACGCGTGATTGCGAAAGTCGAAGATCAGATCGTTGCCGTCGAGACATCATTACACCTCGCGTGCTCATTCCACCCTGAATTGACAGAGGATGATCGTTTGCACCGCTATTTTTTACAAAAAATCAAACAGCGGCAGTCCGTCCGTTCATAAAGTGTGGAAGCATCTGACAGGTTCTACTGTCAGGTGCTTCTTTTGTGCTACACTATTTGTAAAATGAATGATTGAGTGAAGGAGAGACACGATGAAACGAATCTTGCTACTCTGTTTAAGTGTCCTGCTGGTCGTAGGTTTTCCTACAACTGGACAAGCGGCACCTTCGATTCAAGCAGAGTCTTACATAATGGCCGATGCGGTCACAGGAAAAATCCTCCTTCAATCGGAAGCGGATGTTTCTTTACCACCGGCTTCGATGACAAAGCTGATGACGCTTTATCTCGTTCGACGACAAATCGAATTAAAAAATCTGACGTGGGATCAAAAAATCAAACCGAGTGCAAAAGTGTTGAAGCTTGCGAACACGTCCGGCATCGCTCGTGTTCCTGTTAAAGCAAAAACATATACGGTTCGTGAGATGTATAACGCGGCGTTCATTAAATCAGCCAATGATGCAGCTGTCATGTTAGCCGAAACGGTATCCGGTTCAGAGGCGACATTCGTTGAAAAAATGAATGAGACAGCGAAACAGTTTGGTATGAACGATACGGAGTATGCGAATGCATCCGGACTTGATGCTGTCGATGCGACGCTTCCAGGAACAAATCTGATGACAGCAACGGATATCGCGTTACTCGTCATCCGCTACATCAAGGATTATCCGGATGTACTGGATGTGACGAATAAAACACAGATGAAACTTGATGGAGAGGTCTTGAATAACTCGAATAAGATGCTGGCGAAGGAAAAATTCGCATATGCTGGCATGCGGGGGATGAAGACAGGAACGACCGATTTAGCAGGTTACTGCTTCGCGAGCGTAACGACGCGGGATAATATGACACTTGTCACGGTCGTCATGCGAACGGATTCCGATCAAGCCCGTTTCAAGGAAACGAAAAAGCTACTCGACTATGGTTTTGCGACGTTTGAGCCGTTGACGTATTACGGAAAAGGGGAACGGATCAAAGACGCTCTTCCGATTAAAGGGGCAACTATCCGGCAGTTAGACGTCGTCACGGACGGTTCGTTATACATCACGGTCTTAAAACAAGCGAAGACGCGGGAACCACGGTTCGACTTCTCAAAAACAACAGCTCCTGTGACGAAACAAGAAATCGTCGGTACGGTACAGGTCGCGGACGATGGGGTCTATCTACCAGGTTTTGAGACACCGCGTGTGAATTTGTATAGCGCAACTGCCGTTCCACTTGCGAGTGTTCCGACACGCCTCGTCCGCGCTTGGACGGCTTGGTCGAAGCAAATTGAACAAGCGATTCAACAATCGGCTCTTGTCAACTTCCAAGACGATGGTGTAAAGTAAGACTAATCTCATAAAGATGCTATGAACGGACCAAGTAGATGTATCGATACTGTTAAGAGAGCTAGTGGGTGGTGTGAACTAGTCAGATCGATGGATTGAATCGAGCCGGATCGCACACCTTGCGAACAAGGTGCGGGTACGCCCGTTATCGCGTCTTAAGTTGGCTAGATGTGTCTAGCAATGAGGGTGGCAACGCGGATCCAGGTGATTCGTCCCTTTTCGGTAGGAATACCGGAAAGAGACGAGTCGCCTTTTTTTATGACATAAAGGAGGAATTGAAGATGATTGATATTAAACGATTACGCCAAGATTTTGACGCCATTCAAGAAAAGTTAGCGCACCGAGGAGAGGACTTGACGGACATGAACCGTTTCCTTGCACTTGATGAGAAGCGTCGAGAACTGATTGCGCGGACAGAAGTGTTGAAAGCAGAACGAAATGAAGCGACGAAAAAAATCGCTGAACTGAAACGCAATAAAGAGAATGCAGATGAAGCGATTGCTGCGATGCGTAGTGTCGGGGACGAGATCAAGACGCTTGACGACGAATTACGTGACGTCGAAGCGACATTGAATCAACTTCTCCTCGGTATTCCTAACATTCCACATGACAGCGTACCGGTCGGTTCTTCTGAAGATGACAATGTCGTCATCCGTGAAGTCGGTGATAAACCAGCGTTTGATTTCGAAGCGGTTCCGCACTGGGATTTGATGGAGCAATTAAAGATCGTTGACGTAGAGCGTGCTGGAAAGGTCACAGGTAGCCGGTTTGTCTTTTATCGTGGGGCAGGGGCACGTCTTGAGCGGGCATTGATCAACTTCATGATGGATCTCCATCAAGATCAGCATGGCTACACAGAGATCTTGCCGCCACTCATGGTCAACCGCGATTCAATGACAGGAACAGGACAACTGCCGAAATTCGAGGAGGATGCGTTCAAGATTGAAGAGACGAACTACTTCCTCGTACCGACAGCAGAAGTTCCAGTGACGAACATGCACCGCGAAGAAATCCTGACTGCAGATCAGTTACCGATCGGCTATGCCGCATACAGCCAATGTTTCCGTTCAGAAGCTGGTTCTGCCGGACGCGATACACGCGGTTTGATCCGTCAGCACCAATTCAATAAAGTTGAACTCGTTCGTTTCGTCAAACCAGAAGAATCTTACGAGCAACTTGAATTGTTAACGGGACAGGCAGAGACAGTCTTGAAAAAGCTGAAACTGCCGTATCAAGTATTGAGCATGTGTACAGCTGATCTTGGATTCACGGCTGCAAAGAAATACGACATCGAAGTCTGGATGCCGAGTCAAGGCGTCTACCGTGAAATCTCTTCTTGTTCAAACTTTGAAGATTTCCAAGCACGCCGAGCGCAAATCCGTTTCCGCCGCGAAGCGAACGCAAAACCAGAATTCGTTCACACGTTGAATGGTTCTGCCCTTGCAGTCGGTCGGACAGTTGCTGCGATCTTAGAGAACTACCAGCAAGCGGACGGATCAGTTGTTATTCCAGAAGTGCTTCGTCCATACATGGGTGGTCTTGAAGTGATTCAAGCTTAAGTCAGAAGGGGGAGTAATCCCCCTTTCTGTATTTTAAAAAGTTTTTTTAGAAAAGGTCTTTACACGTCAAAAGGCAGATGCTATCATAATTAATGTCAGGAAAACAGACAGGTCATCATGATCTGGTAAGAAGTACGGAGGCGTACTCAAGTGGTTTAA
>NZ_DFQK01000007.1:7852-13988 GCF_002377745.1 Exiguobacterium sp. UBA3491
TTCGAATCCCACCGCCTCCTCCACTTCTTTTTTTTTACCCAAAAATAATAATAATCATGGAGTCGTACCCAAGTCCGGCTGAAGGGGACGGACTCGAAATCCGTTAGGGGTCGCAAGGCTCGCGTGGGTTCGAATCCCACCGACTCCGCTTTTTATGAAGCATCTCAATTCTGAGGTGCTTTTTTGTTGCATCGATTTCTTCGTGCATGCTATGGTTGCCTACGTGAAAAACGAAGAAGAGGTGGACGAAATGAACGAACAAACAAAAGAATCGTTGCTTTCGCATTATGCGATGACGATGACATATGTAAAAGACTTAGAACAGATTTCAGAAGAAGCATGGCGGACATCGTATGCGGAAGGTAAGTGGACGGTTGCTGAGATCATTGGTCACTTATCACCATGGGATCGTTTCATGGTCGCAGAGCGTATTCCGTACTTGCTCGCGGGTGAACCATTCCGTGTTGCGCCGGATAGCCAAGCCGTCAATGATGAAGCAGCGAAGATGAGCCGTGAGCAACAACGGATCTTGACGATTGATGAGTTTTTAGTCAGCCGTGACTTATTGCGCCGTGCAGTCGAATTGATTCCGGAAGATCGCCTGCAGGACAAGGTCGTCATTAAAGACAAAGAGTTGACGATTGGTCAGTTCCTCGGAGCGATGACTCAACATGATTTACACCATATGGAACAGATCAATCAAGTGATTGGTTAATAGGAGGGAGATGCGAGACGCGTCTCCTTTTTTGCGCAAAAAAAGATCTGCCTAAGAGGCAGATCTGATCATTTATCGTGTATTGGCAATGCGCGCAACTTCAAGTTGTTTTTCAATCTTCGCGAGAATCCGGTCGATCGATTCTGGCTCGTTCAGTAAATCGTATTCGTCGATCGACAAGCGGAGTACCGGGCAAATCGTGAAGTTGTTGATCCAGTTCGTATAGCGTTCATACATCTCTTCCCAATATTCGATTGGAGTCTGTTGCTCCATCTCACGTCCGCGAAGACGAATCCGTTCAAGGACTTGCTCGAATGAACCTTCGAGATAGATCAAAAGATCTGGATGTGGGAAGAATGGTGTCATGACCATCGCGTCAAATAAACTTGAATACGTTTCATAGTCCGTTGGAGACATCGTTCCTTTTTCGAAATGCATCTTAGCGAAGATCCCTGTATCTTCATAGATCGAACGATCTTGGATGAAACCACCACCGTATTGGAAAATCCGCTTTTGTTCCTTGAAGCGTTCAGCGAGGAAATAGATTTGGAGGTGGAAGCTCCAACGCTCGAAATCATGATAGAATTTATCCAAGTAAGGGTTCGTATCGACTTTTTCGAGTGACGTCCGGAAACCAAGGGCATCTGCTAATCCGTTTGTGATCGTTGATTTACCGATCCCGACCATACCGCCGATCGTAATGACGGCATCTGCCGGGATGTTGTATTGTTCGCGTAGCTTCAAGTTCATGCGTGGTTCGCTCCTTCATATAATTCGTTCCGGATCGTCGTCAAGACGTACTCGAGATCTTCCGGCCGCTTGACGAAGTCGAGTGCATCCCCGTCGAAACGGATGATTTTGACTTCCGGATGTTTGGCTTGGTATTCCGTGACGAATGTCTCGTAATCCTCGGCTAATTGTTCGAGATAGGCACGTGACATGTTTTCTTCGATTTCTCGTCCGCGCAGCGCAACACGTTTCATCAAGGTGTCGATGCTTGCGTTCAAGTAGATGACAGCATCCGGTTTCGGCATATCTGTCGTCAGGATCGAGTAGATTTGTTCGTACTTCTCAAGATGCTCTACCTTTAGAGAGCGGTGTGCAAAGATCAAGTTCTTAAAGATATGGTAATCAGCAACGACAGAGCGTTGTTTACTGAGGTAATGACGTTCGATATCATCGAGTTGTTTGAAGCGATTGCACAAGAAGAACATTTCCGTCTGGAAGCTCCATTCTTCGATATCTTCATAGAACTTTCCAAGAAAGGGATTTTCTTCGACGATTTCGCGTAACATAGAAAAAGAGAAATGGTGACTGATGGCGTTCGCAAGTGATGTTTTGCCTACACCAATCGGTCCTTCAACCGTTATGAACATATACAATGACCCTCCGTTCAGCAAAGTGCAATTTATATTTTAGCACAAAGAAGTACGACTTGCTGAAGTTTCAAAAGGAGAATTTTTTTAGAGTGAGGAGTATCATCGATGGAACGACAGGAACACTATATGCGACTTGCGATCGAAGAAGCAAAAAAGGCAGAACAGATCGGAGAAGTTCCGATTGGATGTGTCATTGTCAAAGACGATGAAGTCATCGCGACGGGTTACAATCACCGGGAAACGGATCAACAGGCGACGGCACATGCCGAGTTGATCGCGATTGAGGAAGCTTGCCGAAAGCTCGGGAACTGGCGACTTGAAGGGTGTGAGCTCTACGTGACACTCGAACCGTGTCCGATGTGTGCGGGTGCCATCATGCTGTCACGGATCGAACATGTCATCTTTGGTGCCGTCGATCCGAAGGGTGGATGTTGTGGAACACTGATGAACTTAGTGCAAGACGATCGGTTCAATCATGTCTCACAGTTGACGAGCGGTATATTAGAAAAAGAGTGTGGGGAGATGCTAACGACGTTCTTTCGGGAACTACGTGCGAAAAAGAAAGCACGAAAGCGGGCAATGGGTTGCATCACACCAGATGAAACAGTATAATGAAAAAGCACTGAAACAAGGTGCCACTAAAAATCGATAAACCATTTGCCGTGCTAGGTGGGGATGTAGCGGTTCCCTGTCACTCGCAATCCGCTATAGCGAGACTGAATTCCATGTCGAGGGATATGATTGGTGTGGTCTGCCTCACGTAAGTAGCGTTGACGTTTGAGTCCTGCGCAACAGATACCCATGAACCAGGTCAGGTCCGGAAGGAAGCAGCCTTAAGTGGTGCTCTCTGTGTGTTGCAGGGGTGCTTGGACTGAGCAGGCTGCGTGAGTAACGCATGTTGAACATATTTCAGAATATGGTGCGCGGCAGTTTAATTTTTAAAGACAAGTCTACAGCCGGTTTCGGTTGTAGACTTTTTTAGGTAAAATAGAATGAGGAACTTAAAAAGAGGAGGCGCAAACTTGGCCTATCAAGCACTATACCGCGTATACCGTCCGCAACGTTTCGACGAAGTCGTTGGACAAGCGCATATCACCCGTACGATCCAAAATGCATTGATGGAGGGACGCATGTCCCACGCCTATCTATTTTCGGGTCCTCGTGGAACGGGAAAAACGAGTCTTGCCAAAATCATCGCTAAAGCGATCAACTGTGAGCATGCTCCGGTCAAAGAACCGTGTAATACGTGCCCCACGTGTCTTGCGATCACGGAAGGATCAAGTCCAGACGTCTTCGAAATCGATGCCGCTTCCAATAACGGCGTAGATGAAATTCGGGAAATCCGGGATAAAGTCAAATATCCCCCTTCAGAAGCAGCCTATAAAGTCTATATCATTGATGAAGTACACATGTTGTCGACAGGCGCCTTTAATGCACTGCTTAAAACACTAGAAGAACCGCCGGCACACGCCATCTTCATCTTAGCAACGACCGAACCACATAAAATCCCAGCGACGATCATCTCCCGCTGCCAACGTTTCGATGTAAAGCGGCATGAAGTCGATCAACTTGTAGAACGGATGCAATATATCTTAAAAGATCAATCGATCGAGTATTCGGATACGGCCTTACGATTGATTGCCCGTGCAGCGGATGGTGGCATGCGTGATGCACTGAGTCTACTCGACCAAGCGGTTGCTTTTTCAAACGGTGATTTGAACGATGCTGCTGTTCTTGAAGTAACAGGGGCAGTAGAAGATGAAGCATTACTAAACATTGCCCGTGCCTTGCATGAACATCAAGTCGACCAGTTGTTACAGACGCTTGAGACGATGCAACGAGCGGGAAAAGATTTAAAACGTTTCGTTGAGGATCTTGTCTTCTTTTACCGAGACACCTTATTATTGAAAGCCTCTCCTACAGCTGTCGACTTGCTAGAGCGTGCTCGCCCGACGGATGAGTTCAAACAATTCGTTGAATCGATTGAAGCAGAGACATGCTTTACGATCATTGATCAGTTACATGACTGCCAACAACAAATGCGATTAACGAATCATCCGCGGGTCCTCGTTGAGATTGCCTTCATTCAAATCGCGGAACAAGGAAGAACGACGGGGCAGATCGTCCAAGCGTTGCAGCAGGAAGTCCGCGAAATGAAGGAACAGATGCATCAGTGGAAGTCGAATGGTGTTCCAGCTCAAGAAGCGGCTGCACCACAAGCGCAGCCGAAGCGGAAACAAGGACGACCAACCGTTCGAATCGCCAAAGAGCGGATTCGCCAAATGCTAGAACGAGCAGAAAAAACCCAGTTGCGTGAGATTCAGGAACGCTGGGATCATATCCTAAAGTGGATTCTAAAAGAAGATGGACCAATCTACTCGTTGCTTCATGAAAGTAAACCGGTTCTCTGCTCTGCGGATACGCTATTGATCGAATTCGATGACGGTAAGGGATGGCATTTCGAGCAAGTCATGACCAATGAACGAACACGTTTCGTGATTGAGGAAGCATTATATGAAATATGCGGCGTCAAACGCGAAATTTTAGCGATTCTCTCAAACGATTGGCATGAACTGAAGGCAGAGTTTGTTGCTAAGCGAAATAGTAGTAGTATAGAAGAGAAGGAAACAAAACAAGAATCGGAGAGCGATCAGTTATTGTCCGAGACGCTTGGTCGTTTTGGTGATATCGTAGAGTTCGAAGATTAAATTCGAGGAGGAATACAGATGCGCGGAATGGGAAACATGAATAATATGATGAAACAGATGCAGAAGATGCAAAAGGATATGGCGAAAGCACAAGAAGAATTAAAAGATTTGACAGTGACAGGTACAGCAGGCGGGGAAATGGTCTCAGTCGTCGCCGATGGTCATAAAAATATCGTAGATGTCATCATTAAAGAAGAAGTCGTTGATCCAGATGACGTTGAAATGATTCAAGATCTCGTCTTAGCTGCAACGAACGATGCTTTGAAGAAAGTCGATGAACTCGTCTCAAGTAAAATGGGGAAATTCACACAAGGTATGAATCTGCCGGGAATGTTTTAATTCGTAGGAGGAAACCACTTGCAATATCCTGAAGCGATTAGTCGTTTGATCGAAAGTTTTACAAAACTGCCGGGGATTGGTCCGAAGACAGCAGTTCGTCTAGCGTTTCATGTCCTTGATATGGAAGAAGACGATGTCTTGATGTTCGGAAAAGCATTGGTCAGTGCGAAGCGCGACATTGCCTACTGTAGTGTCTGCGGGAATATCACGGATCAAGATCCTTGTTATGTATGTACAGATAAACACCGAAACCGTACGATCGTCTGTGTCGTCCAAGATTCAAGGGATGTCATTGCAATGGAAAAGATGCGAGATTACCAAGGGTTGTACCATGTCTTACATGGAGCGATCAGTCCAATGGAAGGGATCGGTCCAGAGGATATCAATGTATCTAGTCTACTGACACGTCTTCAAGCGGACGAAGCGATTACGGAAGTCATCTTAGCAACCAATCCGAACATCGAAGGAGAAGCGACAGCGATGTATCTATCGCGTCTCTTAAAACCGACGGGTATTCGGATCACTCGGATTGCCCATGGTCTTCCGGTTGGTGGAGATCTTGAATACGCAGATGAAGTGACGTTATCTCGTGCAATGGAGGGACGTCGCGAACTATGAGTTGGTTTCGAAAGAAGATTCGCAGTGAGTACGACGAGCGTTTGTTAGAAGAATTAGCAAAAGCAAAAGAAGATTATTTGATGAAACGCCATCTTCTAGAAATCAGCTATGATGACTATGGTGATTTAGAAGCACAAATGAAGTTAGCGGAATCACTGTATTTCTTCTATATAAGCGAAGCAAAAAGAAGACGCGTCTCATTGATGATGAAGTAAACCGCAGCCATTCTTGTCTGCGGTTTTTACATGCTTTAAAAAAACTATAAGTTATTTTAATAAAGTAGTTGCGCCTATCTAATTATCGTGATATATTAATTCATGTCCTTAAGAGGACGAGCGCTTACGGCAAACAAGTAAAAAACAATTTCAAAAAAGTTG
>NZ_DFQK01000005.1:0-358 GCF_002377745.1 Exiguobacterium sp. UBA3491
GACAATGGGCACTCTTGAAGGCCGTGTCTTTACTTGAACCAGTCTCACAGGTCACCCTGTCGAAATATTTAGTCATCGAAAAGCCAGCCGTCACAAAAACAGTCGCTCGATTAGAAGAATTAGGATTCATCTTTCGTCAGAACGCAGGACGTCATCGCCTGGTCGAATTGACTTCACAGGCACGCGACTTATTTCAGACGATTGATGCATCCGTCCAACAAGCACATCGTATATTTTTGGATGAATTATCGCCAGAAGACCAGTCTTCCTTAGAGCGCCTGATGACTCAGCTACTTCTTACCCATCGCCCGGTCGAACAGGAGGAATCATCGTGAATCGTTTATTTCACCGGCATTAC
>NZ_DFQK01000005.1:384-9954 GCF_002377745.1 Exiguobacterium sp. UBA3491
GTGACGACATTACTCGTCAATCTCTTATTATTCATAACGTTTTACTTATTAAATGCATCCCTGCCTCTACTCGCCGCCCAAAAATTCGAGGTTTCACAAGGATCACTCGGATGGGTCGTGACGGCATTCGTACTCGCAACGGTCTGTTCACGTCCGTTGATTGGTCATTGGCTCGATCGGTACGAACTGAAACGGATGTTACTATTATCTGCTAGTCTGTTTACTCTCTTTAGCTGTCTCTACTTGATCATTCTGCCGATTGAATCATTCAGTTTATTGCTCATCATTCGTGTGTTACATGGGTTCAGTTTCGGTATGATCTCTTCTTCACTGAGTTTAAGTGTCACGACGTTGATTCCTAAGCATCGTCAGGGTGAAGGAATGGGTTACTTCGTCCTCTCGATGAATCTCGCTTCCGTCCTCGGTCCTGTCATCGGATTGACGTTGATTGCTCATGATGTCATGGTCTGGTATTTCATGACAGTTGCTCTACTCGCCATCTGTTCATTTCTTTTCATGATCCGTTTACCATTGACGAGCAGTCATATTCCGCAAACGTCACCATTTCGGCTCCGTCAATCGCTTTTCTTAGACAGTCCTGTCTTGTTGCTAGCTACAAGCTTTGCGGGAATTGCGATTTCCAGTACGTCTGCATTTATCTCCTTGTATGCCGACTCCATTCACCATGTGACGTATGCCTCTTATTTTTACGGACTGGCTGCGCTCGGTATGGTCGCCATTCGTCCACTAGCCGGAAAACGGTTTGACCGAAAAGGACCAGCTTCCGTGCTTATTCCATCCTATGGTCTGTATGCGGTCGGATTTCTAGTACTTGGATTCTTTCCAACGCTTTATGGTTTGTTGTTCGCCGCCCTCATCATCGGCATCGGCTCCGCCTCCATCTTCCCAGGATTGCAGACGGTCATGCTGACGTATGCAGCTCCTGAACAAAAAGGCAAAGCCATCTCTACATTTTTCCTCGCCTATGATAGTGGCTTTGGCATCGGTGCTTTCCTGCTATCGGGCATTGCGGCTAAGACTGGATACTCGAATATGTTTTTGATCTGCAGTCTCGTCGTCGTCAGCAGCGGTCTCTTATATGTGTATTCGAGACGTTCCTCCGCTACAGCAACCAATCAGGACATCGCCTCATAAGTAAAGAAGGGACTTCTCAACGATTGATGAGAGTCCCTTCTTTTAATACATTCATTTCGTTTCTTCAACGAGCCGGTATGGTCTGCCCTTCAACGATAGGTTTCTTTTCGACGAACCGTTGTTTTTTCAGTTCAATGATTTGATCGGCAGCACGTGCGACTTCTGCTGAGTGTGTCACTGCGATGATGCAACGACTGGCATCATGCGCTAGCTGTTGAAACAAACGGATGATTTCCGTAGCTGTTTTTTCATCGAGTGCCCCTGTCGGTTCATCCGCTAATATGATTGGCGCTTCTGTCGCTAGAGCGCGCGCGATGGCAACCCGTTGTTGCTGACCACCACTCAACTGTAATATGTTCTTTTTCGAATGTATTTCATCGATCCCGACCTGTTCCAGTAACTCAAGAGCTCGTTTCTTCTTCTCCTTAATCCGTCGCCCACTCAACTCAAGTGCGACAATGACATTATCAATAGCATTCATATAAGTTAATAAATTAAAGGATTGGAAGACAGTCGCTGCATGACGCGATCGATACGTCGTCAGTCCGATTTTTCGCAATTCACGTCCTTCATACTGTATTTGTCCTTCCGTTGGTGAGTCTAGTCCACTGAGTAAACTTAACGCAGTCGTTTTACCAGAACCTGATTCTCCAAGAATTGCATAAAATCTTCCCGCCTCGAACTGCATCGATACCTCATTTAAGATTCGTTGTTGCTTTCCTGCTGATGTATACGCATACGACACCTTCGTCATTTCTAAAGTCGTCATCTGATTAATCCTCCCGCAATAAGATTTCTTTTGGATTCATTCGTAATAAGATAAGTGACGGTAATAAAACGGATAAAAAGACAATCAGACTACCGATTTGAACGACTTGTGCTAGTGTCGACCAGTCAATTTTCGTCGTCATCTCTGTAATTTGAGGAATACTAGCGAGGAGTTGTTGTCCTTGACCACCCGGACCTCCACCTGGACCTCCAAATCCATCCGTCGTAGCCGAACTTGCCGCTTCTGTCACTTCTCGGTTTAATAATTGATCGGTCATGAATTGTGATGTCATTCCTCCCGTCGCATACGTTATGAGAAACGCAACTGCCGCAATCGCAAATGTTTCAACTAATAATTGACTCATCAGCTTCGAACGTTTTTCACCCATTGCCATCAAAATCCCCATCTCTTTCCGGCGTTCACGTACAGATAACAAAATCAAAAGTGCCAGAATCAAACCACCTGCGATACTAACGAGATAGACGACTGATTTTGAGAAGGAAGCAACTTGTTCAATTGGTCCGACCATTTTTTGGTAAGCCGCATCATTCGCATCCAACGTGAACGTATCCCAGTCCACTGATGAAACCGATTTTGCTTTTTGTTTGAACGCCTCAATTTCAGACGGATCCTTTAGAGAGTAGACAACACTTGACGCACTCACTGTCCCATCCTCGGTAGCAAAGTCGGCAAGCGTCTCATTTGAAACATACATTTGATTCATCGGATCCATGAACCCCGCAGCACGGAAACTTGCGTCTGAACTCGCATCTGTCGATGAAGAAAGCCCGATGATCGTCAGTTTTTGTGTTTGATTCGTCGTTGTCGATTTCAGTTTGAATGTATCTCCTACTTTAAGGTCGTTTTCAGTTGCTAGATTTTCATCGATGACAACACTATTTTCTTTCGCATCAGACGTCAATGCTACGCCATCAACAATTTTTAATGTTCCATTCGAAAACGAATCAAGTAACTCCATATTCGTCACACCGTTCAACGAGAAGTCGGGCGTCGTCATTCCCTCTGGCATTTCACCGCCTGGTCCACCATCCGGTCCACCACCTGTATTCGTCGACTCACTTTCGATCGGTTCAATATCACTCGCGGTCGCGGTCGCTTGCGAAAGATAATTAGTCGACTTGACTGCATCTAGTTGTTCGATCGCTTCAACTTCTTTCATCGAAATTTTAACTTCTTCTGGTCTTCCTCGTTCTCCAGAAGCTTGTCGCTCCTGCATTTGTTTTTGTCGGTCGACTTGTAACGTCACGGTAGCTCCCAGTTCTTTTCTTGCTTCTTCTCCAGCTGATTTTGCAGCATTCTGAATCGCGAATCCTGATAGAACCAGCGATCCAATTACCGTTAAAATAATCAACATGATCATCGTCTTGCCCTTTCGAGCGATGATACTCTTCCCAGCCCGTTTCAAAAAATTCATATGTCCTGTTCCTCCTTTTATCGTCTGCATTCATCGTATGAAACGAATCTGTAGCTCGACTGTAGTTCAACTGTATATTGAACGAAGAAACGCTATGAAACAAAAAAATGCAGTTCTTTTCAGTTAAGAAAAGAACTGCATTTTACTTTTAATCTGAAAATAGGTAACCGTGGAATCTTCATCATGATCCATGTCCCATTCCATTACCTAATTATGCGCGAAGTTCCGCATTGAATGTTTCTTTCACTGCATCTACGACTCGTTGTTGCGCTGTCGTGATTTCTTCATCGACTAACGTCCGTTCCTTGTTTTGATAACGGAGGGAGAAAGCGAATGATTTTTCATTCTCTCCGACGTTCTCACCCGTATAGACATCGAACAATTCGATCGTCTGTAAAAGTGGACCGGCTGCTTCCGTCATGACATCGACGATGGATTGCGCCGTCACTGATCGCTCGACGACGATTGCTAAGTCACGTGTCATCGATGGGAAACGTGAGATTTCCGAGTAGACCTGTTCCTCTTTCGAACGCAATGCCATCGCCTCTAATTCGAAGACGTACACTTCTTTTAGACCATACTGTTCTTTTGACAGACCAGGATGCACTTGACCGACGAATCCGATTGCTTCTCCATCAAGCAGAATACGTGCCGTCCGCCCTGGGTGCATCGATGGAATGCTCGCTGCTTCGAACGTCAACGTGACACCAGACGCATATGCGAGTGTCTCGACGATTCCTTTCATGACGAAGAAATCTGTTTTGACAAGTGTTCCATGGGCCCGGTGTTGTTCTGATACACCGACAGCGACGCCACCGATCATTTCTTGTTCGATCGGAAGTGTCTCAAGTGACGCATCCCGTTGCAGATAAACACTGCCGAGTTCATAAAACGCAACATCGGCATGCTGTCGTGCGACATTATGTTGTGCGACTTCAAGGAGTCCCGGAATGAGGGACGTCCGCAGTGTCGAACGTGCTTCACTGATTGGCATCGCCAGTTTAACCGGATGCAAATCTTCCCGTTCATTGAATTGCATCGCGCGTTGTTCGCTCGTCAATGAATACGTGATCGCTTGCGAAAGACCTGCTCCCTGCAGTGTCCGGCGTAAATGACGACGGTGGATGTTCCGTTTTGGTAAGAAACCACGGCTCGCTTCAGACGGTAAGCTTGAAGTCAGGGCATCATATCCATAGAGACGTGCCACTTCTTCCGCTAAATCAGCTGGAATTTTCAAATCTTGGCGGCGAGTCGGTACGCTGACCGTCAAGGCATCCCCCGATAATTCAACACCGAGACCAAGACGTTCGAGTAACGTTTGCATGACCGTTCCTTCAATTTCCATACCAAGACGATGATTGATGTACGAGACACTCGCTTCAATCAAATGATCGTCAAGCTCGAGCGTTCCGGCTTCAGCGACACCGGCTTGAACCGTTCCACCCGAAAGTTCAGCAATCAAAGCTGCAGCACGATCGAGTGCTAACAAGACACGACGTGGGTCGACACCTTTTTCAAAACGCGCACTCGAGTCAGAACGGAGTCCAAGAACACGGCTCGTCTTCCGGACAGAAATCGGTGCGAAATAAGCAGACTCTAAAATGATCGATGTCGTATTTCCGTCCACTTCGGTATTTGCTCCACCCATGACTCCAGCAAGCGCGACCGGGCGTTCTCCGTCTGTAATGACGAGCATCGAAGAATCAAGTGTCCGCTCGACTTCGTCTAACGTCGTGAATGACTCCCCTGCACGTGCTTGACGCACGACGATTTGTTTCCCGAGTTTTTCGGCATCGAATGAATGAAGCGGCTGACCTGTTTCAAGTAAAACGAAGTTCGTGACGTCGACAACGTTGTTGATCGGACGAATGCCATTTGCAATCAAGCGGTTTTTTAACCAAGTCGGTGATTCTTGAATCGTCACCCCTTGGATTTCTCGAGCCGCGTAGAACGAACACTCCTCTGAATCAAGCGTTACTTCTACTGTCGTCGCTGGCTCTGCTTCTTTGACTTCAACGACCGGGAAAGTCGGTGTCGTGTCATAAAGCGCGGCCACTTCGTGTGCGACACCATACATGCTGAGACAGTCCGACCGGTTCGGCGTTAACCCAAGTTCGAGGATTTCATCGCGTAGACCGAGTAATTCTAGAACATCTTGTCCCGGTGTGACTGGTTCACGGAACGTGTGGATTCCGTCTTGCTCATCTTCTCGGATGTATTTCTTTTCGAATCCGAGTTCTTCGAGTGAACAAATCATCCCTTCCGAGACGACACCGCGCAATTTGGCACGTTTGATTTTAATCCCTGGCAAGCGGGCTCCGACACGCGCGACGATGACATCTTGTCCTGCTTCGACATTCGGTGCACCACAAACGATCTGGACCGGTTCGTCTTGTCCGATGTCAACTGTCGTGACGTTCAATTTATCTGCTTCTGGATGTTTTTCTTTCGTTAACACACGTCCGACGACGATGTTGTTTAACGCTTCATCCCGGACATCGACGCCTTCGACTTCGATTCCGCTCTTAGTAATCAAATCAGCCAGGTCTTGTCCTGATGTATGACTGACATCCACATATTCGTTCAACCATTGTTTTGAGACTAACATCTGCGTTCCCCCTTAAAACTGTTCGCTGAAGCGAACGTCATTCGTATAGAAGTGGCGAATATCATCGACACCGTATTTCAACATGGCAATCCGTTCGATGCCCATCCCGAATGCAAAACCTGACATTTTCGTGCTATCATATTCGGCCATTTCGAGAACGTGAGGATGAACCATTCCAGCACCTAGAATTTCAATCCAACCCGTCTGTTTACAGATGTTGCACCCTTTACCGCCACATTTGAAGCACGAAACGTCGACTTCGACGGACGGCTCCGTGAATGGGAAGAAACTTGGGCGTAAGCGGACTTCACGTGCTTCACCAAACATCTGCTTCGCGAAGGCTTCAAGCGTTCCTTTTAAGTCAGCCATCGAAATCGATTCTCCGACGACTAGTCCTTCGACTTGCATGAATTGGTGCGAGTGCGTCGCATCATCTTCATCCCGGCGATAGACTTTACCTGGGCAGAGAATACGGATCGGTTCCCCTTTAGAAGCGAGCATCGTCCGCGCTTGGACTGGTGACGTATGCGTTCGCATCAAAATTTCTTCCGTGATGTAGAATGAATCTTGCATATCACGTGCTGGGTGATCCTTCGGTAAATTCAACATCTCGAAGTTGAAAAGATCTTGCTCGACTTCTGGACCTTCCGCAATCGTATAACCGAGTCCGACGAAGATGTCTTCGATCTCATCTGACACCTGTTGCAAGAGGTGCGCATGACCGACCTTTTTCGGGCGTCCTGGTAATGTGACGTCAATTGCTTCCGCTGCCAGTTTCGCATCCATCTCCTGCTGTTTGACAGCTGTCAAACGTTGTTCGAGTTGCTCTTGGATCGCTTGACGAACCGCATTCGCGATCTCACCGACGACTGGGCGGTCTTCCGCTGATAGCTTACCCATTCCTCGTAATACTTCCGTGATTGGTCCCTTTTTCCCGAGATACTTGACTCGGACGTCATTGAGATCTTTTTGTGTTGTTGCCTGATCGACTAATGTCAACGCTTCATCGCGTAATGCTTCTAATTGCTCGAGCATCTTTCCCACTCCTTTAGTTGAAGATATAAAAAAACGTCCCTCCGGCAAATGCCGAAGGGACGATGTAAACACCGTGGTACCACCCTTGTTTGACTTTTCAATCGAAAAGTCCTCCAATTGCGCGATAACGGGCGCATCCCGTCACGATCTCTCGTGCGACTCCGGAGTGAATTCGGTTAGCAGATTCACGAAGCAGTTTTCAGTCTATGACTGCCTCTCCCTGATTGAATCATTCCCTAACGTACTCTGTTCCATCAACGTCCGTGATGTATTCCTGATGTTCACTTTAGCATGAACGCCTGTCGGTTTCAATCCACGCTTGCAAAATAATAGAGCAAAATGCCTGCTGCTACTGCCGCATTCAATGACTCCGCTTTACCACGGATCGGGATGTAGGCACGCTCATCACAGTAAGAAAGCAACTCTGGCGCCACGCCTTGTGCTTCGTTCCCGATAATTAAACCGAGAGCATCCATCGGTGCGATCCCTTGATAAGACGTCGCTCCTTCTAACGCCGTGCCGATTACCGCAATCCCTTGTTCATGCAAGGCATTGACTGCCTCTTCGAGTGGCATTGCGATAACAGGTAAGTGAAATAGCGATCCTTGTGTCGCACGGATGACTTTTCCGTTATAGACGTCAACCGTTCCCGGTCCGACGACGACACCATCGAATCCAGCTGCGTCAGCTGTTCGAATCATCGTCCCGACGTTTCCGGGATCCTGCAAACGATCGAGTAGTAAATAACGTCCTCGCTCTAATTGTACCGAAGCTTGTTTCATCTCACAGACAGCGAAGATACCTTGCGACGTTTCCGTCTCAGCCAGTACTTTGATGACGGCTTCATCGATCGTAAAGACATCGGCGTTCCGTTTCCAAGAACCGGGTACTTGATACAATTCACGCACGATCAATTCCTTGACGATTCCAGCGCGAACAGCCTCTTCAATCAAGTGTTCTCCCTCAATCAAAAAGCGATTCGTCTGCAGACGTCCTTTTTTCGTTAAGAGTTTTTTCCATTGTTTAACGATTTCGTTCTTTGCTGATGCGATGTGCTTCATTGTTATATTACCCCTCGTAGATCGCTTGGACAGTCTCCGCATCAAGACGTTTTGTCACAGCAACGACTAAATCGACGGCTGCTTCGAAATCGGCCTTATGCATGATTGAGACGTTCGTGTGCAGATAACGAATCGGTACAGTCAATGCAAGTGATGGAACACCTGTATTCGATAAATGGAACTTCGCTGCATCCGTTCCGCCACCTGGTGTTAAGTCCAGTTGATACTTGATATTTTCTTCTGTTGCGACTTTCGTCACGAAATCGATCAATCCGCGATGTGCGATCATCGACGCGTCGAACATGATGACTTGAACGCCTTCACCTAATTTCGACAATGCTTCACGATCGGTCATTCCTGGCGTATCACCCGGGATACCTGTATCGACAGCAAAGGCGATCGATGGTTTAAGCAGGTGTGCGACAGTTTGAGCCCCGCGTAACCCGACTTCTTCCTGAACAGTCGCTCCTGCGAAAATCGTGTTCGGATGTCCGTCTGCTTTTAAGCGTTTGATTGCTTCGATTGCGATGGCACAACCAATCCGGTTGTCCCACGCTTTTGCCATCAAGAAGTTCTCATTTTTCATCACAGTAAATTCGCAATGTGGAACGACCGTATCACCCGGACGAATTCCCCAGCTGTCGACTTCGTCTTTCGATGAAGCACCGATATCGATGAACATCTCTTTAATGTCGACCGGCTTATTGCGCGCTTCCGGTGGTAAAACATGAGGTGGTTTTGCGCCGATTACACCTGGGATGACTTCACCAGATGATGTCACAATATTCATACGCTGCGCCAAGAGGACCTGACCCCACCAACCGCCGAGTGGTTGGAAACGAAGGAATCCTTTTTCATCGATCTTCGTGACCATGAATCCGACTTCATCCATGTGACCAGCAATCAATACACGTGGTGCATCTTCACCTGCGCCTTTATGTTCAGCAAACAGACTACCGAGACCATCTTGGTGGAATGCTTCTGCATGGGGTTCTAGATATTCACGCATGAGGCTCCGGACTTCCTTTTCATTTCCCGGTACACCTGTTGCGTCCGTGAGACGTTTTAGCATATGTAATTGTTCATTCATCTGATTTCCTCCTTAGTAACCGTTGTCTTGTCGTACATGGTTTGCTTCATTTTTAGAAATGTAAGCCTTGAAAATCATATCCTGTGTAAAACCTAGTGTAGCACCTAATGCAAGGTATGCACCAATCAAAACATCATAACTTTGTTCCGTCCGCGAAATCGCGAAGACGTTCGTTTTATTATAGACGTCTAAAAAAGCATCCGTTGCCGTTAAATAGAAGTCACCTTCTGCAAAATGACTCTTCTTATACTCAAGTGCTAGACCTAGTGAGAGTAGAAAATGGACGCCATCGACATATTCCTCAAGAATTGTGACTTGAGCGGATGGTCCCTTGTTCGACCAGAACTTGAAGCAACGTGTCTCGTTCGCAAGTTCACCGAGTTCGACCAATAAGGCAAGGAGACGCTCGTCGAATTG
>NZ_DFQK01000026.1:0-28652 GCF_002377745.1 Exiguobacterium sp. UBA3491
TCCAACTTTTATGGGGCAGTTCAATATGCGTAAGTCCTTTTTTTGATTATTTGCGTAGAACTTCTGCCAAGTCCTTCACATCATCAATCAAGTTATGGATCGTCTCCTGATTATCCGTATAAAGTGCTTTTAATTCCTCAAAGCGTCCTTTCGGATCTTGTTTGACAGCAGACAATTGTGTTCCTGCGCCACTGAATGTTCGTTTCACTGCCGTGAACTGCGCTTGACGCGTATCTTTATGCAGTAGTGATAAAGTAGCGCCGACAAGTGCGCCACCAAGTGTTGCTACGACAAAATAGTTCTTCTTCATCTGTTAGTCCCCCTGCATCTCACTCATTTGTTGGTGGTACGATTTGATACCGTTTCATGACGGGAGAAGGCGCGAACGACTTCCCTGCCTCTTCAGCATACTGGTCTACCGTGAGACGTTCAACTGATTTTGCATAACGAGCCCCGTCGCTTGTCTCATGGAACTGAATCAATAAGACGAGATCTGTCCCCTTCTCGACACGTCCAATCCGAAAAGCCTGGAAGCCACCATATTCTGCTCCAATGACTTTTGGATTCGACATCACTTGATGTACGAATAAATCTCCGCTATTTTGATCTGCCGGAATCGACCAGTAGAAGAGACTGCCTTCATCCGAAAAATTTCCACGTGATTCGAGCAACGTGTAGGTATTGCCACTTTGAAAAGGTGATTTCGAGTCCGTCTCTATCCAGAGGATAGCGTCACCGCTCCCGCTAGCAACACGAATATGAGCATCCCGAGAACGAATTTGTTCAACAAACGAACCGCTACCGAATGTGATCGAAAGTTTAGATGGCATCACAGGCCTCCGCAAGTTGAAAGTCTTTTTCCGTCAATCCATTTTCATCATGAGTCGTCGCCGCAAGTGTGACGTTTTTATAGTCAATTACGATCCGTGGATGATGATTCAAGTTTTCGGCGATACTCCCGACTTCCTGTACGAAATCCAGTGCAGCAGGAAACGATGGAAGTGTATACGTTCGGACGATTTCATCATCGACGATACTCCAATCCTGCAATCGTTCAAGACGCTCTTCCACTTCATACTCATTCAACCTAGCCATCCCTTTCTCCTCCTCTACTATCATTTTCGTCCTATACTTTATACCCCATTCTATTACTTCTCTATACCTGTTTGTATCCGATTTCTTCCTTTCGCCTTCTATGTGAGATAGAGTACAATGTGAAAGAGAACACTAATTCAAAACCGAAAGGGGCTCACGCACATGCGCGCTCTGATTGTCATTGATTACACGATCGACTTCGTTGCTGACGAAGGGAAGCTGACTTGTGGAAAACCAGGACAGGCGATTGAAGACCGGATCGCTACATTGATGGAGGAATTTTCAACAGAGGACTACGTCGTCATTGCCAACGATATTCATGAGGAAGGTGATACGTTCCATCCGGAAACTGTCCTTTTCCCGCCGCATAATATTCGCGGAACACATGGACGTGATTTGTTTGGGAAAGTCGCAGCCATGGCACGTGTCGCTGATCACATCATTGATAAGACGCGTTACAGTGCGTTCGCCGGGACGGACCTTGATTTACGCTTGCGTGAACGTGGTATCCGCGAAGTCCACCTCGTTGGCGTCTGTACGGACATCTGTGTCCTTCATACAGCTGTTGATGCCTACAATCTCGGATATCATATCGTCGTCCATGCCGATGCGGTCGCAAGCTTTAACGCGACGGGTCACGACTGGGCGCTTACACACTTTAAACAATCGATCGGCGCAGAAGTCGTCGGCGAATAAGAAGGGATTTGTCCGTTATGTTACAACGTAATCTTGCACTCCATACCGATCTATACTTACCACGGTGGATGTATATCTACTGGAAAGAAGGACGTCACAATGAACGTGCCGTCTTCGATGTCTACTACCGTTCGAATCCGTTTGCAGGAGGGTATGTCGTCTTTGCGGGTCTTGAGAACATCATCGAGTACATTCAAACACTCCGTTTCACGGAAGAAGACATCACGTACTTGCAAGAGATGATCGGCTTCCCAGATGAATTCAAGGATGAACTGCGTCAATTCAAGTTCAACGGTTCGATTTCCAGTGTCAAAGAAGGTGAGATCGTCTTCCCGAACGAACCATTGATTCGGATCGAGGCACGAATTTTTGAAGCGAAACTCTTACAGACCGCAATTTTGAACATCGCGAACCATGAATCACTCATCGCGACGAAGTACGCACGCATTCGTCAATCGGCACCCCGTGCGAAGTTTCTTGAAGCCGGTGCCCGACGTGCGCAAGGCATCGATGCTGCTTACTTCGGAACGCGTGCTTCGTACCTCGCTGGTTTTGACGTCACAAGTCTTGCTTCAGCAGGACGCGATTTCGGAATCCCATGTGGCGGAACGATGGAACATGCCGACATTCAATTCCATGATGATGAACTAACAGCATTCCGGACATTTGCTTCTCACTATCCGGATCAAACGACGTTACTTGTCGATACGTATGACACACTCAAGAGTGGTCTGCCGAATGCCATTACGGTCGCAAAGGAACTCCAAGCCAAAGGACATAAACTGCGCGGAATCCGGATCGATTCTGGTGACTTATCTTATTTGTCAAAACGTGCTCGTAACATGCTTGACGAAGCCGGCTTCCCAGAAGTCGACATCGTCTTGTCAGGGGATCTCGATGAGTACGTCATCCAAGATTTGCGCATCCAAGGCGCCCAAGCGAATACGTTCCTCGTCGGAACACGTGGTATTACAGCTTACGAGCAACCCGCTCTCGGAATGGTCTATAAACTGGTCGCACGTGAAGTAGACGGCGAACTCACGCCTGTCATCAAAGTGTCCTCGTCAAAAGCCAAGACGACGACACCACACATCAAGGAAGTCTATCGCATCATCGATCCGGTGACGGATAAGTTTAAAGGGGATTACGTGACGTTGATGGATGAGGATCCATCGACACTTGAAGCCGTCGATCTCATCGACGTCCGGGACCCATCGTTCCGTAACCGTGTAGAGCAGTTCAAGGTCGAACGCTTGCTTGAACCGATCTTCAAAGATGGAGAGCTAATTTATACAGTTCCAACGATTGAAGAGATCCGTCACTTCCATGAAACGCAGATTGGTCGTCTTTGGGAGGAGTACAAACGTCTCCGTTTGCCAGAGATTTATGCCGTCACATTCAGTGACCGTCTCTGGAAACTCAAACTCGACATGATTCGGGAAACACGACTCGCGAGTGGTTTAAAATAAGACGCACAAACAAGCGCCGTTCTTCCTCTCTCAGGATGAACGGCGCTTTTCTCATGTTAATCCTGCTTCGTTTCCGACAGGTGTCATTTCTGTTGGCGCTTGTTCCATCTTCTTACGAAAGTACCACGCGAAACCAAGCGCACCTCCGATGAAGACGATATACGTTATGCGTTGACCGAATTCTGCTAAGGAATCCGCGTAAAAAATACTGATTAAATGATCACTTCCACTAATGAGTAGCAAACAGGCAATCAGGAGCGCAATGCGATATGCAAGCGTCGGGCGGTCTGTCGGTTCAGCATGCCAATACATGATGATATGGTGGGCAAGTAAGACAATACCCAGGATTCCTAATATTCCAATGAGTACTTGCGGCATAATGAACGATCCTCCTGTTAGTAATATCTAGTCTTATTTAAACATAGTTCACACGAATTTCGTCAGGAAAAGTTTCCCGTCCCACATTCCTCACGGTATACTGTAGAAAAATCGTAAGCGATCAAGGGAGGGCATTTTTTCATGAAAACCTTTAAATTATGCACATTGCGCATTTTAATGGACGAGTCAGGACGTGATACGACGATTCCCGTCGCCATTCAAGATGGACTAACGGTCAGTACCGAACAAACGGCACAATGGGTCGCAGAAATCGTCGTTCCTTCGAGCGATCAGCCGATCGTCGATGAATTGTTCACAAAACATTTACGTGCTTTGATTGAAATCACGATCTCACGACCCGATAATGACCCTGCCGCGATGATCGTCACGCCTCTTGAACGGACTGCCTTAAGCGAACACGTCTCCTATGTCTTCACTGGTAAGATGGTCATGATGAAGAATGATTTATCCGAATCGATCTTACGTGAAGTCGTCGAGGATGGATTCGCTGGTGAGGAACTCGTCCAAGAATACAAGGATCGTCGTTCAAAACGCGGTGCACATATCACGAGTATCGCTAAAGAAACATTTAAACAGTATCTAGCAGAACATCCAGAAACACCGATTTCTTAAGGTTTTTCGACTTCGTCCGTGATGTGATCCGCTACATTGATTCGATCAATCGTATAGTGGTCCGTATATTGGATATAATTCGCACATGCATTTTTCAAAGGTGTCCGGTAACTGAATGTCTCATCAATCGACGATAAGGCTGCTTTGATCGTATGCGAGTGACAGACGATTAAGATTCGTTTCCCCTCATACGTTCGTGTCACTTCCTGTAATGCTTCGAATACGCGATCCTGAATCGCTTGTTCCGTTTCAAGACCTGGAACACGTTTCGTATCGTTCGCTTGAACAGCTTCATAAATCGACGCAACCGGTTCACCGGAAGCGGCACCAAATTCACGCTCGACGAGTCGATCATCGGTCGCTGTGATCGTCAATCCGACCGCACGTCCGATGATTTCAGCTGTTTCAACAGCGCGGGACAACGGACTTGCTAGCAAGACATCCCACTTTTCATTGGCTAGATAAGCGGCGCTGAGTTCCGCTTGTCTTTTTCCTGTTGCATTCAACGGGATATCTTCTCTTCCTTGGATTCGCTCATTTAAGTTCCAATCCGTCTGACCATGTCGCACTAAACAAATTTCAGTCATGTCTCTGTCTCCTTCATTCAAGAAATATGACTGATTGTATCATGTTTTTCATCGGGAAGTTGTCGCGGTGGCAATAACAACACCTGACAAGTGAAGCGTTCAATTCGTTCGAGAAGTCGTTCAATTTTCAATGGATTTTCGGTCTGTGCAAAACTAGCAAGTGAGTGGGTACCGTTCGGAAAAGAAAACAAACGGACATCAGCTCCGACATCGGCTCCTTTTTCAACGAAGTGAAGAGCTTGGGAAAACGGAACGATTGGATCTTTTTTGCCATGCAGGAGCATGATCGGTGGGGCGTCTGACGAGAGATGCGTCACAGGTGAAACGTGGGTCATGAGCTTGCGCCATTCTTCCCGTCCACCTTTATAAAACTTAATGTGAGCGATCCAGGTCTGAATGAAAGTAAACAATAAAAAATTCGTCGGTGGATATAAGGCAATGACACCACTAATCAATGGCATGTGTCGTTCATCTCGCTCACCAACGAAAGCAGATGGGGCAAGTGCCGTCGTCAGCATGAGTGCAGCTCCGGCTGAGTCTCCCCATACCATCATCCGTCCTCTTAAAATGCGAAGATCTTCTGCTTCTTTGTTCAAAAAGCATAAGGCATCCCGTACATCTTCGAGATTATCCGGAAAATAACTGCCTTCTTCAAACAGACGATAATCGATACTACAAACAGCAACCCCAAGTTCAAGCAGGCGATCAACGATCGGGCTAAAACAGAACAGATCCTCGCGCTCTCCACGAACGAATGCGCCACCGTGCGCGTAGATCGCGACCGGAAACGGTCCTTCCCCCGGCGGATAATAGAGATCGAGTTGTAAGGTACGGTCTCCCACTTGTTTGTAAGTGAGTGTCCGCGATGCGAGTTGTTTTTCTGTGATTGGCAAGGCGGGTTCAGTCCATCGAAGTAATGCACCGTAATTGTTCCAGATACTTGCTCCCGCAGCTGCCGTCGTTAGTAGTGCAGCTCCCCCCATTAGCCATGCAGTTTCACGTTTCACTTGATCACCTCCAAAAGACGTACCAATTCCTTCACTTTATTATCCTTTTACCCCGTTTTAAAAGAAGTCGAACGTCTCGGTATTCGTACTTGACGCTTCTCAAACGTTCCGCTATAGTGAAAAAGTCCAAATCGGAATAATTACGTTTTAATAACGGAGGTAACATATAATGAAAAAAATCATTCCTGCTTTAACGGTCGCATTCGCGAGCGCAAGTATCCTCGCAGCTTGTGGATCAAACACCGATTCATCGACTTCAGATGATAAAAAGACGGAAATCTATACATCGACGTTCGCAACAGCTGCCATTGCCCGTGAAATCGGTGGTAATCAAGTCAACGTCAAGATGATCGTCCCACCTGGAGCAGATCCGCACTCCTATGAACCGACGTCAAAGCAACTCACTGAGATTGCCAAAGGTGACCTTTTCCTTTTGACGGGTACGACACTTGAACCCTATTCAAAAAAAATCCAAGAGAGTCTAAAAGGCACGGACGTCCGGTTCATCGAGACGAGTAAGGATGGCACTTTGCTGGAATCGGATGCTACGCTTCACGCACATGAAGAAGAGGGACATACAGAAGATGAGCAGGCGCACGAAGAGGAAGGACACGATCATGGAAAATACGATCCACACGTCTGGCTTGATCCTGTCAACGCCAAAGCAATGGCACGTTCTATCACAGTCGCCTTATCAAAAGAAGTACCAAAAGACAAAGCAACATTCGAAAAAAACCTGAAAGCGTTCGATCAGCAGGCTGACGCACTCGATAAAGAGTTCAAGCAAGCCGTCGCTGACGGATCAAAAAAAGAACTTCTCGTCACACATGCAGCTTACGGTTACCTCGCCGAACGATATGGTTTCACGCAGCTTCCAATCGCCGGAATTTCCCCTTCCGATGAACCCTCACAAAAGCAACTGGCTGCTTTAGTGAAAGAAGCGCGGATGCATGATTTGAAATACGTCGCGTTCGAAGAAACGGTTTCACCAAAGGTTGCGCGTGTCATCCAAAAAGAAATCGGAGCTAAATCCGTGACGATCCATAACCTCGAGTCGGTGACGAAATCGCAGCAAAACAGCTCGTATTTTAAGTTGATGGAAGAAAACGTCCAGACGTTAGAACAGGCACTTCAGTAAAGTACAGTTGACACGCGTTACTCAATGCGGTACGGTAAGAAACGTGTTTTACAACAATTGAATGACTTCTTTTTATCGCGAGAAACGGAGGGACTGGCCCAATGATGTTTCGGCAGCGGACGATTTGATTCGTACTGTGCCAAATCCAGCAAGCGAAAGCTTGAGAGATAAGAAGAGCGTCTTTATTTCATAAAGACCTCCTTCTTTCTTGCGAAGGGGTCTTTTTTTGTATCTTTGAGAAACGAGGTGTCAACAATGAATGAAATGATCACGCCTAACAAATGGGCACTGCTTCCCCTCGTCGTATTTCTGGTCCTCTTCATCGGAGCCGGCATCTTCTATGACGACTTTTACAAATTCCCGATTCTTATCGCTGCTTTGATCGCGCTGATCTTTGCTGCAATCACGACGAAAGGATCGATTAATCAAACGGTTGAACGAATCGCAACCGGTGCCGGAAATCCCGATATCATGATTATGGTCTTCATCTTCTTATTAGCCGGTACGTTCTCTGGAACGGCAGAAGCAATCGGCGCCATTGATGCGACCGTCAATGCTGCCTTAACGTTCCTACCTCCGTCACTCCTGATGAGCGGTCTGTTCGTCATCGCTGCCTTCATCTCGATGGCAATGGGAACTTCGACTGGAACGATTGCTGCACTCGCACCGATCGCCTTCGGTATTCATGAAGCAACAGGCATCAACGTCGCAATCGCAGCAGCGTCAGTCGTTGGGGGTTCGATGTTCGGCGATAACTTGTCGTTCATCTCAGATACGACGATCGCTGCCGTTCGAACGCAAAAAACGAACATGCGTGATAAATTCCGGACGAACTTCATGATCGTTCTCCCGGCTGCCATCTTGACGGTCATCTTACTCGCATTCGTTTCTGGTTCTGGCGATGCGGTAACGGCTAAAGCATTCGAGTTCTACAAATTGATTCCATATCTCGCCGTCATCGTCCTTGCACTATTTGGTGTTAACGTCATCCTCGTTCTCGTCGGTGGTACATTGCTCACTGGCATCATCGGTATGATTGACGGTAGCTTCGGTTTAAGTGGGTTCGTCCTTTCGATGTCAAAAGGAATGATGGGCATGGCAGAGATTTCAATCTTGACGCTCCTCATGGGTGGTCTCGTCAGTTTGATTACGTTCAACGGTGGAATCGCCTACTTGAAGGAGACGTTGACGCGCAAGATTTCACAGCGTCGCGGTGCCGAATTCAGTATGGCGGCACTCGTCAGTGCAACGAACCTCGCAACGGCGAACAATACGATCTCGATTCTTGTCGCTGGACCACTCGCGGCTGAAATCGCCGATACGTATGAAATCGATCGCAAGAAATCAGCGAGTATTCTTGATATCTTCTCTTGTGGGATTCAAGGTATCATTCCGTATGGGGCACAACTCTTGATCGCAGCAGAGTTGACGAAGACGGCTTCACCGGAACTGATTCCGTATCTGTTCTATCCGTTCCTGCTCTTCGTCTGTGGATCGATTGCCATCATCTTTGGTTTCCCACGTCCGAAGAAATCAGTTGCTCAACAGGAAAAAATCTCTTCTTAACCAACGACAGGTCCGATCATGGTGATCGGACCTGTTTCATTATTTTTTCTGCTTCGCTTGTCGTTCTAAAATCAAATACGCGATTGCTGGAAGTGGAAACTGAAGGAGTCCCGCGCCTCCCCATACCCACGGGTTACGTCCTGATTTTCGTGCACTGAAAAATAGGCTAACTGCTTGCGTGACCAACAAGGCACTAATACTAAGCCAAGCTCCCTTTGATAGCTTTTTATTCTTTTGAGCCATCCTTTCTCCCCCTCTTTCTGACATACGGTCAGATGTGATGAATTCTCTTTTATTTTAACCCATTCTATTCCTCCATGAGCATGGAAACGGACGGTTTCGTTCGTTCGTGCTAAACTAAACGAGCAAATCTAAACTACGTTTTATGAGGAGGAGTAACACATGCAATACGCAAAACTTTCAAACGGTATTACGATTCCCCAAATCGGATTCGGTGTCTGGCAAGTAGACGAAGAAACAGAAGCACCCGCTGCTGTTGCTGAAGCACTACGTGTCGGCTATCGTCATATCGATACAGCTGCTGTCTATAAAAACGAGCGCGGTGTCGCAAAAGGAATCAAAGAAAGCGGCGTGAAACGTGAGGATCTCTTCTTAACGTCAAAAGTCTGGAACGATGATATTCGTGCCGGTCGGACGAAGGAAGCATTCGCAGAATCGCTCGAACGTCTCGAAACAGACTACCTTGATCTCTACCTGATCCACTGGCCAGTCGAAGGCTATATCGAAGCGTGGAAAGCAATGGTTGAACTGTATGAAGCAGGCAAGATCAAAGCGATCGGTGTCTCGAACTTCAAGGAACATCACCTCGATACATTGGCAGAAGAGGGCTTGATGGCACCAATGATCAACCAAGTCGAATTGCATCCACAATTGCCGCAACACGAACTGCACGAATACTTGCAAGATCACAACATCCAAGTCGAAGCATGGAGTCCACTCATGCAAGGGAAATTCCTCGAAATCAACGATTTCAAGGAAATCGCAGAGAAGCATGGTAAGACACCTTCACAAGTCGTCTTGCGCTGGCACCTCGACAACGGTATCGTTGCTCTTCCAAAATCCGTCACACCAGAACGCATTGCAGAAAACTTCGACGTCTTTGATTTCCAACTCGATGCCGATGATCTTGAGAAAATTGATCGTCTAGCAACGGATGTCCGCCTCGGACCGGATCCAGACGAAATCGATTTTTAATCTAAAAATTATTGTAAAAAGAGTGATTTCCATGTGAAGTCATCTTGATTTAGATGAACGACAAGAGACCCGTTTCCAGTCGACGACTTGGAAGCGGGTCTCTTTTTTATAGATGGTACTAGTCATACGTAATAAATCAAAATCGTATCTTCCGCTTCTTCTGCCTTTTGAAAATAGGCACGCAGATCGGCGAACTGCTCCCAGACATATTCGAATTCGCCCGGTATTCCAGCTTCATCATGAATCGAAGCGAGTGCCCGTTGATCGAAGTTTCGCATCACTTCAGCGGAAATGATCAAAAGCGGTAAAGGAAGAATCCCGACGATTGCCGCTTTTTCCTCATTGACGATCAACTCTTCACCAATGATCGCTCGCCCTAGATTATAGTGCGTGTCCTGATCAATATAGATATCGATTTGATTCATCAAATGGTAGATGGCATTCGTTTGTTCGAGGGCAAACAATTGTTCATGGTCGGGTTGTGTCTCATGAATGAATAATATCCAGTCCATGATAATGTGGGGATCGTTTCCGAACGACTCCCAGACCGCATCCGTGACGCGAACGAAATGTACGTTTTCCATTCTCCCCCTCCCTTCTGTACTCTGTATTCCCTTTTTAAATTCGTTCTATACAAAAAAAAGAGCCAGATTTCTCTGACTCCCTTTTCTTAGATCGCTTTTTCGTCTTCTTCTGACCCATGCCATGCTTCAAGCGTATGTTTTCCTGGCAAGTTCGGAATCGAGTCCGCATAGAAACGCGGCTCTTTTCCTGCTTTTCGTTGTGTCGCGTAATCATCGAGCGCAAGCTTCGCGATTTTTGCGAGACGGAAAATCGCATATAGATTAACGATTGCCATCAGTCCCATACAGATGTCCGCTAAAGCCCACACGAGACTAGCCGACTCGACAAGTGAACCGAAGACGATCATGACGAGGACGAGTGCACGGTATGCCATCATGACCTGTTTATTGTCACGGATGAACGTGATGTTCGATTCACCGTAATAGTAGTTTCCAACGACAGAACTAAAGGCAAAGAGGAAGATGGCAAGTGCCATGAATCCTGTCGCAAGTGATCCAACTTGCGACGCAAGTGCCCCTTGCGCTAAATCAATACCGGCTAAGGCATCTCCATTCGCATCTTTTGTCGGAACACCACTGACGAGAACAATCATCGCTGTCGCCGAACAGACCATCAACGTATCAACGAAGACCGCGAATGATTGAATCAAGCCTTGTTTGACCGGGTGGGAGACTTCAGCCGTTGCTGCTGCGTTCGGTGCCGAACCCATACCGGCCTCGTTCGAGAACAAACCACGGCGAATCCCGTTCAAGAGTGCTGCACCTACTGCACCACCTGCGAGTGTCTTGAATTCGAATAGACCTTCTTGGAAGATCAATTTAAAAATACTTGGCAGTACTTCAAGATTCGTCGCCATGATATAGAGCGCGATCAGGATATAACCACCGGCCATGATCGGTACGAGGAACGACGCGACGGTTGCAATGCTACGGACGCCACCAAAGATGACGAGTGCCGTCAGCACGACCAGTCCGACCGTAATCCATGTCTTATCAAAGCCATATTGATTTTGAAGAGAAAGCGAGATCGTATTCGATTGAACGGAATTGAAGACAAATCCGAATGAGATCGTAATCAAGACACTAAATAAGATTCCTAACCAACGTTGACCAAGTGCTTTCTCCATATAATAGGCAGGGCCCCCACGCCACGCCTTATCATCACGCACTTTATAAATTTGAGCGAGTGTACTTTCAACGAATGCCGATGCCGATCCGATCAAGGCGATTAACCACATCCAGAAGACCGCTCCTGGTCCACCGAGTGCGATTGCTGCCGCGACACCTGCGATATTACCAGTACCGACACGTGCTGCCGTACTGATCGCAAATGCTTGGAATGGCGATACGCCATCTTTCCCTTTATCCGTTCCTTGGAACAGTAAGCGTAACATCTCCGGAATCATTCGAAATTGAACGAACCGCATCCGGAATGTAAAATAAATGCCTAGTCCAACGAGTAAAACAATTAATACGTTCGTCCATAAGTAATCATTTGCTCGATTTACTAATTTCATCACTTCTTTTTCCATCGAATCTCCTCACTTTCATTCATCTTTTCTCTCTATTTCTATGTAAGTTTTTTTCACATGTGATTTATCATACGCAATTTTTTTTGAAAAATCAAACTCACTTATAACTCAGAACATAAAAAGCGTGTTAAACCTCACATCAGATGTCAGGTTTAACACGCTCACATAGTTAATTCTTTTATTAGATGAACAGATTCAGGTTAGCACCATCTGTTGCGCCGAGATAACTCGCGACACCACCGTAATCAATGCCGTCGAGGAGTTCTTCTTTCTTAATGCCCATGATATCCATCGACATCGTGCAGGCAATCATACGGACACCCGCCGCTTGCGCTTTTGCCATCATCGTCTCGAGCGCATCGACTTGTTTATCCTTCATGACTTTTTTCATCATTTTTTGACCAGCACCTGCCATATTCATGTTCGAGAGTGGCAGTTCCCCGGCGTGTTTCGGCATCATCATCCCCATCATCCGCTCAATAGCGGCTTTCTCGACGGCAGGAGCATCCGGTTTTCGAATGATGTTCAAGCCCCAGAACGTAAAGAACATCGTCACTTGCTTCCCCATTGCTTGTGCACCTTGTGCGATGACGAAAGATGCAAGTGCTTTATCCAGATCACCACTAAAGACGACCATCGTCGCATCATCTGCCGGATTGACTTGAACCGGTGTTGCAGCAGGTGTCTCCCCTTGCCCTTTTTCAAGCAAGACCTCGACGACCCCTTGATTCATTTCCGCTGAATGGACCGTGTGACCTAGTTTTTTCGCCCATGCTTGAACGTCTGGCAAGAATCCTGGATCTGACGCCTTGACGAAAATTTGCTCGCCGTCCGTCATCTGATCGATTTTTGTTTTCAGCTCTAAGATTGGACCTGGGCACTGTAAACCGCACGTATCGAGCAGCGCCACTTGTTCTGGTGAAGTCTTCGTTGTTGGCTCACGTTTCGTTACCGTCACAGCAGTCTCCTCCTTCGCTTGGCTTCGTGCTTCTTGATCACGATGCACGACCGACCATGTTTTATATCCGCCGCTTAAGTTTTTCACATCATAACCGTGTTGTTGCAACAGTTGACTTGCAACATATCCACGTAATCCGACTTGGCATGTCACATAGATCGTTTGATCCTTCGGCAGATCAGTCAACTTCTCACGTAACGTCGGTAACGAGATATTGACTGATCCCGGAATCGCGCCTAACTCGTTTTCCGATGGTTCACGGACATCGAGTAATAAGCCACCGTTGGCGACGATCGCATCGATTTCGTGCCAATGAACGTTCGCACTGTCACCAAGCACGATGTTCGACGCAATATATCCTGCCATATTGACCGGATCTTTTGCTGAACTATACGGCGGTGCATATGATAGTTCAAGATCTGGTAGATCAAGCACTGTCAATCCACCTTTAATCGCTGTCGCGAGGACATCGATTCGTTTCTCGACACCTGTCATGCCGATTGCCTGCGCTCCGTAGATCGTTCCTTCGATCGGATCAAATAACAGCTTCATCGAAATGGGACTCGCCCCTGGATAGTAACCCGCATGGGATCCCGGATGGAGGTGAATCGCTTCATAACGCATACCGAGCTGACGCAATCGTTTTTCGTTGTTACCGGTAGAAGCGACTGTCAAATCGAAGACTTTCGCTACTGCTGTACCGAGCGTTCCACTGTACCGGACATCACGCCCGGCAATGATGTCGGCGACGAGGCGCCCTTGACGGTTCGCAGGCCATGCGAGCGGTACATGTGTCGCTTCCTTCGTGATAAAATCCTTAACTTCGATCGCGTCACCAATCGCAAAGATCGACGGATCGGATGTCCGCAGTTGATTGTCGACTTGAATCGTCTGTTTGATTCCAAGCGTTAAACCAGCATCTGCTGCGAGCGTGCTCTCCGGTGCGACACCGATTGATAAGATATTCATCTCTGTCTCAATCACGCGTCCACTTGTCAAGACGACACGACGACCTGCTTCTTCAAAACGAGCGACGCCATCTTCTAGAATCAGCTCGACGCCTTTTGCCCGAAGATGTTCATGAACGATTGCTGCCATTTCCGGGTCGATCGGAGCCATGACTTGGTTTGCCATTTCAACGAGGGTAACGTGTGCCCCGCGTTCAACAAGATTCTCTGCCATCTCGAGACCGATGAATCCTCCACCGATGACGACTGCCCGTTCCGGACGCGTCGTATCGACGTATTCTCGCATCCGGTCCGTATCCGGAATGTTCCGTAACGTAAAGACATTTGTTGCATCACTCAGTCCTTTAATGTTCGGACGAATTGGTTTTGCACCTGGAGAAAGAATCAGATGATCGTACGATTCATCGTATTCTTCACCTGTGTCAACGTTACGGATCGTGACAGTCTTCGCTTCACGGTTGATCCGAATCGCTTCCGACAAGTTACGGACGTCTAAATTAAATCGTGCATGCATCCCCTCTGGCGTTTGGACAAGTAATTTATTGCGATCTTTAATGACATCTCCGATATAGTAAGGCAGTCCGCAGTTCGCGAACGAGATCTCTTTTCCGCGCTCGAGCAAAATGATTTCTGCCGTTTCGTCAATCCGGCGTAGTCGTGCCGCTGCCGTTGCGCCACCTGCGACGCCACCTACGATGATCGTTTTCATCTAAATGATTCCTCCTTGAAGTACTATCTGCCACTCAATATACCCTGTTAGGTATGTATTTTCAAGTCAGTTGCTTGCAGCTTCACAGATATGACATATCCCATTCGTTTTGTATTTTCTTCCTATCTGAACGGACATTAGTTGCATTTCCTTCTGAAATGCTTGAAACTAAATCTATAGTATATAAAGGGGGATTTTGCAATGGACCAGGAACGTAACTCGAACGAATCAAACGAGAACAATAAAGTGACACCGATTCACCAAGATCGTCAACCCGAAACAAACGAACAAGGAATCGCGCCACAACAGCAACAACACTTGGAAGCTTTCCAAGCTTTCCTCGTCGAAAAAGGCATTCCAATGGAAGCGCGTGAGAATGAAACACACGTCTTCTTCATGACACAAGAAAAAACACCTGCTGGAGCAGAACCGATGATGATGATTGTCTTCAGTAAGACGACGACAGATGTTGAATTGTTCGCTCGTACAGTGACACACGTACCAGATGGTGTCGAGGATCTTCCGATTCTTAATGCCATTAACGATTTCAACCAAGAGTTCAAATACTTCCGCGTCGTTCTCGATAGCGACCGTGATGTCACGATCGCATCGACAATTGATCTGGATCACGGCTTCAATCCAGCAGCGATCTTCGGACATTCTGTCATGATGTTCCAAGCATCGGACGAAGTCTACACGTATTTGACAAAACTGTATGAACAGTTCTGATTTTTGATTTTGGACGGCTTTGGATTCTTATTCCAAAGCCGTTTTTTATTTAAAGTTCAATTAAAAATATGAATTATTCTCCTTACGTTCAGATTTCTGAAAACATCTACATGATAGAAACTTCTTATCACTTTTTATAGGAGGTCACGATTATGAAAAAGCGCATAAAAGTAGCTTCGATCTTTATGTTAGCTGGCATCTTAGCTGCCTGCGGTTCGAACGCAACCGATACGACTGTACCGAAAAAAGAGCAGTCGACAGAAACGAAATCAGCGGATGCTGGAATAGCTGCAACGACATTGATAGATGAATTGACGATCTACAGCTCGATCAAAGCAGAACTCGACAAAGCGAAAGACGGACAAGCAATGGATTGGAAGATGGTCAAGACGAGTTATGAGGCAAAACTAAAAGGTGGTGTCAAAACGGTAGCACCAGAAATCGACCAAGTCATTCAATCCGCTTTAGTAGATGTTGAAGCGAAGAATCTCGATCAGAACATCGCACGTCAACTCGTCGATAAAGCTCTACAGTCCTATTTCTATCAATTACAAAAGGCAAATCAAGCAAAAGCTGAAGAAGCACTCGTTGCGGGTAAACCGGAAGCTGCAACAGAAGCACTCAAAGATGTCGAAGCAATGGCCAGGACCATTTTCATCCCGACAGCGAAAAAGTGCGACGTAAGCTACGATTTCAAAAACGAAGACACGATTGCTCAAGCAATTACTTCCGGTCTATCTGCCCAGCAAGAAGCCATTGATACTAAAAAAATCGGTGACTTCAATGTCGCGAAACAAGTGACGGATAAATCGATTTATCGTTCGTTCTACTTGGCTGCACTCGATTATGCTCAAAAAATCGAGGATGGTGTCAAAAGCGGGACGGACGAAAAAGAATTACAGGTAGGGCAAGCAGAAGGATATGCTTCCCTCCTTGCAGTTGAAAAATCTTTAGCGGATGGAGACGAAGAGGCTGTCAAAATACTAAAAGAACGTTATGACTTCTCGAAGACAAAGCCAGCTGACGTTTCTTACAAAGAAATCGAGGGATTATTCGCACAAGCGTTGACGGAAAAAGTCGACGAATCTCATGAAGAAACACAAGAAGCAATCGAGAAGAAAGACATCGATACAGCACGGGCAAAAGCAATGGAAACTAACCTATTCATCGTTGCGATGAAACCCACGCTTGAAAACCGTCTCGGTAAAGAAAAAGTAGCGCAAATCACTAAAGATGCGAACGAATGGTTCGCGCTCGTTGAAAAAGGTGACGTCAAAGCCAAAATGATAGGTGAACGGATTACGGACGCACTCAAACCATTTAACTAAGCAAAAATGTTATGAAAACGGAGTGCTAAGGTGAACCTCTTCATGTCTACACCAAGCTTCCGCTTTACGAGTGATGCCCGATACGAATCAGAAGACGTGCAAGCGATTTGTATCAACTAACGATGCCATGATGACATGACTATAAAAACCATGTCGATTCCCGAATGACACTGTGGAGATCGACATGGTTTTTTCATTGCTGTATATCGTAACGACGTTCCATATAATCAAAGGTACCGCCACTAATTTCAATCGTTCGGACCGGTTTAAAGCCAAGACGGCGATACAGTCGTTGCGCTCCAACGTTCGTTTGATCAGCGTTTAACGTAAACGCTTGTAGTCCCCGTTTCTCGCCTACTTCCGCTGCTGCCTGCAACAGTTCCGTACCAATTCCTTTTCCACCATGACGCGCATCCACTGATAAGGTATCCAGGTAATAGACCGGTCCTTCCGTCTCGACGTCGATCTGGACGTCTTGACCTGTCCACTGTTTCAATTGTTCTTTAATTGGTTCGTCGAGTTGTTTCGCCTCTGTTCCGGCATAAGCGATCACGATGCCCGCTACTTCGTCCTTGATGATTTTCACGAGGATGTTCTCATGACTGAGCCGGTTTCCGGTTTGGGAAACGAAATAAGCGAGCCTTTCTAGAACCTCTTCTTTTTCTGTCGTTCCCGTCAATGTCTCAGCAATCTCATGAATCGCTTGCTCAATCAACGGGGCAATCTGTTGTGCTTCAGAAGCATCTGCTTGTCGAATCATCTAATCGTTCTCCTTTGAACTTATTTTCTAATTAATGAACCTGAAAAATCGGACTCGACGATGTCGAATCCGATACATGATTTTTTTAGATATTCATCCGTTTTTACTGCGTCACTCTCTTTATGACAGGTGCTGGTACGATGATAGGCTCCCGTGTCATGACAGCAACGACACGTCCAGCGATCGCTACAGCCAGTAACGTATATAACGTTAAGCTGAGCGGCAGATAGACAAGTGAGATGATTAACACGATGGCATCGAGTCCGAACAAAATCGTCCCGATCGATAGACCTGTCAGTTTGCTGAGTCCCATCGATAGCAAATCGTCTCCACCTGTTGCCGCTCCACTTTTCAAAACAAGTCCGAGACCATACCCGGTCACGATTCCACTAGCGATCGCTGCGATGAGCGTCGCTGGCCAAGCCTGTTCTGGAAAGTGGAACAAATCGAGTCGGTGCCACATTTCATAAAAGAGTGATAACGCACCTGCTGATAGTAATGCTTCACTGACGAAACGCTTGCCTTTGAAGTACAAGGCACCGATGAAAAATGGAATATCGAGCACGATCATCGAGATCGAAGGATTGATATCAAAAAAGTATCGACCAAGCAACGATAATCCGATAAAGCCGCCTTCTGCTAATCCGAACTGTTCATTCAATGTGTAGTAACCGAACGCCATGATCAGCGTTCCGGTTAAGATGGTTGCGATTCGTTTCATGTTTTATTGTCCTCTCCCATTTACATCGTGGGAGAGGTTTTATACGTCCCGTTTGGGTATTCATCTATTTTCGCTCTCCCTGATTTTTATAAGCCATTACCGTCTTGTTCGTCTTGACCGGTACTGCTAAAAATCAGGTAAGCTGAATAGATGATTGGTCCTCTCGGTATCCATCGGTTTCCACCCCTTCATTAAAAATCTATTTTCATTATAACCCGAATTTCAGTAACTAAAACAGTTTTACGCATTCTTCACATAATCCAAACACTTTTGCTCACTCATTCACAATTTAGACAAGATTATGCTCAATGTTGAACAAACTGCTTGAAAGTGAACTTGCGAAGGATTACACTAAGTATATCAAATGAATGTGATTTACATCACAAACAAAACACAAAGGAGACTTTACCCATGAAAGTAGCAGTCATCGGATGTACACACGCAGGAACAGCAGCAGTCAAAGAACTCGCTTCACAACAAGATGTCGAGATCACCGTTTATGAGCGGAATGACAATGTATCGTTTCTCTCTTGTGGGATCGCACTTCACGTCGGTGGTGTCGTCAAGCACGCGGAATCGCTATTTTACTCGTCACCAAGTGAACTTGCTGAGCTCGGAGCCGAGATGCGTCTGAAACATGATGTACTTGAAATCGATAGTGAACGTCAGACGATCGTTGCGAAAAACCTCATGACTGGTGAAGTCGTTCACGATACGTACGATAAACTCATCATGACGACTGGATCTTGGCCAATCATTCCAATGCTTCCTGGTATTGAGTTGAACCAAATCGAGCTCTGTAAAAACTATCACCACGCTCAAACAATCATCGAAAAAGCATCAGATGCAGAGCGGATCACGGTCGTTGGTGCAGGCTATATCGGTGCTGAACTCGTCGAAGCGTTTGAAGCCTACGGAAAAGATGTTACGTTCATCGACAGTGCAGATCGCATTCTCAACAAATACCTCGACCGCTCGTTCACTGACGTCATTGAACGCGAATTAACAGATCGCGGCATTCGTCTTGAACTTGGACAAACCGTCCAAAGCTTCAAAGGAGAAAACGGTGCTGTCACACACGTCGTTACAGATAAAGGCACATTTGAAACGGATCTCGTCATTCTCTGTGTCGGTTTCCGCCCAAGCACGGAACTCTTAAAAGGACAAGTCGATATGTTACCGAACGGTGCCATCATCGTTGACGATTATATGCGGACGAGCAACCCGAACATTTTTGCTGCTGGTGACAGCTGTGCCGTCTATTACAACCCAGCTCGGACACATGCCTATATTCCACTCGCAACGAATGCTGTCCGGATGGGTACGCTCATCGGAAAAAACTTACTCGCGCCAAAGATTCGTTACCAAGGAACACAAGGCACATCTGGTCTTCGCTTATATGATTTGAACATCGCGTCGACTGGTTTGACAGAAGAAGCGGCACCCTTGTTCGGACTTGAAGTGA
The DNA here is from genome assembly GCF_002377745.1 of Exiguobacterium sp. UBA3491. Taxonomy (NCBI): domain Bacteria; kingdom Bacillati; phylum Bacillota; class Bacilli; order Caryophanales; genus Exiguobacterium; species Exiguobacterium sp. UBA3491. Next base: position 19,539 of record NZ_DFQK01000026.1, read on the forward strand.
GCAGCACGACAGTTACAGATGCGTATCGTCCAGAGTTCATGCCAACAGCAGAAGACGTCCAATTGAAGCTCGTCTTCGAGACGGCAACACATCGTGTCGTCGGTGCACAAATCATCTCAAAAGTTGATTTGACACAGGCAATGAACACACTTTCTGTCGCGATTCAAAATGACATGACACTTGAAGAGCTCGCTTTCGTCGATTTCTTCTTCCAACCGCACTACAACAAACCGTGGAACTTACTAAACCAAGCAGCTCTACAAGCAATGAGCGAGCGCCAATCAGCTCGTGTCTAAATTTATTGCAAGATAGATTAAGTGCAATTTTTCTCTATTATGAGGAGAAAGATTGCACTTTTTGTTCATTTCGAACCGTTTTCTATAAAAGAACACGTCATGCAGTTTGCGATTTGAATGCGTAATCAATGACTGAACGTTACAGTCACCTCTTCATTTTTCCGTTTCAATCTGATAAAGATGCTGCCAGTCCTTATACGACATCGTTCCGTTCATCGTCTCCATATCAAAGCGTAACGGTGCGATCAATTCGAGTGAATTGCCATCTGGATCCTCGAAGTAGATCGCTGCGTGCGCATGTGGATGATTATCGAGAACGAGCGGTTGATCAGCTCCTGCTACACCGAAGGCTGATCGAACTTCAATCCCTCTCTCCTTTAACCAGTCCTGTGCTTTGTCGATATTTTCTTGTTCCACCCGAAACGCAACATGGCGAATCGACGGATGATACGGTAACCCAGCTTGACCTGCTTTCCATAGCCCTAACCAACTCTTACCGTGCTTGATCCAAAAGAAAGCGACGCGTTCATTTCGGAACGCACATTCAAGACCTAACTCTTCGTAAAAGACAATCGATCGTTCGAGCTCTTTGACCGGTAAATGGGCTTCATACAGTCCAGCAATCATCTTCTTCACACTCCTCTTTTTCTAGTGTAAGCCATCAATTTCCAAATTTACTACCATCAAAAACGTTTAATCCGACTTGTTGAGGGAACATACAACCTATACCAAAACCAACTTTCAGGAGGAATGTTTACATGGCTGCATCGAAAAATCCGTTAACACAATACTTCAATGACGATTTCCCAAAACAATATCAGGACGCCCCAGCGGTTCAAGCAAAAATGGAACCTGTTCCCGATTGTGGAGAAGAGAGTTATAAAGGTTCTGGCAAATTGATCGGCAAAAAAGCACTGATTACGGGTGGCGACTCCGGCATCGGCCGAGCAGCAGCAATCGCCTACGCTCGTGAAGGGGCTGACATCGTCCTTAACTACTTACCGGAAGAACAACAGGATGCTGAAGAAGTCAAAGCATTCGTTGAAGCAGCGGGACAAAAAGCATATCTCTTACCTGGTGATTTAAGTGATGAAGCGTTCTGTGGACAACTCGTCAAAGAAGCACACGAATCACTCGGCGGACTCGACATTTTGGCACTTGTCGCGGGTAAACAACAAGCTGTCGAAAACATTCTCGACCTTTCGACGGAGCAATTACGCAAGACATACGAAATCAACGTCTTCTCCCTCTTCTGGGTCGTCAAGGCAGCCTTGCCACTCTTAAAGGAAGGCGCTTCGATTATCACGACGACATCTGTCCAAGGATATAATCCAAGCGCGAATCTCTTGGATTACGCTTCGACGAAGTTTGCCATCAACGGTTTCACACGTGGACTCGCTAAACAAGTCGCGCCAAAAGGAATCCGTGTCAACTCCGTCGCACCTGGTCCGATTTGGACACCGCTTCAAATCTCGGGTGGTCAGCCAAGCGAGAACATTCCAGAGTTCGGACAGGAAACACCACTAAAACGAAGTGGTCAACCGGTCGAACTGTCCGATGTCTATGTCTTCCTCGCTTCAGACGCTGCAAGCTATGTTACAGCGCAAATCTATGGTGTTACAGGTGGAATCGAGTTAGCATAAGGATCGAATCTCGACAGGGTAGCTTCGGCTATCCTGTTTTCGCGTGTCTTAACGGGATATCAGTTGCATCACCCGGTGCCATTTAGTCTAATGAAAGTAATAACGATGAAGGAGTGAATCAGATGACTGAAAAAGAAAAGATGATTCAAGGGGAACTTTATTTAGCACAAGATCCGGAACTCGTGGCCGACCGCATCCGGGCACAATCGCTCTGCTATGAGTTCAATCAATTGAGTGTTCATGATCGTGCCAAGCGAAAGATGCTTTTGCAGCAATTATTTCAGACGGAGCAAGCCGACTTTTACATCGAACCGACCTTTAAATGTGATTATGGCTACAACATCACGTTAGGGGCTCGTTTTTATGCCAACTATGACTGTGTCTTGCTCGATATTTGTCCGATTACGATCGGCGACAACTGCATGCTTGCTCCAGGTGTACATATCTATACCGCGACCCACCCACTCGATCCTGTCGAGCGCAATAGCGGTTATGAATTAGGAAAACCGGTCGTCATCGGGAACAATGTCTGGATCGGTGGACGCGCGGTCATCAATCCAGGTGTGACGATCGGAGATAATGCAGTTATTGCCTCAGGAAGTGTCGTCGTCAAGGATGTACCGGCAAACAGCGTCGTTGGCGGAAATCCAGCTCGGATCATCAAGACGATCTAATTCTCATCAAATTCTAATCTGTTCCTCAGCTTCCTTTCACGTGGTCTGGTTATTCTATGTATAAGAACAACAGCCACTACTTAAAGGAGGATATCATCATGACTGAAAAACGAACAGATAAAGGAAATAAATACTTCAAAAAAGGAATCGCTACACTTGCCATAACGGGTACAGTCTTAACAGGAGCTGGTGCGTTCCTACTCTTCACAGGTCCAGGACACTCTCTCGTCAACTCGACGGTCACCACTTCGCAGCAGGCAGAGCAAAAAGTCGCAGCTGCTTCGCGCCAAGTCGAACAAAAGCTTCCTGCTTCAATGCGTGACGATCAAGAAATCGAAGGCACATTGCAAAAACTATCGGATCGTTCGATGACGATCGACGTTAACGGTGACGCTCAGACGTATGACTTTGCTTCGTCAGTAGAACGTGAAGCCGTGCAAAAAGAGGATTGGGTCAAAATCGATCTGAATGCGAATCAGCAAATCACGGAACTTGAGCGAGAAGATCAAGATGATCGCAATGACCGAGAGGACGATGGCAATCGCTCAAATGATTCATTGGACGATGCGAATGAACGGTACGGTGTTCTTCGTGCCCTATCACAAAGTGAATTGACACTCGAACAAGATGGACAAGAGACGATCTACGCGATGGCGGATCGTGTGGAACGTGACACTGTGAAATCTGGGGATATCGTAAAAATCGAATTGAATGCAGATGGTCAAGTCCGTGAGCTTGATCGGGAAGAGGACGACGAAAATCGTAATGATGCACGCGATGAAGACCGTGACGATGCACGGGAGCAAGAAGTCCGCGGTACACTCTCTAAAATAACGAATCAAGAGATCATCATTGAACAGAATGGTACGCAAAAATCGTACTCTCGTGCATCAAACATGGAACAGGATGATGACGTCCGAGTTGGTGGTGCCGTCAAACTCGAGTTGAACGCATCAGACGAAGTAACAGAAATCGATGAATGATCATTAAAAGGAGGATGTTTATGCCAACCACCATCTTAATCGTTGAGGACGATGCGAAAATCGCACGCCTCCTTGAACTTGAACTCCAATATGCCGGGTACGCGACACGAGTCGCCCCCAACGGAAAAGATGGTCTCGCTGCCGCTGAGCATTCGGTTGATCTCGTCTTACTCGACGTGATGATGCCGGAGCTGAGCGGCTTCGAGGTGTTGCGCAGGCTCCGCGGAAAAGGCATGCACGTTCCCGTCATTATGCTAACAGCACGTGGAGAAGTGTACGATAAAGTCGCGGGACTCGATCTTGGTGCGAATGATTATGTGACGAAACCGTTCGAGATGGAGGAACTCCTTGCTCGAATCCGAGCGTTATTACGCACTCCGACTTCAACTAGTAACGCACCGCGCACGTTACAGTTCGCTGATCTTGTACTCAATCTTGATCGACATGAAGCATTTCGCAATGAAGGGCGACTCGATTTGACACCACGTGAGTTCGAACTTCTGACATATTTACTAGAAAACAAGGAACATGTCCTGACACGCGAACAAATCCTAAATCACGTCTGGGGGTACGATTACTTCGGCGAGACGAACATCGTCGACGTCTACATCCGTTATCTTCGCAAAAAAGTCGATGCCCACCCTCCGGCCTTGATTCAGACCGTTCGTGGGGTTGGTTATGTGCTACGGGAGGCGATCCCATGAAGCTTCGAACGAAGCTTGCTTTATCCGTCACCGCCTTTACGACACTCTTGTTATTCCTTTCGTTCATCGTCGTGACACTCGTCGTCCAAAATCATTTAATTGAATCGCGTTATACCCAACTGGAACAGGCAGAGGAATTGATGGAAGATGATTCATCGGTCCGGACATTGCTGACGCTTCATGAGGATGCTGTCGTCTTATCGAACGAAAATGGACGCTGGGTCATCTCAAACGATGAAGATGGCGACGACCCGTCTACTGTTAACGGAGACATACAAGCAAATGACCTCCCCGGTATCCCGCGCTCGAATGAACCTTTTAAGTCTGGCGATTGGTTCGGCATCGTCTATCAGGATCAAGCCTATCTGTTCGAAGATGAGAGCGTCGATGATACGGTCTCGACACTCGTCTTGACCTTCACCATCGTGTTGGTCGTTGGAATCGTCATCGCGTTCATCAGTAGCTTCTGGATTGCGTATCAGACGCTCCGCCCGCTCAGGCAACTAAATGATACGATGCAACGGATCTCGTCTTCTGGAACGCTTGAGACCGTGCAGACCGAACGTGATGATGAGATCGGTCGCCTCGGTCGCGTCTTCAATCAGATGATTGGGCGTGTCGATCAAACGATGGAACAACAACGGCAGTTCGTCGCCGATGTCTCGCATGAGATGAAGACACCGCTGACCGTCATCGAAGGGTATGCGCAATTATTGAAGCGATGGGGCAAAACGAAGCCCGACGTACTCGATGAATCGATTGAACATATCTTGCAGGAAACACATGCGATGCGGACGACCTTGATTGAGCCTATGCTCGAATTGTCTCGTCTCGGTTACGAGGAAACGTCTGTCGAAGTGATTGACTTAGCAGAGCTTGGAAGCGAACTCGCTGATCGGATGTATCACGCGACAGGGACGATCATTCCTGTTGATGCCTCCGGAACGATTCGGGCAAATCGCGAAGCGGTGTTACGTATCTTGACGATCTATATCGATAATGTCCTGAAGTATGCCACTTCACCAGAATTGCACCTGCGAAAAGAACGTCTGGCTGTCCTTGATCGGGGAACGTCTCTAACGGACGAAGAACGCGCTCGGTTATTCGACCGGTTTTACCGACTCGATGCAGCACGCGATCGTTCAGGAAGTGGACTCGGATTGTCGATTGCTGCTGCACTTGCGACGACACATCATTTTAAAGTAGGTAGTGAAGCGCGTCAGCCAGATGGAAGCTGCTTCTATTTAATCCCCGAGCAGTCTGAATGAAACTTTTTCTACAATTGTGTCGTACACTTAAGGAAGAACGTCACATGATGAAAGAAGGAACTTCACGATGGCTAAAAAACGTTGGGGTGGACTTGCTGTTGCCGGCGCCTTTCTCTTGACGAAAGGAAAGGTCATCCTTGCCTTATTGAAATTTTCAAAGTTCGGAGGCACTCTGATTTCGTTCGGAATCTCTCTTCTCTTTTACGCTCAAATATTCGGTGTTTGGTTCGGGGTCGGATTGCTTTATCTCCTATTCATTCATGAGATGGGACATCTACTCGCCGCTAAACGACTCGGTTTTAAGACCGGTCCTGCGATTTTCGTACCGTTCATGGGAGCCGTCATCGGCATCAAGGATACATTTCGAACGCCAAAACAAGAAGCGATTCTCGCGTACGGTGGACCACTCGCGGGTCTCGTATCCCTGATTCCGCTTGCGATCGGATATGCTGTGACCGGAAATGACTTCTGGCTCGTCATCTTCCACCTCGGGGCTCTATTGAATCTCTTCAACCTACTTCCCGTCAGTCCACTTGACGGCGGACGGATTCTTGCGGGACTTCCGATCATCGTCTGGGTCGCGGGACTTGCTGCCTTGATTGCCTACGGTATCACCCACTTTAGTCTGATTTTGCTCTTGATTGCCTTTTTAGGCGGCAGTGCCGTTTGGAAACGGTATAAGTTCGCGAAACAATATGAGGCGAACCGGTCGACCTTAATGTTGTATCGTGCTGCACGCGAACGCGTCTTACGGGCAAAGGCGGAGCAGGAACGTGCAAACGTTGAAGTCGCTCTTGCACCGGAAGTGGAGGAAGAACAAACGGTCGAAAGTACGTACGATCCGATTGCTTGGTCGCTTCGTCTCGATTTACAAGATTTGCGACAAGCGAGTCCAGAAGAGGCACGTCAGGAAGCGGACGATCTGTTACGGTATCAATATGATGCTGCGAACGACTACGATGCGTTGTTGCGACGAATCGATCAGCGGATTGAACCACTTCGTCTTGCTGAAGAGTCTGTTCAGTATCATCAGATGCCGAAAAAACAACAAACGATCACGCTCCTCGCTTATTTGGCGCTCGGTGCTATTTTATTCGTTGCTTTCGAATATTCGAAAGGTTACCTGCCTACACCATCTTAAATCGAGATCCATCGGATGCGCTTCATGGCGCATCCTTTTTTCATAGAACGAACACATTGACTAGAGTGATTTCTTGCATCTCGTTAAAGAAGCGACTACTCTGAGTAAAACCCTACTTACCACTTGTCTAAAATAGGAGGTTCTCCTTCCATGAATAAAAACACTGCCCGTTTGGGTGAAGCACCTGTCAATCAGCTTTTACTTAGTCTCTCTTTACCAGCGATGGTCGGGATGCTCGTCACGGCACTCTACAATATCGTCGATACGATTTTCGTCGCTCAAGGAATCGGTACGGCTGCCGTGGCCGCCGTCGGAATCGCTTTCCCCGTCCAGCTCGTATTAATGGCAATCGCCAACTCGATCGGGATTGGTGGTGCTGCAATTGCGTCACAACGACTCGGTCAAAAACAAATAGATGGTTCCAGTCGTGCTTATGCCAACGTCTTGATGGCTGTTTTCTTCATCAGTATGCTCGCTATCATCAGTGCTTTCATCTTCGTCGAACCGTTGCTACGTCTCTTTGGAGCGACGGATGAGATCATGCCGTACAGTATCGATTTCTTACGCGTCCTCTTGATCGGATCTCCTTTCTTCATGTTGACGATGGCGTCGAGTGCAATGTTACGCGCAGAAGGACGCGCGAACTATCAGATGCGCGTCATGCTGACGACGGTTGCCATCAACATCGTCCTGACACCGCTGTTCATCTTTGGTCTTGATTGGGGCATCCAAGGTGCTGCACTCGGGACAGTAGTTGCGCAAATCGTCGGTGCTGCACTTGTTTTCCGATTCTTCTTTACGAAACGTCGGCAAACGGGGTTAACACTCGATCGGAATGCTTTCAAACCTGATTTCCGATTAACGTTCCGGATGATGCAAATTGGATCATCATCGTTCATCATGCAAGTCTCCCAATCGATTTTGTTCATCACCGTCAACCATATGCTCGTCCGGTACGGTGGTACGACAGAACTAGCTACGTTTGCGGTCATCAATAAGTTCATGGCGCTCGTCGGTATGCCGATCATGGGGATCGTGCAAGGGATGCAACCGATCGTCGGATATAATTTCGGATCCCGGCAGTTTAGCCGGATGTCGCTTGCCATCAAGTTGGCAATCCGCTACGGTTTATCGTTATCGATCAGCTTGTGGTTACTCATTCAACTGTTCCCTCGTTTTTGGGTCGGCTTGTTCACAGAAGAGGCGACACTTCTACAGGAAGGCTCGAGTGCGATGCGCATCTTATTCGCCTTATCGTTCGTCTACGGAATTCAAATGATTGTCAACGGAATGTACCAATCGCTTGCAAAAGCAAAAGTCGCTTTATTCTTGTCCTTGTCGCGCCAAACGTTATACACGATTCCACTCGTCTTGATATTGCCCCTGATCTTCGGTGTCAATGGTGTCTGGGTCGCTTTTCCGATCGCTGATGCAATGGCTGTTTTGACGGCCCTTGTTTTCGCCTATAAAGATCGCGTTCTGTTATTTAAACCGGAAGAGTACGTCGCAGAGGAACAAAAAGTCGCTACCGCGAAGTGACTGGAATGGATCTAAGATCGTCTGCTTTGCAGATGGTCTTTTTTGATGGACTTCCAGAATACGAACATGTATTCTGTTACTAGTGAATGACAGAAAGGAGCCTGCTGGATGTATACATTAGCAATTGACTTTGAAACGGCAAATCGGAATAGCCGAAGCATTTGTGCGTTTGGTTGGTCCGTTCTCGCGAACGGTCGTGTCACGGAGAGTAAACAGGTCTTAATCAATCCAGAAGAAAATTTCGATGCTGGAAACATTCGGGTCCACGGAATTCGTCCGAGCGATGTCTTTGATGCGCCGACGTTACCGGAAGCGATGGAAGCCCATGGCTTATACGATTTGATTGCAGGCGCTCAACTGATCGTTGCTCACAATGCATCATTTGATATGGGGGCACTTCAAAAAGCGATTCAAAAATACGATATGTACCAGATGCCCGCTTTCACCTACGGCTGCACGGTCAAATTATCCCGCAAATTGTATCCTTGGTTGCCGAACCATCGATTGAATACGATGGCAGAGTTTCTCAACGTCTCTTTCCAGCACCATGATGCAAAAGAAGATGCCTACGTCTGTGCGTTACTCTTAAACGATATGTTGGAGCGAACGAACCTACAGGATCCGGTCACTTTGCATACGTTTTGTGGCGTTCGGATGGGACAGGTTGCCTATTAATAAACAAAAAAACACTCTAGACACAAAATCTAGAGTGCTTTCAGGTTTGTAGACAACAGGGATGACTCCAAAAAATGACGCGTCTCTTCACGCCCTTTCCTCAGGCGAGACACAAGCCAGTTTTCTTGCTTCATTCAAGCAGGAAAGCGGGTCTTGTTCGTCTCTGACAGCGCATAATGCACTTTTTCCTG